>CAZUUU010000001.1:0-68630 GCA_964622685.1 uncultured Methylibium sp.
TGCGCAGGTCGGTGCCGTGGTCGAGGTTGAAGCCGCGCAGGTAGAACTGGTTGGCTTTGCCCTCGCCGCTGTGCTGGCTGACGACCAGGCCGGGCGTCGCCTCGAGCAGCTCGCCGCTGCGGTAGACGGTGCGCGCTTCCAGCTGCTTCTGCGTCACGGTGCCGACGCTGGCGGCATCCGCCACGCCGACCTGCTCGGTGGCCGAGCCCCTCACGACGACTTTCTCCAGGGTCTGCTCGCCGCCGGCACGGGCGGTCGGGAAGGCACAGGCCGCGGCCAGGGCCAGGCTGAGGGTCGCGACGCGAGGTCGCACCCGCGGGGTGTGGCGGTGTTGCATGACGGCTCCCGCAGCCGGGCCTCGACGGCCGCTGCTCGATGTGTAGGGGACGATCGACGAGCGGCGCCTGGGCGGCGCCGCGGGGGAGGCTCAGCGCGGCGGATGCTCGAGCGGTGCGACGACGCGCGACGGGAAGCCCGCGCACGAAGCGCGCGGACGTTCGGGCACGACGCGCGGCAGCGCTGGCACGCAGGCCGCTAGGCCGGTCGCTTCCAGGCCCGTCGGCGGGTTCTTCAGCACCGAGCCGCCGCCGGCATCGCCGTCTTGCGACGCGGCGACGTACACGACGCCGTCGGCGCCGAGCTCGTGGCCGTGATGCCCGATGGCCGCATGCGGGGGCGCCAGCTCGTCGTCGCCGAAGTGGACATCGAGACGCTCGCCTTCATCGCCGTGGTCGAGGTGGAAGTGCGCCGGTGCGCTGAAGCTCGCCATGCCGACCGCCAGGCCCTGCAGCGACAGCGCGGCGGCCAGCAATGCCACCGTCAGCCATTGCAGCAGCGGTCGGCGGCGTCGCGCGAGAGCGAGGGTATCCATGGTCGGCGGTCTTTACTGCAAGTGCTACGCCGGCGGCCTGCGAGCGGATGCACCCGCGCCTACACTGCCGCCTCCATGCCTGTCTCGCACCTGCTGCTGGCCCTGGCGGTCGTCTTCGTCTGGGGCACGAACTTCGTCGTCATCAAGTGGGGGCTGGCCGAGCTGCCGCCCTTCCTGTTCGCGACCCTGCGCTTCGCGCTGTCGGCCTTTCCGCTGCTGCTGTTCGTGCGCCGTCCGAATGTGCCGATCGCCAAGCTCGCGGCCTTCGGCGTGCTGCTCGGCGCCGGGCAGTTCGGGCTGCTGTTCTATGCGATGCGCGCGGACATCGCACCGGGGCTGGCCTCGCTGGTGATCCAGGTCCAGGTCTTCTTCACCATCGGCCTGGCGATGGCCTTCGACGGCGAACGGCCGAAGCCCGTGCAGGCCCTGGCGCTGGCGCTGGCGGTCGCCGGCATGGCGTTGATCGCCGGCCACATCGACCGCCACCACCTGACCGCCCTGGGCCTGGTGCTGGTGCTGTGCGCGGCGCTCGCCTGGGCCGGCGCCAACATGGTGGCGCGCTCGGCCGGGCGCGTCGACATGCTGGGCTTCATGGTGTGGAGCAGCGTCTTCGCGACGCCGGCGCTCGCCGTGCTGAGCGTGGCGCTCGAAGGCCCGGCCGCGATCGTCGCCAGCCTGCAGCACGCGGGATGGATCGCCTGGGCTGCGGTCGCGTGGCAGGCCGTCGGCAACACGCTGTTCGGTTACGGCGCCTGGAACTGGCTGCTGTCGCGCCACCCGGCCGCCACCGTGACGCCCGCCGCGCTGCTGGTGCCGGTGTTCGGCATGGCGGCCTCGTCGGCCCTGCTGGACGAAGGCATGCCGGGCTGGAAGCTCGGCGCCACGGCCCTGGTGATCGCGGGCCTGGCGCTCAACACGCTGGCCAGCCGCGGCACGTTCTCCTTGTTCAGCAAACCCAGGGCCTCGCCATGACGATCCAGCTCCATCACGCCCCCAGCAGCGCCGCGATGGCGCCGCACATCCTGCTGACCGAGATCGGTCTGGACTTCGAGCTCGTGCCGGTCGACACCTCGGCGCAGGGCCACAAGACGGCGGCCTACCTGAAGCTCAACCCCAACGGCCTGGTCCCCGCCTACATCGAACGCAGGCCGCAGGGCGAGCTGGTGCTGTACGAGAGCGCGGCGATCTGCCTGCACCTCGCCGACACGCATGCCGCGGCCGCGCTGGCGCCGGCGCTCGGCAGCGCCGAGCGCGCGCACTACTACAAGTGGATGGTCTGGCTGACCAACACACTGCAGGCGACGCTGATCGCCTACTTCTACCCACAGCGCTGGGTGGCCGACGGCAACGACGCCGGCGCGGCCGAGGTCAAGGCCCGGGCCGAGGCGCGCATCGCCGGGCTGCTGGACCAGCTCGACGCGCAGCTCGCATCGCATGGCGGGCCCTGGCTGCTGGGCGACCAGCACCGCGCGGCCGACGCCTATGCGCTGATGCTGTGCCGCTGGACACGCCACTTCGCACGCCCGGCGCGCAGCCTGCCGCATCTCGGACCCTACCTGCAGCGCATGCTGGCCCGGCCGGCGGTGCGGCAGGCGTTCGAGCGCGAGGCGCTGGCGCAGCCCTGGGTCTGAGGACGGCGCCTCAGCGGGCCGGCGCCGCGGCGTCGGCCACTGCGGCCGACGGGCCGATGTGGCGGGCGAGGAACTTCTCGACGCGGCTCCAGAAGTCGCGCTTGGACTCCGGGGCAAAGAAGCCGTGCCCTTCGTCCGGATAGACGACCCATTCCACGTCCTTGTTGACCTTGGTCACGGCGTCGCGGAAGCGCGTGCCGTGCTCGATCGGGACGCGTCGATCGACCGCCCCGTAGGCCATCAGCAGCGGCTGCGTGATGCGCGCGGCCTGCGCGATCGGGGAAGTCTGCGCGAAGCGCTCCTTGTCCTTCTCCGGGTCGCCCAGCATCGTGCGCATGCCGTAGCGCTTGTAGTCATCGGGCAGGTCGCTGTGATTGATCGAGAACATCAGACCAGGGTCGGTCACGCCGACCCAGTTGATCCCACAACGATAGAGGTCCGGTTCGCGAACCAGGCCCATCAAGGTCGCATACCCGCCGTAGCTGGCGCCGGCGATGCAGATGCGCTTCGGGTCGACGCCCGCCTCGCGGATGGCCCAGCGCGTCGCGTCCGTCACGTCGTCCTGCATCGCCAGACCCCACTGCTTGAAGCCGGCCGCCAGATGCGCCCAGCCGAAGCCGTCGCCGCCGCGGAACTCGGGCTCGATGACGACATAGCCTCGCGAGGCGAGGAACTGCGCGTCTTCGTTCCATCCCCAGGAGTTGCCGCGCACGTGCGGGCCGCCGTGCACCAGCACGACAGCCGGCCGCGGCTGAGCGCTCTTGCCGCGCGGGCGCGTCACGTAGATCGGCAGTGAGCGGCCGTCGCGCGCAGCAATGCGGACGAAGTCCTGCTCGGCCATCTGCTTCGGGTCGATCCAGGGGCGCGAGGCTCCGACCATCTCGAGCTTCCTGGTCTTGGTGTCGAAGATGCGAAAGACCGGGGGCTGCCGATCGGCGTGCGAGCGCACCAGAAGCCGGGGCGAACCGCTGCACCGCGTGCAGGTCAGGCGGTTCACGGTGCCCGGCAGGAGCGCGTCGACCTCGCGCTGCGCCGCCTGGAGGTCGGCATCGAACCAATGGCTGCCGTCGGCATCGGCGGTGTAGTGGATGCCGACCGTGCGACCACCGTCGTGCTCGCGGCCACCGCTATAGTCGAAGCCATCGATGCTGAACAGGGGTTCCGCCGCGATGCGGCGGGCCGCAACATCGAAGCGAAACAGCGCCCGCGTACCGGCCGGGCCTGTGGGCGCGGTGACGTACAGCGTATCGGCATCCACCCACTGCGGCTGGACAGCGGCGCCGAACGCGGCGGGCTCGTCGAGCAACAGGGTCCACTCGGCATCCTTGGATGCACGCCAGTACAGACGAGAGCGCCCCGCAGATTCGGACAATGCGGCTCGCGCCTCGCCCTGCGCATCGACGACCCAATCGGACGCGTAGCTGTCGGGTGCCTTGACGAGAGGGCGAACGACGCCGGTGCGCGTGTCCAGACGACGCAGCACGACGCTGGTGAAGTCGCCGATGTTGTCCCAACGGGCCTGCCCCACGATGATGTCGCCGCTGCCATCGTGAACGATCGAATGGAAGTAGTGGTCCGGTTCGAGCAGTCGGGTGACGATGCGCGTGTTGCCCTCGCTGATCCGTTCCGTCCACTTCCGCTTGATGAGTGCGCGAAGTTCACTGCCGTCGCGATTGACGGCCATCAGCCCGCGCGGTCGGCGCCGCTCGACAGGCGCGTCGCTGTCGCTCGCGCCGAACAGGAGGCGCTGGTCATCGACCCAATGGACGTCGGTCACGTCCGCGTCGTCGAAGCGCGCCACCACCTTGGCACCCTGGTCGGGTTGATCGAGGTCCAGCACGCCGAGGCGGGCGCGCGCACCCTTGGCCCCGATCACGATGGCCAGGTAGCGACCCGACGGGGACAGCCTCGCGCTGTCGATCGCGGCGGAGCGAAAGAAGTCATCGATCGGCGGCAGCGCCTGGGCCCGAATCGCGCTGCCGCCCAGCAACAGCGCAGCGCCCACGCCGGCCAGCGCCAGCTGCCTTGCACGCGCGCTCACGCGCGCCAGGGCCGCCTTGGCGGCCGACTGTCCGTTCATTGTTCGCTCCCTGAAACACGACTGCGAAAAGACTCTAGCAGTCGCTCGCGATCGCGCGGATCGGGAGCAACCCCGGCGGTCGATGCGCCCGTGCAAGGCGTGAACTTCTGCCGCGGCGCTCGCCCAGCGCGGCCAGCACGCCTCTACTGCAGCACGTCGGCCATCGCGTCGGCGACCGCCTGCACGTTGCCCGGGTTCAGTCCGGCCACGCACAGGCGTCCGGAACGCACCAGGTAGACCGCATGCCGCTCGCGCAGCAGGTCGACCTGGTCGGCGCTCAGGCCGGTGTAGCTGAACATGCCGCGCTGACTCAGGAAGTAGCCGAAGTCGCGGCCCGGCAGCTTGGCCGTCAGCACGCCGTGCAGCGCGCGGCGCATGGAGAGGATGCGCTCGCGCATCGCGGCCAGTTCGCCCTCCCACAAGGCGCGCAGTTCGGGCACGCCCAGCACCGACGCGACGATCTGGCCGCCGTGGATCGGCGGGCTGGAGTAGTTGCGGCGCACCGTCGCCTTCAGCTGACCCAGCACCTGCTCGGCCTCGCGCGCACTCGGGCACACGACGCTGAGCGCGCCGCAGCGCTCGCCGTAGACGCTCATGCTCTTGCTGAAGGAGTTGGCGACGAAGCCGGCGATGCCGGCGGAGGCCAGCGCGCGCACGGCGTAGGCGTCGGCCTCGATGCCGTCGCCGAAGCCCTGGTAGGCCAGGTCCAGGTAGGGCAGCAGGCGCCGCTCGCGCAGCACCGGGATCAGCGCGTCCCATTGCGCGGCGCTCAGGTCCACGCCGGTCGGGTTGTGGCAGCAGGCGTGCAGCAGCACGATGCTCTTCGGCGGCAGCGTGCGCAGCGCCGCCAGCATGGCGTCGAACTTCAGGCCGCCGGTGGCCGCGTCGTAGTAGGGATAGGTGTGGACCTTCAGGCCCGCGCCCTCGAACATCGCGCGGTGGTTGTCCCAGGTCGGGTCGCTGACCCAGACCTCGCTGCCCGGGAACCAGCGCGCGATGAAGTCCGCGCCGACCTTGAGCCCGCCGCTGGAGCCGACCGACTGGATCGTCGCGATGCGGCCGGCCCGCACCGCCTCGTGGCCGGCACCGAACAGCAGCGCCTGCACGGCGGTGCGGAAGTTGGCGGCCCCCTCGATCGGCAGGTACGGCTTGGCACCGCCGGCGTCGAGCAGGCGTGCCTCGGCGCGCTTCACCGACTCGAGCACCGGGATGCGCCCGGCCTCGTCGAAGTAGATGCCGATGCTGAGGTTGACCTTGTGGCCCCGCGGATCCTTCTGGAAGTCCTCATTGAGGCTGAGGATGGGGTCGCCGGGGTAAGGCTCGATGTGTTCGAACATGGGCATGGGGCTCGCGGGGTGGAGGTCAGGCCGCCAGCGCGGCTTCGATGTCCTTCTTCAGCGACTCGGGCTTGTCGGTCGGCGCGTAGCGCTTGAGCACCTGGCCGTTCTTGCCGACCAGGAACTTGGTGAAGTTCCACTTGATGGCCTGGGTCCCGAGCAGGCCCTTGGCCTCCTGCGTGAGCCACTGGTACAGCGGGTGGGCCTTGGGGCCGTTGACCTGGACCTTGGCCATCATCGGGAAGCTGACGCCGTAGTTGAGCTGGCAGAAGCTCGCGATCTCGTCGTTGCTGCCCGGGTCCTGGGCGCCGAACTCGTTGCTCGGGAAGCCCAGCACCGCCAGCCCCTTGGGGCCGTACTCCTTCCACAGGGCCTCGAGACCCGCGAACTGCGGCGTGAAGCCGCAGGCGCTGGCCGTGTTGACGATCAGCAGCACCTGGCCCCGACAGTCGGCCAACGCGACCTTCTGGCCGGTGATGGTCTGGGCTTCGAAGTCGTAGACGGTGGTCATCGCGGGGCTCCAGGCAACGCCGATGGTGGCGAGGCCCGATGCTAGTCCACCCCTAAGGGCCCCGACGTCTCGTGAAGAAGTGGGATTGACGCCCCGCAGCCGAGGACGGAGCATGCGTCGCATGGCTGGATCGAAGTTCCCCGCCCCCCGGAGGCCCTGATGAGTTCGCGCTACCGCGTCGCACTCCAGGGCTTCAGTGCTTTCGAGCGGCAAGCCCTGGAGAGCTACTTCCGGCTCGCCGCCACGCCCAAGCTGGGCTTCGATCCGGTGACGGTGCTGGCCGACAGCGACTTCTGCGTGGTCGATGCCGATCGCGCCTCGGCGGTCGAGGCGGTGCGCAGCGCCGGCCGCATGGACTGGGGCGTCTTCGTCGGCGGGCAGCTGCCCAAGGGCGCGATCATGCACCTGGCCCGGCCCATCGACCCGACCCAGGTGGCGCGTGCGCTCGAGACCCTGGTGGTGGCACGGCAGTCGGTGGCCGACCCCTACGCCTCGACGACCGTCGAGCCCAAGCGCAGCCGGCCCGCCGCCGCGCCGGCCGTCGCCAACTTCGACATCGACGTGCTGGTGGTCGACGACACCGACATCGCGCGCCGCTTCCTGCAGGTCCAGCTCGGCAAGCTCGGCTGCCGCGTCACCGAGGCCGCCAGCGGCGAGCAGGCGCTGACCGAGCTGACGAAGCATCGCTTTCGCGTCGTCTTCACCGACGTCGACATGAAGGGCCTGGACGGCCTGAGCCTGTGCCAGCAGATCAAGCAGCGCCGCAAGGGCGCGCCGACCGTCGTGCTGATGGGGTCGCAGGCCTCGGCCAGCGACCGCGTGCGCGCCACGCTGGCCGGCGGCGATGCCTTCCTCCCGAAGCCGATCGACGCCGCCGAGTTGCTCGGCGTGCTGCGCACCGTCAGCAACCGGCGCCGGCGCGCGCGCTAGCTAACGCACGCCCCGCAAGGCGCGGCTCGCCGCCACGCCGACCCCGCGATCGACGAACTGCGTCGTCACCACCCTGGCGAGATCCACCTCGCCGGGACGGTAGAGGCCGGCCTTGACCATCTGATCGAAGAAGTCGCGCACGCGCCCGGGCTGCATCGTGCCGATGCCGCGCGACTCGGCCTCGCCGGAGTCGACGATGCCCAGCGTCTTCATCAGGGCCACCGACTTGGCGATCGTCTCGGCCGTCATCTCGGGGTTGTCGCGCAGGATCAGCGCATCGGCCGCGCGGCGGTCGCCGTGCAGGTAGTTCACCCAGCCCAGGATCGACGCGTCGACGAAGCGCTGCACCAGCGCCGGCCGCTTCGCCACCGTCTCGGCGGTGGCCTCGATCAGCGTCGAATAGGTCGAGAAGCCGTGGTCGGCCAGCAGGTGCGTCTGCGGCACGAAGCCGCCCTGGCGCTCGATCGAGATCGGCTCCTCGACCGCGTAGCCCTGCTGGATGCTCTGCTTGTTGGCCAGGAAGGGGCCGAGGTTGTAGGCGTAGGGCCGCAGCTGCTCGTCGCGAAAGCCGTGCACGCGCGTGAGCCAGGCCCACCAGCTGAACTGCGCGTCCTTCGCGATCCAGGCCACCGGCGCGCGCTTGAGGTCCTCGAAGCGCGGGTAGGCGCCCGGGTGGGCGAACAGCGCCTGCGGGTCCTTCTGGAACATCGCCGCCACGGCCACGGTCGGCACACCGTTGCGGACGTTGTCGAAGCTGTGCAGCAGGTTGCCGGTCATCAGGAAGTCGATGCGCCCGGCCGGCAGCAGCGGCCGGTGGTTGACCTGCGGCCCGCCGGGGCGGATCTGCACGTCCAGTCCGGCCTTCGCGTAGCCGCCGTCGGCCAGCGCCTGGTAGAAGCCGCCGTGCGCGGCCTGGGCCTTCCAGTTGGTGGCGAAGACGACGCGCTCGCCGGCCGCCGCGCGAGCCGCGCGCAGCGGTCCGGCGGCGCCGAGCGCGCCAAACACCACGGTGCGGCGTTGCATGGTCAGGCCTTTGTCATACAAAAGGGACGGGCCTCTATCGTGCCAGCCCGCGCCGCCGCGACAATCCGCGCACCGCAAATTCCCGAGCCGCCCAGGCGCCCGCCGACCCACCCGGTCGTCGTGTCGCCGGCCCCGTCATGAGCACCCCCCTCCCGACCGCCCCGGGCGCCTTCGAGCGCGCCACCTCTCCCTCCGGCCAGCGCTGGGCCTGGCTGCCCGCCATCGGCTCCTGGCAGTACTACCTGATGCTGGCCGCGCTGGGCATCTTCGTGCTCGGCCCGCTGGGCGGCGTGACGGCCTCGTACATGAACTTCTCGATCGGCTTCTTCGTCGGCGGGCAGGTCGTGGCCGGCATCCTGGGATCGACGGTGACGCTGGGCTACGGCCCGGAGGGCAAGCACGGCGCCAACTACATGCAGACCGCTGCGGCCTCGGTGGCCGGCATGTCCGGCATGGGCGTGCTGATCCAGGCCATGGTGTGGATGGGCCTGCCGCAGCCGCCGGCCTGGCAGCTGATGCTGTTCATGGGCTCGATCGGCATGTTCGGCGCCGGCGTCGGCATGCTGTACACGCCGATCCTGGTCGACCGCTTGCAGCTGACCTTCCCGTCCGGCTTCGCGGTCGCCAACATCCTGCGCGCGCTGACCGACCCGACGCTGCTGAAGCGCTCGGTCGCGCGCCTCGGCGGCGGCATCGCGCTCGGCATCACCGGCGGCCTGGCCTCGGCCAAGGTGGCGGCGCTGGGCGTGATCGAGCTGTCGACCTCGACCTTGGGCGCCGGCATGCTGGTCGGTGCGCGCATCGGCATCGCGGCGCTGGTGGCGGGCCTGACGGGCTCGATGCTGATCCCGACCTTCGTCGACATCGGCTGGCTGCAGCCCGACGAGCCCTTCCGCAAGATCACCTTCCTGATCGGCCTGGGGCTGATCATGGGCGCCGCCATCCTCGACATCGGCGAACTGCTGATCGAGGCCTGGCGGCGCTGGCAGTCGCCGCCGGCCGCGTCCGCCGAGCCCGAGCCCGCCTGGAAGCGCATGAACTACCCGCGCCTCGTCGCCTGGATCGTGTTCTGGGGCACGATGGTGGTGGTGCTGGGCGCGACCATCCTGCACCAGCCGGTCGGCTTCCTGGTGCTGGCGGTGCTGCTGGTGCTGGTGTTCTCGCTGATCGTCGGCATCTCGCTGGGCATCAGCGACTCGGCGCCGATCTCGGCCGCCTTCGTCGCCGCGATCGTGCTGATGGCCGCGCTGGGCCTGAAGGACCCGACCGTCGGCCTGATGGCCGGCGGCATCCTGCTGGTGGCCTGCAGCGTCGGCAGCGACATGCAGCAGGACCGCTCGACCGGCTGGCGGCTCGGCACGCCGCGCACGCTGCAGTTCCGCTTCCAGGTGCTGGGCCTGGTGGTCGGTGCGGTGCTGACCGTCGGCTTCGCCAAGCTCTTCATGAGCGCCTACCCGGTGCTGGCGCTCGACCAGACGGTGATGAAGGCCGGCGAGGCGCCGGCGCAATGGCAGTCGGCCATGACCTACAAGTTCGTCGGCGCGCTGCGCAGCCTGACCGACGACAAGCCCTTCCAGCGCCACGCGATCGTGCTCGGCATCGCGCTCGGCCTGGCGGTGCAGATCCTGCGGCGCTGGCTGTTCTCGACCGCGGCCTACCAGCGCTTCAAGACCAGCGGCAAGGTCGGGGGCGCGAGCGACTTCGTCATCGACGCGGTCGTGCTGCCCTCGCCCTACGCCTATTCCTTCGGCACCTTCTTCGGCATCGCCACCTCGGCCTGGCTGGCGATCGGCGGCGTGATCAGCAGCAGCGCCAACTGGCTGCAGGGCCGCAAGCCGCGCCGGCCGTCCGAGCAGGCACTGCCCAGCGACATGAGCACGACCTCGCTGCTCGGCGGCGGCCTGATCGCCGGCGACGCGCTGGCGGCGCTGGGCCTGGGCGTCGTCGGCCTGCTGGCGACCGTGATCGCCTGAGCGCGGCCTAGGACGAGTCGCCGAGGCGCGACACGCTGGCCACGACGGCCTCGTGCAGCAGCGCGGCGTCGAGCCCGGCCGTCGCGCCGAGCGCCGCGCACAGGCGGGCCAGGGCCGCGTCGCTGCTGCCGTCGAGCGCCGCATCGACCACCGCGCCCAGCACCAGCAGGCGCTGCACCGACAGCGATTCGGTGAGCCAGGGCGCAGACATCTCGTCGCCGGCGTCGCGGTCGGCGCCGTGGCCGGTGTCGGCCACCGCCAGGCTGCGCAGCACCGCCGGACGCAGCCGCACGCTGGCGGCGACGTCCCCGGCCAGGCCCCAGGCCTGGCACAGCGCGGCACCCAGCGCGGCGTGCGTGGCGCCGTAGGCCGCGGACTCGGCCTGCAACTGCGCCAGCGCATCGGGCGCCAGTGTGACCAGGGCTTCGTAGGTCGGACCGTCGTGGGCGACCAGCGCGGCCTGGCCGCTTTCGGCAAACAGGCCCGCGGTGTGCGCCAGCCAGGGATCGATGTCGAGCGCCTGGGCGGCGCGGCCCATCGCGAGACCGCGCTTGCCGGCGCGGGCCCACAGGGCGGTGAGCAGCGGGCTCGGCGGGAAGGCGCCGCGCAGGCCGATCTCGAAAGTCAGCGCCGACACCTCGCGGGTGCCCAGGTAGCGGGCCGCCTCGGGCACGGACTCGACGCGCCGCATCAGGCCGAACAGCGCCGAGTTGACGGTGCGCACGACCGCCGACGCGAGCGCCATGTCGGTCTCGATCAGCGACGCGATGGATTGCAGGTTGGCATCCTCGTCGTGCAGCAGCAGCGAGAGTTTCACCAGGACCTGCGGGCAGGCCGGCAGGTCGATGTCGAGGTTGCGCAGGGCGGGATCGATGGCCATGCCGGATGCTAGGAGCAAGCACGGAACGAGAGAACTTGCAGCAGCGCGCCTTTGACCTTGCTTTTAGAGTGACCGGAACGCTTTCGTGAAGGAGTTGCGCTCATGCCGTCCACGCCCAGCCTGTTCGATCCCGTCCGCCTCGGCGACATTGCCCTGGCCAACCGCGTGGCGATGGCCCCGCTGACGCGCAACCGCGCGGCGCCGGGCCGCGTGCCCTCGCCGCTGGCGGTGGAGTACTACGCGCAGCGCGCCAATGCCGGCCTGATCGTCACCGAGGCGACGCAGATCTCGCCGCTGGGCCAGGGCTACCTGGACACGCCCGGCATCTACAGCCGCGAGCAGGTCGAGGGCTGGAAGCCCGTCACCCGCGCCGTCCACGAGCGCGGCGGCAAGATCGTCGTGCAGCTGTGGCACGTCGGCCGCATCTCGCACGTCTCGCTGCTGCCCGAGGGCGAGGTGCCGGTGGCGCCGTCGGCGATCCGCGCCAGATCCAAGACCTTCACCGCCAAAGGCTTCGAGGACGTCTCGGCGCCGCGCGCGCTGGCGCTCGACGAGCTGCCGGGCATCGTCGAGCAGTACCGCGTCGCCGCGCGCCACGCCATCGAGGCCGGCTTCGACGGCGTCGAGGTGCACGGCGCCAACGGCTACCTGCTCGACCAGTTCCTGCGCGACGGCATGAACCAGCGCACCGACGCCTACGGCGGATCGATCGAGAACCGCGCGCGCCTGCTGCTCGAGGTGATGACGGCGATCACGCGCGAGATCGGCCCCGGCCGCACCGGCCTGCGGCTGTCGCCGGTGACGCCCGCCAACGACGCGGCCGACTCGAACCCGCAAGCGCTGTTCAACCACGTGGCCGAGCAACTGGCGCCGCTGAAGCTGGCCTTCCTGCACGTGATCGAGGGCTCGACCGGCGGACCGCGCGACATCGCCCCCTTCGACTACGCGGCGCTGCGCGAGCGCGTGAAGGCGCCGTGGATGGTCAACAACGGCTACGACCGGCAGATGGCGCTGGACGCCGTGGCCTCGGGGGCGGCCGACGTCGTGGCCTTCGGCCGGCCCTACATCAGCAACCCGGACCTCGTCGAGCGCCTGAAGCGCGGCGCGCCGTTCGCACCGCTGGACCGCGACACGCTCTACGGCGGCGGGGCCCAGGGCTATACCGACTACCCGGCGCTGGAAGCCGCCTGATCTTCACGTCGAAGGAGACGCCATGCCCCTCGTCACACTGACCGTCCGCAAGCCCCAGAGCGCCGCCTTCAAGGCCGGCGTGCTCGACGCCGTGCATGCCGCGCTGGTCGCGTCCGGCGTGCCGGAGACCGACAAGTTCCAGCGCGTGCTGGAACTCGACGCCGCCGACTTCCGCGTCGACCCCAGCTATCCCGACGCCGCGTCGCCGCGCAGCCAGGACTTCGTGCTGATCGAGGTGCTGTGGTCGGTCGGCCGCAGCGTCAAGGTCAAGAGGAAGCTGCTCGAGGACCTGATGGGCCGCCTGAAGGCCCAGGGCCTGGACCCCGAGCACGTGATGGTGGTCTTCAAGGAGACGACCTGGGAGAACTGGTCCTTCGCCGGCGGGCGGCTGATCCACACCTGAAGGCTTCTGCCTGCACGCCGCCGTGCGCTGCGGCGCCGGACATCGGGAAACCGGCGGGTGCGGCAGCAGTCATGGTGAAACGCCAGGTGGCAGCAATCGGCTCCACCCATTCTGCGTGCGATGACCTCCGGCTCGGAGGCTGTCAGGCGCCGGCCGGCATCACCGGCCGCGCGCGCGCCAGCGCCCAGCTGCGGTACGCACTCGGGCTCATGCCCGCAAAGCGCGTGAACGCGCGGCGAAAGCTGCCTTCGTCCTCGTAGCCACACTGTTCGGCCACCCGCTTGATGCTGCTGCCCTGGCCATCCAGCAGCGCCAGCGCCATCTCCAGCTTCAGCCTGGTGATGAAGGCCTTGGGGGACTCGCCGGCCAGCGCCTTCAGGCGTCGGTGCAGCGTGCGCTCGCTGATCGACAGTTCATGCGCCAGGCTGCCCGCGCCGATGCCGGCCGGCGCCCGGCGCACCGCCTGTTCGGCGCGCTGCAGCAGCGGGTCACGCTCGCTCAGGTAACGCCGCGGCGCGTAGACCGCCTGGGTCAGCGGCGTGTTGTCGATGACGGCGAAGTCCGCCACCGACTTGGCCACGGCCGGGCCGGCCAGCCGCGAGATGGTGTGCAGCGCAAGGTCCACCCACGACATCGGCCCGCCGGCACTGACGACACGGTCGGTCTCGAGCAGCGCCGAGCCCCACACCGCGTCGGCCCTGGGGTAGCGGCTCTTCAGCGCCTCGTGCAGCCACCAGGTGGTGGTGCAGCGGCGCTGGTCGAGCAGGCCCGCTTCGCCGAGCACGAAGACCCCGGCGCACGAACCACCGATCAGGCAACCGTGCGCATGCCTGCGGCGCAGCCAGTCGCCGGCGCGGCGCATGGCGTCGGTGCGCGGCGGCAGCCCGTCGGCGCCCGGCACCAGGCCCGGGACCAGCACCGCGTCGCAGTCATCGATGTCCAGCACGCTGGCATCCACCGGCTGCAGGCGGCCGCGGCCGTCCCGCAGCGCGCGCCCGTTGATGCTGGCGGTGATCACGTCCCAGGCAAGGGGGAGCGCCGCCGCCGAGCCGGGCGCGGCGCGGCCGGCGAGCCAGAAGATGTCCGACAGCCCGACGATGCCCGACGGCAGACAACCTTCGAAGCCCAGCACAACGATTCTCATGATGGCGGATTTTGCCTGTTCGTTGTCCTTGCGGCCATCTGGCCGACGGCCCGGCCGCTGCCGAGACTCCTGGGAGTCTTCCAAAGGGTAACCATGAAACTCGCCGACTACGGATTGAAGCCGATCGATTTCCAGAACCCCGCGCCCGCTGCCGAGCCGCGCGCAGGCGTCTCGCGCCGCGGCTTTGCCGTCACGTCGCTGGCCAGCGGCTTTGCCGTGGCCTCGCACCCGGTGCTGGCGCAAGCCATCACCACCGACACCAAGGGCCTCGTGGTGGCCGAGGTGCAGGTGAAGGTCGGCGACGGGCAGGTCCCGGCTTACGTGGCGCGCCCGAGCAAGGCCGGCCGCCACCCGACGATGCTGGTGGTGCAGGAGATCTTCGGCGTGCACGAACACATCAAGGACATGTGCCGCCGCTACGCCAAGATGGGCTACTACGCCATCGCGCCCGAGCTGTTTGCGCGCCAGGGTGATGTGTCGAAGATGACCGACATCCCGACCATCCTGTCGCAGGTGGTCTCCAAGGTGCCCGACGCGCAGGTGTGTGCCGACCTCGATGCCGCGCTCGCCTTTGCCAAGGCCAGCGGACACGCCGATACCGGCCGGCTCGGGCTGGTGGGCTACTGCTGGGGCGGGCGCACCGCGTGGGTGTACGCGCGCCATAACCCGAAGCTCAAGGCCGCGGTTGCCTACTACGGGCTGCTCGAAGGCTTGAAGGCGCCCGAGTTGCGCCCGCTGGACCCGATCGACTTCGGCGACGCGCTGAAGGTGCCGGTGCTCGGGCTCTACTCGGGCATCGACGCTTTCGTCAAGCAGGAGACCATCGCCAAGATGCGCGGGCTGATCGCCAAGAGCGGCAGCGGGTCGGAGATCGTCGTGTTTCCGAACGTCGACCACGGCTTCAATGCCGACTACCGTCCGAGCTACGACAAGGCTGCGGCCACCTACGCGCAGAAGCTGGCCAGCGACTGGTTCAAGAAGCACGGGGTTTGATCGGCGGCCGAGTGCCGCCGGGCCAACCGACCCCTCAGTCGACCTTCGCGCCCGACACCTTCACCACCTGCGCCCACTTCTTCGTTTCGCTGTCGATCAGCTTCGCGAACTCGGCGCTGGTGTTGCCGCTGGGGATCGCGCCCTGCGACAGCAGGCGCTCCTTCAGCGCCGGCGCGCCCAGCGCCTTGGCGGTCTCCTGCTGCAGCCGCGTGACGATGTCCATCGGCGTGCCGGCCGGCGCCAGCAGGCCGAACCACGAGCTGGCCTCGTAGCCCTTGACCGGCCCGGCCTCGGCGATGGTCGGCAGGTCGGGCAACGCCTGCGAGCGCTCGGCGCTGGTCACGGCCAGGGCCTTGAGCTTGCCGGCCCGGATCTGCGGCATCGCCGAGGGCAGGTTGTCGAACATCAGGTCCATCGTGCCGCCGATCAGGTCCAGCAGCGCCGGGCCCGAGCCGCGGTAGGGGAAATGGAGCATGAAGCTGCCGGTCATGCTCTTGAACAGCTCGCCGCTCAGGTGGATCGAGGTGCCGTTGCCGCTGGAGGCCATGTTGAGCTTGCCCGGGTTGGCCTTGGCGTACTTGATGAGATCGGGCACGCCCTTGATGCCGAACTGGTCGGCCTTGGCCGGGTTCATCACCAGCACGTTGGGCACTGCGGCGACCAGCGACACCGGCACGAAGTCCTTGATCGGGTCGTAGGGCAGCTTGGGGTAGAGCGCGGCGTTGATGCCGTGCGTGCCGACCGTGCCCATCAGCAGCGTGTAGCCGTCGCCGGCGCTGCGCGCGACCTCGGCCGCGCCGACGTTGCCGCCGGCCCCGGGCTTGTTGTCGACCACGAAGGCCTGGCCGAAGGCCTTCTGCAGCTCGGGCGCGAGCGCGCGCGCGAGGATGTCGGTGGTGCCGCCGGCCGCGAAGGGCACGACGATGCGCACCGGCTTGGCCGGCCAGGCCTGTCCTGAGCTTGTCGAAGTGGCGGCCTGCGCGTGCAGACCGGCAGGCGCAGCGGCGAGCAGGGCGAGGACGGAGCGGCGCTGGACGGTCATGATGTCTCCTCGGCGACAGGACGTGGCGGGCAGAGGATCAGTGTGCCGCACGACGGCGTCGCGACGTTCGGCGAAATCCCGATGCGTGCGCGCGGGCCGGGTGCCAAGCTCGCGGCTTCGCCAATCGCCGGGAGATCGCCATGACGCAACGCCGCACCCTGCTCAAGACCCTGGCCGGCAGCGCTGCGCTCGTCGCGCTGCCCGCGCTGCGCGCGCAGACCGCCACTTCGACAAGCTCAGGACAGGCCTGGCCCGCGCAGCCGATCAAGCTGCTGGTCGCCTTCCCGGCCGGCGGGCCGACCGACATCACGATGCGCGTGCTGGCCGAGAACGCCGGCAAGCTGCTCGGCCAGACCGTGATCGTCGAGAACAAGCCCGGCGCCGGCGGCACCCTGCCTGCGCAGCAGCTGCAGCAGAGCAAGCCCGACGGCTACACGGTGGCGCAAATCCCGCTGGGCGTGTTCCGCCTGCCCTACACGCAGAAGATCACCTGGGATCCGCTCAAGGACCTGAGCTACATCATCGGCATCACCGGCTATGCCTTCGGCGTGGTCGTGCCGGCCGAATCGCCGATCAAGAGCTGGGCCGACTTCGTCGCCTACGCGAAGGCCAATCCGGGCCAGCTGAGCTACGGCTCGACCGGCATCCTGACGAGCCCGCACCTGACGATGGAGGAGATCGCGCTCAAGCTCGGCATCACGCTGAACCACATCCCGTACAAGGGCAGCGCCGACCTGATGCAGTCCATCCTGGGCGGGCAGATCATGGCCGCGGCCGACTCGACCGGCTTCGCGCCGCACGTCGCGGCCGGCAAGCTGCGCGTGCTCAACACCTGGGGCGAGCAGCGCCTCGCCAAGTTCCCCGACGTGCCGACGCTCAAGGACCTGGGCCTGGGCATCGTGCAGGCCTCGCCCTACGGCCTGGGCGGACCGAAGGGCATGGACGCGGGGCTGGTGCTGCGGCTGCACGATGCCTTCAAGCAGGCGATGGAGATGCCCAACCACGTCGAGGCGCTGGCCAAGTACGACCAGGCGCTGATGTACATGAGCCCGGCCACCTACGCGAAGTTCGCCGCCGAGACCTCGGCACGCGAAAAGGCCGTGGTCGAGCGCCTCGGGCTGGCCAGGCCGGCCTGACGGCAGCGCGGCACACCCCCGGTGGCAGGGGCACGCCGGCGGCGCTGGCTTAGCATCGGCGGCAGCCGCTGCCGCTTGCCGCCATGTCCTCCGAACTGCTCGCGCTGATCCGCCAGCTCCAGTCGCGCTTCGTTCGCAGCGACGAGCCGCATCGCGTCTTCGACGCCATGCTGCCCGACCTGCTGCGCCTGTGCCAGAGCGAGTACGGCTTCATCGCGGAGGTCTGGCGCGACGACCGGGGCGGGCCCTTCCTGAAGATCTTCACGATGACCAACATCGCCTGGGACGCATCGACCCGGGCCATGGTCGAGCGCGAACGCGTCCACGGCATCGAGTTCCGCAACCTGAAGACGCTGTTCGGCGCCGGGCTGGTCAGCGGCGCGCCGGTGATCGCCAACGACGCACCGAACGACCCGCGCAGCGGCGGCGGGCTGCCCGAGGGCCACACCCCGCTGAAGGCCTTCCTCGGCGTGCCGCTGCACTATGGCGGCGACATGGTCGGCATGATCGGCCTGGCGAACCGGCCGGGCGGCTACAACGAGGCCCTGCTGCAGGACTGGGACCCGCTGTTCCAGACCATGGCCGGGATCATCGCGGCGGTGCATCTCGACCGCCAGCGGCGCACCGCGGAAGCGCGGCTGACCGAGAGCGACGAGCGCTGGCGACGCAGCTTCGAGCTGGCCGGCGCCGGCCTGGCGCAGGTCGACCGCAACGGCCACTTCATCGACGTCAACGCGCGGATGTGCGCCATCACCGGCCGCTCGCGCGCGGAGCTGCTGCGCCTGCGCTTCCAGGACATCACGCATCCCGACGACCTGTCCACCGACGAACAGGTGCTGGCGCGCCTGGCCAGCGGCGAGCTCGAGCACCTCGTCTTCGAGAAGCGCTACCTGCGCCCCGACGGCAGCGCGGTGTGGACGCAACTCGCGACGGCGCCGGCCCTCGACGCCGACGGCCGCTTCCTGCACTCGGTGACCATCGTGACGGACATCGACCAGCGCAAGCGCGCCGAGTCGGCGCTGCGCGAGCGCGAAGCCCTGTTCATGCAACTGACCAGCCGCGTGCCGGGCGTGCTGATGCAGTTCCACGCCGACCCCGCCGGCCACGCCAGCGTGCCCTACGCCAGCCCGGGCCTGCGCACGCTGTTCGACCTCGACCCCGACGGACCGGTGCGCGGCGACGCGCGCCTGATGATCGAGCGCGTCGTCAAGGGCCAGCGCAAGCGGGTCTGGGACACGCTGGACGAATCCGGCAAGGCGCTGCAACCCTGGGCGCTGGAGTTCGAGATCGACCACCCGACGCTCGGCCGGCGCTGGGTCGAGGCGCACGGCACGCCGCAGCGCCTGCCCGACGGCAGCACCCTGTGGCACGGCTACATCAGCGACATCACCGACCGCAAGCAGCTCGACGCCGCGATGCTCAACGCCCAGGCGGCCGAGCGCGCCAACGAGGCCAAGACCGAGTTCCTGTCGCGCATGAGCCACGAACTGCGCACGCCGCTGAACGCGGTGCTGGGCTTCGCGCAGCTGCTGCTCGGCGATGCCTCGTCGCCGCTGGTGGAAGGCCAGCGCACGCGTGTCGCCCACATCGAGCGCGCCGGGCAGCACCTGCTGGCGATGATCGGCGACGTGCTGGACCTGTCGCGCATCGAGGCCGGCAGCCTGCCGCTGGCGCTGCAGCCCCTGTCGGTGGCCACGCTGATCGACGAGTCGATCGCGCTGGTGGCGCCGACCGCGCGCGCCAGCGGCATCGCGCTGCTGCGTCGCAGCGCCGAGGCCGAGGCGCGGCTGCACGTGCGCGCCGACCCGATGCGGCTGCGCCAGGTGCTGGTCAACCTGTTCAGCAATGCGATCAAGTACAACCACTCGGGCGGCCAGGTCGTGGTCGAGAGCCAGGCGCTCGGCGACGACAAGGTGCTGATCGCCGTCAGCGACACCGGCGTCGGCCTGACGCCGGCGCAGCAGCAACACCTCTTCGAGCCCTTCAACCGCCTCGGCGCCGAGCGCAGCGGCGTCGAGGGCACGGGCCTGGGCCTGGCGATCACGCGGCGCCTGCTGGACCTGATGGCCGGCAGCGTGTCGGTGCACAGCCAGCCGGGCAAGGGCTCGACCTTCAGCATCGAGCTGCCGCGCGCGCTGCCGCTGCGGCAGGCTGCGCTGCCGCTGCCGTCGCAGGCCGGCCAGGGCACCGGCACGCACACCGTGCTCTATGCCGAGGACAACCGGCTCAACGTCGAACTGGTCGAACAGCTGCTGCTGATGCGCAGCGGCTGCGAGCTGCGCATCGCCCGCAACGGCCGCGAGGCGATCGCCAGCGCCCGCAGCCATCCGCCCGACCTGCTGCTGATCGACATGCACCTGGGCGACATGACCGGGCTGGACGTGCTGGACGCGCTGCGCGACGACGACGGCCTGCGCGGCGTGCCGCGCATCGCGCTGTCGGCCGACGCGCTGCCGCACAACGTGCGCATCGCGCGCGAGCGCGGCTTCGACGACTACCTGACCAAGCCGGTCGACGTCGCCGAGCTACTGCGTTGCCTGGACCGCCACCTCGCGTTGCGGCGCGGCGCGGGCTGAGCCGCCGTCGCGCGGCGCGCCCTCGAGCCGCAGCAGCTCGGCGCGACCGTCGCGGACCGCTTCTTCCAGGTCCTGCTCGATCGCGCGCAGGGCCTCGTCGTCGGGCGCCTGCACGCGCTCGATGCCGATCGCGCGATGGCGGCCCTGGTGCTTGGCCAGGTACAGCGCGCCGTCGGCGAGATGCAGTGCCCGCTCCCAGCCGATCGGCGGGCAGCCGGGCAGCGGGAAGCGCGCATGGCCGATCGAGGCCGTCACGGACAGCGGCCCGGCCGGCGTCTCGATCGGCTCGGCGCCGATCGCCCGCAGCAGCCGCAGCGCGAGTGCCGGCAGGCGCGCCGGCGGCAGCTTGAGCGAGACGACCAGGAACTCCTCGCCGCCCCAGCGCACGATCAGGTCGTCGTTGCGCGCGGTGCGCTCGATGCGGTGCGCCACCTCGGCCAGCACCGCGTCGCCGGCGGCGTGGCCGTGCTGGTCGTTGATGCGCTTGAAATGGTCGATGTCCAGCAGCAGCAGCGCGCCCTCGAACACGCCGTCGAGGCCGCGCGCCTTCATCACCGTCTGGAAGTGGCGGCGGTTCGCCAGGCGCGTCAGCGGATCGCGCTCGCTGAGGTCGCGCAGCTGGGACTGGCGCGCCGCGAGCTGCGCGCGGGTGCGGCGCACGCGGCGGTACAGCAGCGCCAGCACCGCCAGCGCCAGGGCCACGGCCAGGGCCGCCAGCCACAGCGCGCGCTGCTGCAGCGCGCGCTGTTCGAGTTCGGCCGCCTTCAGCGCGTTGCCGCGGTTGAGCGCCTCGAAGGACCGCTGCTGCCGGGCGCTGTCGTGGCGCGCCTGCAGCTCGCCCAGCACGACGGCACGTTCGCGCGCCAGACGCGCATCGTGCAGGCTGCGCTCGCGGTGGAAGACCTCGAGCGCGCCGCGCGCGTCCCCGGCCGCGGCCAGCGCCTCGTCGAGCTGCCGCAGCAGCGCCTCGGCCAGCGTGTCGGTCGGGCCGAGGCGCAGCGCCTCCTCGACGTCCTGGCGGCCGGCAGCCGTCTGGCCGAGCGCGATGCGCGCCAGGCCGAGCTGGGCCTGCGCGCTGCGGCGCTGCGGTGCGTCGGCCGGCAGCTCGGCGACCGCCGCGAGCGCCGCTTCGGCCGAGCGCCGCGCCATGGCCGGCTCGGACGCGAGGCGCAGCGCCTGCGCGCCCAGGGTCAGGGCCGCGCCGCGCAGCAGGCGCGCGCCGGCTTCGTCGGCCTTGGCGAGCGCGCGCTGCGCCAGCAGCTTGCCCAGCTCGTGCTGGCCGCGCTGCAGGGCCAGCCGCAGCTGCCCGACCAGCAGCCGCGCCTGCAGCGCCGGCTCCGGCGCCGCCGCGCCCTGCAGCAGGCGCCACGCCTCGCCCTGCGCCGCCTGGGCGCGCTCGACGTAGCCGTAGGCCGCCAGCAGCTGGGCCTCGTCGTCGAGCGCCAGCGCCTCGCGCGGCGCATCCTGCAGCGCGCGCGACAGGTGGCGGGCGGTGCGCAGCTGCCGCATGCCGTCCTCGAGCTGGCCGGTCGCGCCGGTGATGCTGCCGAGCATGCGGAAGGCCTCGGCGCGCAGCGCGTCGTCGAGCACGCCGGGACGGTTCTCGGCGTAGGCCTGTTCGATGTCGCTCATCGCCTGGCGTGCCTCGCGGCCGGCGACGTCGAGCTGGCCGGCCTCGCGCGCCAGCCGCGCCCGCACGAGCGCACCGACGCTGCGCAGCAGCGGCTCGGTGTCCCTCGACAGCCGTTCGGCGGCGGCGCGTGCCGCGGCCGCGTCGTGCCGGGACTCGTGCAGGCCGTCCAGCAGCCACCAGGCCAGCGCGCGCTGCGCCGGCGGGCCGGACACGGTCAGCAGGCGCAGGCGCTGCGCGGCGAGATCGGGGTCGCTGGCGACGGCGCGCTGCGCGGCGTCCAGGGCCGCCAGCGTCTCGCTGCCCGGCAGGGGTGCCGACCGCGCCCATGGCGTTGCTGCGCTCGCGCCGAGCGCCGCCGCCAGCAGCCACGCGCTCCAGCGCTGCCGCAACGGCCGGCAGAGCCGCCTCATGCCAGGGCCTCCGTGGTCGCGGCCCGCATCGCCGGCCCCATCACCTCCGCCAGCGCCACGTCGCCGCGACGCCAGGCCGCGGCCAGGCTGCGCTCGATGACCGCCACCGCAGCCTCGTCGGCCGCCCGCATCAGCCGGATGCCGCACCCGCGGTTGCGCCCTTCGGCCTTGGCGTGGAACAGGGCGGCATCGACCAGGCCTACCGCGCGCTCCCACGGCAGCGCGAGCTGCGCCGGCACCAGCGGGAAGGTCGCGAAGCCGATCGAGGCCGTGACCGGCTGGCGGCGCCCGCCGACCTCGAAGGGCGCGGCGCCGATCGCCGCCAGCAGGCGCTCGACCAGCTGCTCGGCCTGCTCGGCCGGCAGCGCCGGCAGCAGCATCAGGAACTCCTCGCCGCCCCAGCGCGCCAGCAGGTCGGCCTCGCGCAGCACCTCGCGCAGGCGCCGTGCGACCTCGACGAGCACCGCGTCGCCGCTGGCGTGCCCGGCGCTGTCGTTGACGCGCTTGAAGTGATCGAGGTCGAGCATCAGCAGCGTGCCGGTGAAGGCTGCGGGCCGCTCGCGCAACACGGCCTGGACGTGGCGCCGGTTGGACAGGTCGGTCAGCGGGTCCTGCCCGCCCTGCACGCGCAACTGCTCGTTGGCCTGCGCCATGGCCCGGTTGTCGCGCCGGTCCTGGCGCAGCAGCAGCACGCCCAGCGCCAGCAGCAGCGCGCCGGCCACGGTGCCCAGCGCCCAGGCGCGCTGGCGCATGCCCTGGCCGCGCAGCTGGGCGTCCTGCATCGCGCCCTGCTCGCTGAGCGCCGTCATCTCGCGCTCGCGCTGTTCGCGCTCGTAGCGTTCCTGCAGGTCGAGCACGGCCCGCTGGTGGTCGCGCTGGCCCAGGCTGTCCTGCAGTTCGCGCAGCTGGTGGTGGGCCGCGATCGCGGCGCGCAGGTCACCGGCGCGCTCGTAGGCCGCGGCGGCATCGACCAGGATCGCGGCCTCCTCGGCCCGCGCGCCCTTGCGGCGCTCGATGGCCAGTGCCATGTCGATGTGCTGGCGCCCCGCGTCGACCTGCCGCAGGCCGACCTCGGCCAGGCCGAGGTTGGTCAGCGCGAGCGACTCGGCGCTGCTGTCGCCGAGCGCGCGCGCACCCGCCAGGGCCTGCTGCGAGGCGGCGAGCGCGGCCTCGAAGGCGCCGCCGCGCAGGTGCACGTCGGCGACGTTGCTCAGCACCAGCACCTCCTGGGCCTTCCAGCCGGCCTCGCGGGCCAGCGACAGCGCGGCATTGAAGGCCACGAGGCTGCGCGCCGGCGTCTCGAAGTTGCTGAGGATGTTGCCCTCGGTGTTGCGCACGCGCGATTGCTCGGCCGGGTTGTCGGCGCGCACCGCCCATTGCCAGGCCTGCGCGTTGAACTCGAGCGCCCGCTCGTTCTGGCCGGCGCGCTGCAGCACATAGGCCAGCTGGTCGAGCGCGCGGGCCTGCAGCAGCGCCCCGTCGGGCTCGCCCTGCAGCGCGCGGGCGATGCGCGTGGTCTCCTGGGCGGAGGCCAGCGCGTGGTCGAGGTTGCCGCGCTCGTAGCGCACCCGCGTCAGCATGTGCTGCAGGCGGAAGCGTTCGACGCTCGAGGGTGGCGCCGGGCTGAGCTTCAGCGCCGTGCCCAGGTCGGCCTCGGCACGCGCCAGCTCGCCTTGCTGGCGCTCGAGGTTGGCCGCCACCGCCAGCGCGGCGGCGCGCGCGGCGGCGCGCGCGGCGGCGCTGCCGTGGTCGCGGCCCAGGGTTTCCAGCTCGCGCTGCACCTCGGCCATCGCGGCCGCGCGGTTGAGGTCGCCGAGCGTCAGGCCCAGCAGGGTCAGCAGTTCCAGCCGCGCGGCGCCGGCACCGCTGCTGCGGGCGCGCAGCGACTGCAGGCTGGCCACGGTGGCCTCGGGCCGGCTGCGGGCCCGCTCGGAGAGCGCACGCAGGTCGGCGGGCGAGGGCAAGGCTGCCTCGCCCGCGGCGGGTGGGGAGTTCGTCTCGCCGGCGGCCGGCAGGGCCGACGCCGCCATGGCTGCGGCCAGCAGCCAGGCCGCCACACGGACACGGGCCACGAGGCCCGCGCGGTCAGGGCGTCTCATCGTCGTTCTATCGTCCATCGCAGGCCTGACTTGAACCAAGGCCGAAGGCCGCTGCCGGGCAGGCGCCCCGCAGTGTAGGCAGCGCTGCGGCCGCCGTGCGCATGCCGCAGCCTGCACAGCGGCAATGCAGCACGCCGCGGCGCGCGAAGTTCGACAGGGGAAAAAAGTGAGGGGAGCGGGACGTGCTGGTCAGGGGCTCGCTCTCATCCACCCCGACCCGCCCGCTCCCCCTTGGACGTCAACCAGTCCGCAACCTTTGCCGCGGCAGCGCCGCGGGCATGACGAACGGCAGTTCGAGCTGCCGCGAGGCGCTGCGCGTGGGCAGCACCTGACCCTTGCCCATCGCCGCCGGCCCGAGTCCGCCGAAGCCGCTGTCGCGCTGAGGGACCGTGGCAAGACGGGCCATCTGCGAAGCCAGGCTGAAGCGGGGGCTGTTGCTCATGGGAGGCTCGCCGACGAAATTTCCAACGACGCTTTCTCTTGTCCGTATCAGCGGCCGCTCAGCCACTCGCTGGGCGCGAACTCCATGCCCGCAAGCACGCCGTTCATCGGCGTGGCGCCCTGGCCCGGACCCGCCGAGCGCAGGGCGCGCTGCAGGCCCTTGAGCCAGCCCGGCGCTGCCGCACTGGCCTGCCGCTCGCGTGCCGCGAGCCGCAGCATCGAGGACACCGAACCGAGCGTGCCGCCGCGGGCGGCTTGCGTGCGCAAGCGGGGTCTGAGGGTCGGGGCCATGCGGATTCCTCCTGCCGTGTTGGCAGCGCAAGTGCATCTTGCGTGCCACGGCCCGCGAGCCCCGGGCGGCACGGGTCGATGCCCGCCGCCGGCCCCAGGGCGTGCACTGGATCACACGGCGGCGTTGCGGGCGTCGCGGGCGCGCCGGCCGATGGTCACATGGGCGACGTTTTTCGTCGGCCGCGCGACAGGGCGTTGCGCCCGCCGCGTAACAGCGGGTTGCGCCGCGCGCTCAGCGCAGGTGGTCGCGCACCGCGGCGACCACCTCGGCATCGCCCAGCAGGCGCCGATGGCCCAGGCCCTCGGTCGGCCACAGCCGCACGCCGGCGCCCAGCGCGGCCAGCCGCCGGCTGATGTCGAAGGGCGCCACGCGGTCGGCGCGGTCGTGGACGATCAGCGTCGGCAGCTGCAGCGCCGGGCCCAGTTGCTCGGGCTCGAAGCGGTCGAGCAGCAGGCCCTCGCTGGCCTCGATATGGGACTGCATGCGCTCGCGCTGCCCCGGGTCCAGGCCCAGGCCGCGGGCGAACCAGCCCAGCACCTGGCGCGGCGGCGGCGACGGCGCCAGCAGCACCAGCCGGCGCCACGCCAGCCCGCGCTGCAGGGCGGCGGCGGCGGCCAGCGCGCCGAGCGAGTGCGCCACCACGGCGTCGACCGGGCCGAGCCGCGCGACGGCGTACTCCAGGGCACGCAGGAACTGCGGCAGGGTGCTGCGCCCGCCATCGCTGCGGCCGTGGGCCGGGAAGTCCATCAGCACCGGATCGAAGCCGTCGGCGCGCAGTGCCTCGGCCAGCGGCAGCAGTTGCAGCGCGTGGCCGCCCCAGCCGTGCAGCAGCAGCACGCGCCGCCCGGTGCCGGCCTCGGCGCGGCGGTAGACCGTCAGCGAGGCCCGCTCGAAGGGCCAGCGCTCGATCTGCCAGCCCGCCGGTGCGGCCAGCCGGCGCGCGACGCGCTTGCCCGGCAGCGGCGTGAAGAACAGCCGCGCCGCGAGCCGCGTGCCCAGGGTCGGGCGCAGCGCGTGCGCGAGCCGCAGGCCGGCGCCCAGCCAGGCGGCGACGCGCGCGCCGCCGAACAGCTCGGCAGCCGGGTTGGCAGCCGGATGGGCCACCCCTTGGACGGTCGAGCCCATGGCCTCAGGCGAGGTCGAAGTCGGCGTTGCGCGCCGGGATGCTGCGCAGCACGGCCGCGATGCGGCGTGCGCCGCGGTAGGCCAGGTAAGCGACGAGAGCGATGGCGAAGATCCACATGACAGGCTCCTTCAATGAGCAGGCCCGCGGCGCGGGCGATATCGCACGACTGTGCGAAATTGGGGCGGGCCGGAACGGCAGGCGGGCATGGCCGGTTCCGTCAGGCCGGGGAGGGATCGGTCCGCAGGCCGCGCATCAGCCGCCCGTAGGCGGCCCAGGCGCGGTCGGCGGCCTTGGGGTCGCGCAGGAAGCGCGCGTCGCGCATCAGCGCGATGAACAGGGCGTCGAGCTCGAACACCAGCTGGTCGGGGTCGGTGTCGGCCCGCAGCTCGCCGGTTTCCATCGACTGCACGATGCTGCGCCGGAGCGCCGCGCGCCAGCGCAGCACGCCGTCGAGCAGCGCATCGCGCAGCGGGCCTTCGCGGTCGTCGAACTCGAAGGCGCCGGCGCTGAAGATGCAGCCCGAGCGGATGTCGACGTCGCGCGCCCGCTGCAGCCACAAGCGCATCAATGCGTCGAGGCGCGGCAGGCCGCGCGGTTCGCGCAGCGCCGGGATCACCACCGCCTGCACGAAGCGGCGCTCGAACTCGGCGATGACGGCCTGCTGCAGGGCCTCGCGCGAGCCGATGCGCGAGAACACGCCGCTCTTGCTGAGGCCCAGCTTCTTGGCCACCTCGCCCAGGCTCAGCGACTCCAGACCCTCGGCGGTGGCCATCTCGAGCGCGGTGTCGAGGATGGCCGCGCGGGTCAGCTCGCTGCGGTCGGTCTTGGCGTCCATGGATCTCAATTTAGCACAGTCGTGCGAAATTGCAAGCCACCCCTCGGCCCACCCTCAGCGCCGGCCGGCCTCCTCCAGCGCCAGCGTGCGGATGTCGGCCAGCATCACGGCCGGCTGCACGAAGTCCAGGGCGTAGATCTCGCGCACCATGGCGGCCGCGTCGATCAGGAAGAGCTTGAGCATGTGGTTGCGCGTGCGCGTCGGCCGGCCCGCCTCGTCGCGCACGATGCTGACGTCCTGGCCGAAGGCATCGAGCAGCGGCAGCAGCTCCTGCACCGAGCGCGACGTCGCGAGCCGCCATTCCAGCCGCGCGTCGTTCAGCAGGCCGTCGCCGTAGAGCGTCAGCGCGTGCGGCGTGTCGTGCTGCGGGTCGAAGCTGATGTTGACGAAGCGCACCCGGCGCGCCAGCGGCGGCTCGGCCAGCAGGGTCTCGCGCAGGCCGGTCAAGGTGCGGTAGGCGAACGGGCAGCCCCAGGCATCGGCACAGTAGGTGTAGAAGAAGCTGAGCAGGGTCAGCTTGCCGGTCGTCAGCCGCGACAGCCGCAGCGGCCGCCCGGAGGCGTCGATCAGCAGGCCGTCCGGGCAGCGCTGGATGCGCTGCAGCGTGTAGCTGCCAGGGGCCGGCGGCGTGAACTCCAGGCGTGGCGCCTGCGGCTGCAGCGGGTCGGCCGCCGCCAGCAAGCGCAGCGGCCCGGCCGCCAGCGCCCCGCCCAGCAGGCCGCGGCGGCGCATCAGTAGGCCCTGGCGCTGAACTTCATGTGGTGGGCACGGCCGAGCTTCTCCTTCGCGAAGTCGACCTCGAAGGCGGGCTGGAGCTCCTTGCCGTCCCAGTGGAAGGCCCGCAGGAACTGCTCGTTGTCGGCGCCGGCCTTGTCCCACTTCTCCAGCAGGCTGGAGGTGACGTAGACGCGCTTGCCGTCCCAGCTCTGCGAGATCATGTTGACCTGCTTGCCGGTGACCTTGGCATAGGTCTGCTTCGGCGCCTCCGGGTTCGTCAGGTCGAAGTAGCGCGTCGTGCCGTCCATGAAGGTGTTGACCCACAGGCCCTTGCCGTCGGCGGTGATCGAGATGTCCACCGGCAGCGGGATCTTGGCCGGGTCGCCGATCGTGCCGACCTCCCGGGCCTGCCAGCCGCCCCGGTCGTCCGGCTTGACGAGCCAGAGCTTCGAGGTCAGCGCGGTGGCGGTGATGGCCCAGCTGTCGCCGGGCTTGAGCGACCAGCGGATCTCGAGCGGCGCGCCGGGCACGCTGAAGACCTGCCTGGGCTTCATCGCCTTCAGGTCCCACAGCACCATGGTGTTGCCGAAGCGCTTCATCGCGGCGGCGTCGGCCACGACGTCGCCGAGCGGGCGGCGGTAGTTGTCGATGCCGGTGAAGCTGGACGTCAGCAGCGCGTTGCGCGCCGGGTTGACGGCGATGTCGTAGCCGTAGCCGTCGCCCTTGACACCGCCGATCTCGCCGGTGGGCATCGCGTACTTCGCGACGAACCGGCCCTGGTTGTTGTAGACCGCCATGCCGGTGGCGCCGCCCTGGTCGGCGCTGTTGGACAGGCCGGCGATCAGCATGCGGCCGGGCAGCGCGTAGAAGGTGTGCGGTCCGACGTAGCCGCTCTTGGCGGCGAAGTCCTTGATCGTGCGCACGAGCCGGGGCCGGGCCGGGTTGCTGCCGACGTCGAAGACGTGGATCCGGCTGTCCTCCAGGCCGCCGGCCCACAGGTAGCGGCGGTCGTCGGTGAAGCCCATGTGGTGCGCCTCGCCGCGGCCGCCGGTCGAGACGCTGTGCACGACCTTGCCGTAGGTCCTCGACTTCGGGTTGGCGTCGACCGTCACCAGCTTTTCGGAGCCGTCGCCCAGGCCCTCGACGCCGAGGGTCCAGACATGCACGTAGTCTTCCTGGCCCTTGATGAGCTTGCTCATGTAGGGCGAGTTGCAGGTCTCGTCGGCCTGCACGGCCAGGGCGACGGGCAACAGCAGGGCCATGGCGAGAGCGTGGTGTCGCATCGCGGTCTCCTTCGTGGTGTCGGTCCACCGACGATAGATCGCCGACCCTCGCTGTCAAGACCACGAAGCGCGTCAGCTCATGCGCTGAGCGTTCCGGCGCGGCGTTTCAGCGCGTCTCGCGCCGTTCACCTTCCCAGGGCAGGTGGCGCGTCAGCAGCACGTTGAGCAGGTTGTCCTGGAAGTTGATGTTGGCGGTCAGGGCCTGGTGGTGCTCGCACAGGAAGAAGGGGTAGGCCACCGGCAGGAAGCTGTCCTCGTGCTGCGGCGCGCTCGGGTCGAGCGTCTCGCGCGCCAGCAGCGACGGCTTGGTCACGCGGCCGTCGCCGGGCTCGAGCATCAGTTCGTCGTAGGACACACCGGGGCGCCGAGCCGCGATGTCGGCAGGGGACAGCCGCGTGACGTCGCGTCCGTCGACCCGCTCGACCAGCAACCGTGCCGGCGTCAGGTGGCAGTCGCCGCCGAACAGCACGTAGCGGATCGGCGACACCGGCTCGGCGACCGACAGCATCCACGCGAAGCGCCGCGCGCGCTCGAGCTGGTGGACGAAGTAGCGGCGCAGCGCGGCCTCGTCGGCCGGATCGCGGGCCGCGCCCTCGCCGTAGACCGACCAGCGGTGCCGGTGCCAGGTCTCGGCGTCGAACAGGTCGTCGTCCAGCGCACGGCCGTCGGCGCCGACCAGCCAGCCGGCCAGCGGGTGCGGGAAGAGCTGGTAGCCGCTGGGCATCGTCGCCAGCGTGCGCGACGCGATGCGACCCAGTCCCACGCGCTCGCCGCTCAGGAAGGCGTGCAGCGAACTGACCGAGCCGAGGTTCGGCGTGCCCAGCAGCACCAGCTTGCGCACCTGGGGCGCACCGGCCATCGTGACCTGCTGGTGCTCGCCGTCCAGCACGTCGCGCGTGCCGAAGCGCAGGTAGTAGCGGGCGATCAGCCCGCCCATGCTGTGCGCGACCAGGTCGACGCGCAACGCCGGATCGCCATGATCGCGGCGGATCGCCTCGATCAGCCGGTGCAGCTCGGCGGCGCTCGCGACGTTGTCCTGGCGCCAGTCGTAGTTGAAGACGTAGAGCCGTCGTTCGCCCTTCTTCGCCGGTGTGCCGACGACGCTGCGCACATAGCCCCCGTGGCGCGTCAGCGTGTCGATGATGGGCCGGTAGAAGTCGCGGCCGAAGGCGCGCTCGGCGATGTCGTGGGCCTCCAGCCGCGACGGCAGCGGCCGGCCGGTCGCCGCGTCGAAGTCCAGCGCCAGCTCGGGGTAGGACGACAGCAGGATGCGCCACCAGGGGCCGGGCCAGACCTCGTCGCCGGTCTCGCGGTCACGCAGCCGTGACCCGAACGCGCCGGGGATCAGGATCACCGGCACGGCCTCGGCATCGTTCATGCCGAACTGGTAGAGGCGCTTCAGGTCGGGCCGCGGGGCGTCGCCGCAGGCGGCGAGCAGCACCGCCAGCAGCGCCGCGCCGACCGCCCTGCGCCAGCGCAGTCCGTTCACGCGCGTCCCGGCCGGGCCGCGCTCAGGCGGCGGCCCGGTAGCCCCGTGGCACCGCGCCGAGCAGGCGCTGCGTGTAGGCCTCGCGCGGGTCGCCGAGCAGGGCCTCGACCTGGTTGCGCTCGACCACCTCGCCGTCCTTCATCACCAGCACCTCGTCGGCGATGAAGCGCACCACCGCGAGGTCGTGGCTGATGAAGATGTAGGCGAGGCCCAGCTCGTCCTGCAGGTCCTTCAGCAGGTTCAGCACCTGGGCCTGGACCGACACGTCGAGCGCACTGACCGCCTCGTCGAGCACCAGCACTTCGGGGTCCAGCGTGAGGCAGCGCGCGATCGCGATGCGCTGGCGCTGGCCGCCCGAGAACTCGTGCGGGTACTTGCCCCAGGCGCCGGCGTCGAGCCCGACCTTGGCCAGCAGCGCGCGCGCCTTGGCCTCGCGGGCCGCGGCGGTGGCTTCCAGTCCGTGGATCGTCATCGGCTCGACCAGGGTCTGGCCGATCGTGAAGCGCGGGTTCAGCGAGGCATAGGGGTTCTGGAACACCACCTGCAGCCGGCGCCGCATCGGCAGCCACTCGGCCTTGCTGAGCTGCAGCAGGTCGCGCGGCGCCGCGCTGTCGCCGGCCTTGCTGCTGTGGAACAGCGCGCGGCCCTGCATCGGCCCGCCGCTGGTCTCGTGCAGGCGCAGCAGCGCCAGGCCGGTGGTGGTCTTGCCGGAGCCGGACTCGCCGACGATGCCCAGCGTGTGGCCGCGCCGCAGCTCGAAGCTCACGTCCCGGACGGCCTTGAACTCCTTGCGCCCGAACACGCCCGCGCGCAGCCAGAAGCTCTTGCTCAGCGCATCGACCTTCAGCACCACCGGCGCGTCCGGGTCCTTGGGCTTGGCGACGCGCGCGGCGTTGGCCGCCTGCCGGCCCTCGATGTGGTCGTCGATCACCATCAGCCGCGCCGGCGGCCGCTCGAGCGTCGGGCGGCAGGCCAGCAGCGCCTTGGTGTACGGGTCCTGCGGCGCGGCGAAGATGCCGGCCACGGGCCCCTGCTCGCGCACCGTGCCCTGGCGCATCACCACCACATGGTCCGCAATCTCACCGACCACGCCGAGGTCGTGGCTGATGAACAGCATGCTCATGCGGTGCCGCTCCTTCAGCCCCGCCAGCAGCTCGAGGATCTGGCGCTGGATGGTGACGTCGAGCGCGGTGGTCGGCTCGTCGGCGATCAGCAGCTTGGGCTCGCAGGCGATCGCCATCGCGATCATCACGCGCTGCTGCTGGCCGCCCGACAGCTCGTGCGGGTAGGCATCGATGCGCCGCTTCGGGTCGGGCAGGCCGACCTCGTTGAGCAGCGCCAGCACGCGCTCGGCGGCCTGCCGGCGGCTCAGGCCCAGGTGCACGCGCAGCGGCTCGGCCAGCTGGGCGCCGATCGTGAACACCGGGTTGAGCGAGGTCATCGGGTCCTGGAACACGCAGGCGATGTCCTTGCCGCGCAGGTCCTGCAGCTCGCCGAGGCTGGCGGCCAGCAGGTCGCGGCCCAGGAAGCTGATCGCGCCCTGGCGCTCGGCGTTCTCGGGCAGCAGGTTCAGGATGGACATGGCGGTCACGCTCTTGCCCGAACCCGACTCGCCGACCAGCGCGACGGTGCGGTTCTCGGGGATCTGGAAGCTGACCCCCTGGTCGCCGCGGCCCACGCCCTCGGCATAGCTGGCCTGGGCGCCGCGGCCGAAGCGGAAACGCACGCGCAGGTTGTCGACGTTCAGCAGCATCACTCGGCTCCGCGAAGCTTGGGGTCCAGCGCATCGCGCAGCGCATCGGTCATCAGCGAGAAGGCGGTGACGAACAGGGCCATGAAGGCGGTTGCCGCGGCCAGCTGCCACCAGTAGCCGAGGATCAGCTCGCCCTGCGCCTCGGCCAGCATCGTGCCCCAGCTGACCTGGTCGACCGACACGCCCAGCCCCAGGTAGCTGAGGATGACCTCGGCCTTGATGAACTGCACGACGTGGATCGACAGCTGCACCAGCACCACGTGGCTCACGTTCGGCAGGATGTGGCGGAACATGCGCGACACGGCCGATGCGCCGATGGCCTCGGCCGAGCGCACGTACTCGCGCACCGAGTGCTTGATGAACTCGGCCCGCACCAGCCGGTAGATGCCGGTCCAGCCGGTGAGGCCCAGGATCAGCACCACCGAGAGCACGCCGCGCCCCGTGACCGCCGCGAAGGCGAAGATCAGCAGGATGCTGGGGATCGAGGTGAAGACGTTGTAAACCCACTCCAGCGCGTCGCCGACCTTGCCGCCGAAGAAGCCGCCGAAGGCCCCCAGCAGCGTGCCGATCAGCGTGGCCAGCAGCGCGGCCGAGACGCCGACCAGGATGGAGATCTCGGCGCCCTTGATGGCCTTGGCCAGCACGTCGCGGCCCAGCCGGTCGGCGCCGAAGGGCAGGGTCTGGGCGCGCGGCTGCTCGGCGGTGGCGTACTTCTTGGCGGCCTCGGCCCACTCGGCGTACCTGGGCGCCAGCGGGTCGATGTCGGACAGGTCGATGCGCTGCGTCGTCGAGGCGGTAACGGCCGCCTGCTCCTGCGGCGCGGCCGGGCCGACGAAGGTCGGCGGCGCGTTGGGCACGCCGATCTCCTGCTGCCACTGGCTCGCCAGCAGGCCGATGCCGGCCAGCACCACCAGCACCAGGAAGCCCGCGACGATGACCAGCGAGACCATGCCGACGCGGTCGCCCTTGAAGCGTCGCCAGGCCGAGGCCCAGACGCCCTCGGAACGCTCGGCCGCCGCCTTGGGCGCCGACGAAGAGGGAAGCACGGCGCTCATTTGAGGACCACCCGGGGGTCGACGATCTTGTAGAGCACGTCGGTCAGCAGGTTGATCACCATCGTCAGCACCGCGATGTAGATCGTCACCGCCTGGATGACGGGATAGTCGCTGCGGTTCACTGCCAGCAGCACCTCGCGGCCCAGGCCGGGGATCGAGAAGAAGACCTCGATCAGGAAGGAGCCGACGAAGATGCCGGGCAGCGACACCGCCACGTTGGTCAGGATCGGGATCAGCGCGTTGCGCAGCACGTGCTTGAGCAGGATGGTGGTCTCGGTCAGGCCCTTGGCGCGCGCCGTGCGCACGTAGTCCTGGCCGATCTCGTCGAGGAAGAAGCTGCGGTACAGGCGCGTCTGCGGCGCCAGCCCGACCAGCACGGCCAGCAGCACCGGCAGCGGTGCGTACTGGACCAGGTTGGTCCACAGGCTGTCGCTCCAGCCCTGCACCGGGAACCAGCCCAGGCGGAAGGCGAAGACGTACTGCCCGACGATCACGTAGACCAGGAAGCTGATCGCCAGCGCGACCGTGGTGACGACCATGATCGTGCGGTCGGTCAGCGAGCCGCGCACATAGGCGACCGCCAGCGCGAAGGGGATCGCCAGCAGCACCTCGAGCAGCAGGATCGGCACCATCACCGTCAGCGTGGCCGGCAGCCGGGTGGCGAACAGGTTGGCCACCGACTCGTTGGTCGCCCAGCTCTTGCCCCAGTCGAAGCTGAGGATCTGCCGCACGAAGATCCACAGCTGCTCGAGCACCGGCCGGTTCAGGCCCAGCTGCTCGCGGATCGCGTCGATCTGTTCGGGCGTGGCGTTCAGGCCACCGAGGATCTCGGCGGGGTCGCCGCCGAAGAACTTGAAGAGAAAGAACACCAGCAGCACGACCCCGGCGAGGGTCGGGATCATTTGCCACAGGCGCCTTGTCAGATAGGCCGCCATCGTCAGGGGTACTCCAGAAAACCGCGGCAGCCGGATCGCTCGTGGCGATCGGGCTGCCGTTCTTGTGCAGGCGCGAGTCTAGGGCCTGGGCCGGCGGGCCCCGGCCCGCGTTTGCCCGGAGCCCGCGCCGCGCCCGGGTGCGGCATGCAACTCGCATGCCGCCCGGCCGTCCAAGCGGGACGCGAAGCCCGCCGATGCGGGTCGGCCGCATGGCTCGCGGCGGTTCCAGGCCCTAGACTTCGCGCCTTCGGCCGGGCGACGCCGGCCGGCCCGGCCCACGAGGCCCCGAGGAGTTGTCGATGTTGCGTTCCGGCCTGATCCTGGCCCTGACCTTGATGATCGGCGCCGCCGCGCCGGCGCAGACGGCGCCGCCCGCCGCCGAGAAGAAGGTACTGCGCTACGCCTTCCGCGTCGCCGAGACCGGCTTCGACCCGGCCCAGCTGTCGGACCTGTACTCGGCCACGGTCGCGGCCAACATCTACGACGCGCCGCTGCAGATGTCCTTCCTGGCCCGCCCGGCGCGCCTGCGGCCCAACACCGCGGCGGCGATGCCGGAGATCTCGGCCGACTTCACCACCTACACGGTCACCATCAAGCCCGGCATCTACTTCGCCGACGACCCGGCGTTCAAGGGCAAGAAGCGCGAGCTGGTGGCGGCCGACTACGTCTATTCGCTCAAGCGCCACTACGACCCGAGGAACAAGAGCCCGACGCTCTACCAGTACGAGAACGCCAGGATCCTGGGCCTGAGCGAGCTGCGCCAGGAGGCGCTGAAGAACAAGACGCCGTTCGACTACGACCGCGAGGTCGAGGGCCTGCGCACGCTGGACCGCTACCGCTTCCAGATCCGGCTGGCCGAGCCGCAGCCGCGCTTCGAGCAGAACCTGGCCGACCCCTCGCGCGCCGGCGCGGTGGCGCGCGAGGTGATCGAGGCCTATGCCGGCAAGACGATGGAGCACCCGGTCGGCACCGGGCCCTTCCGGCTGGCCGAGTGGCGGCGCGCCTCGAAGATCGTGCTGGAGCGCAACCCGAACTACCGCGAGGTCTTCTACGACGAGGAGGCGCCGGCCGACGACCCGATCGCGCAGGCGGCGGTGGCGCGGCTCAAGGGCCGCAAGCTGCCGATGGTGGATCGCGTCGAGGTCGGCATCATCGAGGAGAGCCAGCCGCGCTGGCTGGCCTTCCTGAACCAGGAGCACGACGTCATCGAGGAGGTGCCGCCCGAGTTCTCGGACCTGGTGATGCCCAACGCCGAGCTCGCGCCCAACCTGAAGAAGCAGGACATCCTGATGGTGCGCTACCAGCGCTCGGACGTGCACATGACCTACTTCGGCATGGAGCACCCGGTGGTCGGCGGCTACACGCCCGAGAAGGTGGCGCTGCGCCGCGCCATCGCGCTGGCGGTCGACGTGGACAAGGAGATCCGGCTGGTGCGCAAGAGCCAGGCGATCCCGGCCCAGGGGCCGATCGGCCCCGGCACCTTCGGCTACGACCCGGCGCTGCGCAGCGAGATGAGCCAGTACAACCTGTCGCGCGCCAAGGCGCTGCTGGACCTGTATGGCTATGTCGACAAGGACGGCGACGGCTGGCGCGACCAGCCCGACGGCTCGCCGCTGGAGCTGGAGTACGCCTCCGAGCCCGACCAGTTCAAGCGCGCGCTGGCCGAGCAGTGGAAGAAGAACATGGACGCGCTCGGCCTGCGCCTGGTCGTGCGGCTGTCGCAGTGGCCCGAGAACCTGAAGGCCTCGCGCGCCGGCAAGCTGATGATGTGGATCGTCGGCTGGAGCGTCAGCTCGCCCGACGGCGACGGCTTCCTGCAGCTGGCCTACGGGCCGAACAAGGGCCAGGCCAACCACGCGCGCTTCAACCTGCCGGCCTTCGACGAGGTCTACCGTCGCCAGAAGCGGCTGCCCGACGGCCCGGAGCGCCAGGCCGCGATGGACGAGGCGCAGCGGCTGCTGATCGCCTACATGCCCTACAAGATCCACGTGCACCGCATCTTCACCGACCTGGCCCATCCGTGGGTCGTCGGCTACCACCGCAACGTCTTCATGCGCGAGTTCTGGCAGTACGTGGACGTCGATCCGGCGGTCGCCGCCGCGCGCCGGAGGCCGGACTGATGACACCGATCGCACGGCTGGCCGCCGCGGCCTTCGCCCTCTCCGTCGGCATAGCCGGCGCCGCCCCGCCCGAGGCCGGCGGACCGAAGGTGCTGCGCTATGCCTTCCGCATCGCCGAGACGGGCTTCGATCCGCCGCAGATCTCGGACCTGTATTCGCGCACCATCGCCGCCAACATCTTCGAGGCGCCGCTGCAGTACGAATTCCTGGCCCGTCCGGTGCGGGCACGGCCCAACACCGCGGCGGCGATGCCGGAGATCTCGGCCGACTACAAGACCTTCACCTTCACGATCCGCCCCGGCATCTACTTCGCCGACGACCCGGCCTTCAAGGGCGTGAAGCGCGAGCTGGTGGCGCAGGACTACGTCTATGCCATCAAGCGCCACTACGACCCCAAGAACAAGAGCGCCAACCTCTACGGCTTCGAGAACGCCAATCTGCTGGGCCTGGGCGAGCTGCGCAAGGAAGCGCTGAAGACCGGCAAGCCCTTCGACTACGACCGCGAGGTCGAGGGCCTGCGGGCGCTGGACCGCTACCGCTTCCAGATCCGCATCGGCAACGCCGATCCGCGCTTCATCAACGACCTGACCGACGCCTCGGTGGTCGGCGCGGTCGCGCGCGAGGTGGTCGAGTACTACGGCGACAAGATCATGGAGCACCCGGTCGGCACCGGGCCGTTCCGGCTGGTCGAGTGGCGGCGTGCCTCGAAGATGGTGCTGGAGCGCAATCCGAACTACCGCGACGAGTTCTACGACGAGGAGGCGCCGGCCGATGACCCGATCGCGCAGGCCGCGGCGACACGGCTCAAGGGCCGCAAGCTGCCGATGGTCGACCGCGTCGAGGTCAGCATCATCGACGAGAACCAGCCGCGCTGGCTGGCCTTCCTGAACGGCGAGCAGGACCTGGTGGAGGAGGTGCCGCCCGAGTACGCCGACCTCGTGATGCCCAACGCCCGGCTCGCGCCCAACCTGACGAAGCGCGGCATCCAGATGGTCCGCTACCAGCGCGCCGACGTGTCGGTCTCCTACTTCGGCATGGAGAACCCGGTGGTCGGCGGCTACACGCCCGAGAAGGTGGCGTTGCGCCGCGCCATCGCGCTGGCGGTCGACGTCGACAAGGAGATCCGGCTGGTGCGCAAGGGCCAGGCGATCCCGGCCCAGGGCCCGATCGGCCCCGGCACCTGGGGCTACAACACGGCGCTCAAGACCGAGATGAGCGAGTTCAGCATCGCCCGCGCCAAGGCCCTGCTCGACCTCTACGGCTACGTCGACCGGGACGGCGACGGCTGGCGCGACCAGCCCGACGGCCAGCCGCTGATGCTGGAGTACGCGACCCAGCCCGACCAGTACAACCGCGCGCTGTCCGAGCAGTGGAAGAAGAACATGGACGCGATCGGCCTGCGCATGGACTTCCGCATCGCCAAGTGGCCCGAGAACCTGAAGGCCTCGCGCAGCGGCAAGCTGATGATGTGGGGTGTGGGCTGGAGCGCCGGCCCCGACGGCGAAGGCTTCCTCGAACTGGGCTACGGGCCCAACAAGGGCCAGGCCAACCACGCGCGCTTCGACCTGCCGGCCTTCAATGCCGCCTACGACCGGCAGAAGATGCTGCCCAACGGCCCCGAGCGCCAGGCCGCGATGGACGAGGCGCAGAAGCTGATGGTCACCTACATGCCCTACAAGGTCCACGTGCACCGCATCTACACCGACCTGGCGCAGCCCTGGGTCGTCGGCTACCACCGCAACGTCTTCCTGCGCGAATTCTGGAAGTTCGTCGACATCGACCCGGCGCTGCGGCCGGCCGCGCGCTGATGCGTGCGGCGCGGCGTTGGGGCGCCGCCTTGCTGGCGCTGCTGGGGGCGCTGGCGGCGCTGACGCCGCCGGCCGTGGCCGCCGATGCGGCCAAGCCCAAGGTGCTGCGCATCGCCTTCCGCGCCGCCGAGACCGGCTTCGACCCGGCGCTGATCAACGACCTGTACTCGCGCACCGTCACGCCGCACATCTTCGAGGGGATGTACACCTATGACCCGCTGGCGCGGCCGGCGAAGATCAAGCCGCTGACGGCCGCGGCGATGCCCGAGGTGTCGGCCGACTTCCGCGTCTGGACGATCCGCCTGCGGCCGGGCATCTACTTCGCCGACGATCCGGCCTTCAAGGGCAAGCGACGCGAACTGGTGGCCGAGGACTACGTCTACACCTTCAAGCGCTTCTTCGACCCGGCGAACAAGAGCCCGGTCTATGCGGGTGTCGCCGAGAACCGCATCCTCGGCCTGGACGAGCTGCGCCAGGAAGCCCTGAAGAACAAGACGCCGTTCGACTACGACCGGCCGGTCGAGGGCCTGAAGGCGCTCGACCGCTACACGCTGCAGTTCCGCCTCGAGTCGCCGCGGCCGCGCTTCCTGTACGGCCTGGCCACCGGTGACCTGTTCGGCGCGGTGGCGCGCGAGGTCATCGAGCACTACCCCGGCGAGACCATGGCGCATCCGGTCGGCACCGGCCCCTTCGTGCTGAAGCAGTGGCGTCGCAGCTCGCTGATCGTGCTGGAGCGCAATCCGCAGTTCCGCGAGATGTTCTACGACGCCGAGCCCAACGCCGACGACGCCGACGGCCGGGCGATCCTGGCGCGCTTCAAGGGCCGGCGGCTGCCGATGGTCGACCGCGTCGAGGTCAGCATCATCGAGGAGCCGCAGCCGCGCTGGCTGGCCTTCCTGAACGACGAGCTCGATGCGGTCGAGCTGCCGGAGGACTTCGCCGACCAGGCGATCCCCAACGGCAAGCTCGCGCCCAACCTCGCCAAGCGCGGCATCACGCAGCACAGCATCGTCTACGCCGACGTGCGCATGACGATGTTCAACATGGAGGACCCCGTCATCGGCGGCTACACGCCCGACAAGGTGGCGCTGCGACGGGCGATCAGCCTGGGCTTCGACGTCGACCGCGAGATCCGCCTGGTGCGGCGCGGCCAGGCCATCCCGGCCCAGGCCGGCATCATGCCGCACACCTACGGCTACGACCCCAGGCTGCGCAGCACCAACTCCGAGTACGACCCGGCGCGCGCCAAGGCACTGCTGGACTTGTACGGCTATGTCGACCGGGACGGCGACGGCTGGCGCGAGCAGCCCGACGGCTCGCCGCTGGTGCTGGAGTTCTCGACCCAGTCCGACCAGCTGTCGCGCCAGCTCGACGAGACCTGGCAGCACGGCATGCGCGCCATCGGCCTGCGCATGACGCTGCGCACACGCCAGTGGCCCGAGAACCTGAAGGCCGCGCGCGCCGGCAAGCTGATGCTGTGGATGGTCGGCCTGAGCGCCGCCTCGCCCGACGGCCAGCCCTCGTTCCAGCGCCTCTACGGTCCGGCGGCCGGCGGCCAGAACATGGCGCGCTTCAAGTTCGACCGGTTCGACGAGCTCTACCGCCGCAGCAACGAGATGCCCGACGGCCCCGAGCGCCTGGCGCTGATGGCCGAGATGAGCAAGATCAACACCGCCTACATGCCCTACAAGTACCACGTGCACCGCATCTACACCGACCTGCTGCACAAGCGCCTGGTCGGCTACAAGCGCCCGCTGTTCTGGCAGGAGCTGTGGCACTACGTGGACATCGACGAGAACGATCGCCCGGCGCACTGACCCGCGCCCGCACCCAGCCGAGGAGACCGGCGCATGGCGCAGCCCGAACCACGCATCCTCGACTACACGCGCTGGCTCGAACGCCACCGCGGCCTGCGCTTCGACCCGACCACGCACGCCGGCTACGACGCGCTGTGGCGCTGGTCGACGCGCGACCTGGAGGCCTTCTGGGGCTCGGTCTGGGACTACTTCGACCTGCAGTCGCCGACGCCCCGGCGCGCGGTGCTGGCCGAGGCGCGCATGCCCGGTGCGCGCTGGTTCGAGGGCGCGCAGCTCAACTACGCGCAGCAGGTGTTCCGCCATGCCCACGCGACGCACGCGGCCGGCCACCCGGCGATCGTGTTCCGCAACGAACGCATGGGGCGTGCGCTCGCGACGACGAGCTGGCCCGAGCTGCGCGCCCGCGTCGCCTCGCTGGCCGCGGCACTGCGCGGCCTGGGCGTGGCGCCGGGCGACCGCGTCTGTGCCTACCTGCCCAACACGCCGGACACGGTCGTGGCCTTCCTCGCCTGTGCGAGCCTCGGCGCGGTGTGGTCGGTGTGCTCGCCCGACATGGGCCCGGTGGCGGTGCTCGACCGCTGGCGGCAGATCGAGCCCCGGGTCCTGATCGCCTGCGACGGCGTCGTCTCGGGCGGCGTGGTCCACGACCGCCGCGCGGTGGTCGGCGAGCTGATCGCGCAGTTGCCGAGCGTCGCCCACGTGGCGCTGGTGGCCAACCTGGATCCGGCCGTCGGCACGAACGGCATCGAGACGCACGGCCGCACGACCCATCGCTTCGAGGCGCTGACCGCCGACGCCGATGCGGCCCTGGCGCCGCTGCCGCTGCCCTTCGACCACCCGCTGTGGATCGTCTATTCCAGCGGCACCACCGGCCTGCCCAAGGCCATCGTGCACGGGCATGGCGGCGTGATGCTCGAGGCGCTGAAGGCCAACGCGCTGCACAACGACATCGGCAGCACCCTCGCCACCGGCGAGCGCTACCACTGGTACAGCAGCACCGGCTGGATCATGTGGAACTCGCAGGTCTCGGGCCTGCTGTCGGGCACCACGATCTGCCTGTACGACGGCAGCCCCGGCGGTCCTCACCCGAGCACCGGCCGGCCGGCCGACTGGGGCACGCTGTGGCGCTTTGCGGCGGATGCCGGCGTCACGACCTTCGGCGCCGGCGCCGCGTTCTACGCCAGCTGCCTGAAGGCCGGCGCCGAGCCGCAGCGCGAAGGCGACCTGTCGCGACTGCGGGCCGTCGGCTCGACCGGCTCGCCGCTGTCGGACGAGTGCTACCAGTGGATCTGGGACCGCTGCCCCCAGGTCGACGGCCGCGACATCTGGCTCAACCCGATCTCGGGCGGCACCGACTTCGCCGGCGCCTTCGTCGCCGGCATGCGCACGCTGCCGGTCGTGAAGGGCGAGATGCAGTGCCGTTGCCTCGGCGCCGCGGTCGAGGCCTGGAGCGAGGACGGCCGCGAACTGCACGACGAGGTCGGCGAACTGGTGTGCACGAAGCCGATGCCGTCGATGCCGCTGCGCTTCTGGGCCGACGAGGGCGACCGCCGCTACCACGACAGCTACTTCGACATGTACCCGGGCGTCTGGCGCCACGGCGACTGGATCCGCATCACGCCGCGCGGCGGCGCGGTCATCTACGGCCGCAGCGACGCGACGATCAACCGCCACGGCATCCGCATGGGCACGGCCGAGCTCTATCGCGCGGTCGAGGCGCAAGCCGAAGTGCTCGACAGCCTGGTCGTCGATCTCGAGTACCTCGGACGGCCGAGCTGGATGCCGCTGTTCGTCGTGTTGCGCGAGGGTCTCGCGCTCGACGATGCGTTGACGCGGCGGCTCAAGGCCGCGATCCGCCAGGCGCTGTCGCCGCGCCATGTGCCCGACGAGATCTTCCAGGTGAGCGCGATCCCGCGCACCTTGTCCGGCAAGAAGATGGAACTGCCCGTGAAGAAGCTGCTGATGGGCGCCGACGCGCGCCAGGTGCTGAACCCCGATGCGATGGCCAATGCCGCCAGCGTCGAGTGGTTCGTGACTTTTGCACGCTCGCACGCGGCGCAGCGAAGCGGCGGGTGATTGCCCGCCCCCCAAGCGCGGGGGCCCGGACCCGCGCCTCGGGGGCTGTGCCGACGAGGTCCCACGCGGAGACTCCTTCCATCGGTCGCGCCTCCGCGCTGCCATCGGACCTCCCGGAACCTCGCTCATGAAGAAGACCTGCCTGAACCTCGTCGTGGCCGCAGCCGCCCTGTGCGCCGGCCACGCCGGTGCCCAGACGAACACCACCGCGCAAGACCTGATCAACGCCGGTGCCGTGGGTCGCACCACCGCCTCGGTTCACGGCATCGACTTCAGCGCGCAAGGCGGCAGCTTCGCTTCGAAGACCGTCGCCGGCGTCACCGCGATCGGCGTCGCGGGCGGCGCGAGCGGCGGCGAGATCGACCTCGGCCAGAGCATCACCGCGAGCTTCGCGTCGCGCGTCGCGATCGCCTCGTTCAGCCTCGCCTTCCTGTTCGACGGTCCCGAGTTCGGCGACGTCCGCGAGGTGGCGCGCGTCTCGTTGCTCGGCACCGACCAGGTCGGCCTGCTGACCGCGACGGGGGCGACGTCGGCCCTCTGGTCGCTGGGTGGCCTCGTCACCAACCTCAGCCCGGGCACCGAGCGGGGTGCCGGCGCCTGGACCGTCAGCAACCCCTTCGGCAACCTCGCCGGCAGTGGCCTGCGCTTCGAGGCCCTCGCCGGTCTGCCGGGCCCCGGCTGCAACGGCTGCTCGAACCAGTCCGACTACGCGGTGCTGAACGTGAGCCCGGTGCCCGAGCCCAGCACCTACGCGCTGATGGCCGCGGGCCTGCTGGCCGTCGGCTGGGTGGTGCGGCGCCGCCGGCCCCAGGCCTGAGACCCGAGGCCTGACGAGAGGCTGGCTGCCGCGCCGGCCTCACAGCCGCGGCCTACAGCGGCAGCTCCGTGAAGTAGCGGCCGCCGTGGAAGATCAGCGGCGTCGCGCCCGGCGTGACGCTGCAGCGCTCGACCTCGCCGACGAAGATGACGTGGTCGCCTTCCTCGTAGCGGCTGCGGTTGAAGCACTCGAAGACCGCCACGGCGCCTTCGAGGACCGGCGCACCGCTCTCGCCCTCGCGCCACGCCACGCTCACGAAACGGTCCGCGGTCTTGCTGGCAAAGCGCTCGGCCAGTTCGTGCTGCCCGGCGCTGAGGATGTTGATCGCGTAGTGCGACCCCTGGGCGAAGGCCGGCATCGTGCCGGAGCGCCGCGCCAGGCTCCACAGCACCAGCGGCGGCGCGAGCGAGACCGAGTTGAAGGAATTGGCGGTCAGGCCGACGCGCTCGCCGGCCGCGGTGCGCGCGGTGACGATGGTCACGCCGGTCGCGAACATCCCGAGCGCCGCACGGAAGTCCTGCGCGGTGAAGGCCGGCGCCTGGGCGCGCGGCCCGCTCACGCTTCGGCCTTTCGATCGCGGCGTCCGAACATGCCCCAGCCCTCCATCGTCAACACCGGGTCGTCGCGCTGGTTGAGCACGGTCCAACGCGAACGCACCAGGCCCACCTCGGGCCGGCTGTTCATCGGCCGGGCCTCGAGCACTTCCATGCGCACGCGCAGGGTGTCGCCGACCCGCACGGGCTTGAGCCAGCGCAGGTTGTCGATGCCCGGCGAGCCGAGGCTGGACGAGTCGAGCAGGTAGTCGTCGCACATCATGCGCATCACGAGCGCGCAGGTGTGCCAGCCGCTGGCCGCCAGGCCGCCGAACAGCGAGGCCTTGGCGGCCTCCTCGTCGACGTGGAAGGGTTGGGGGTCGAACTCGCGGGCGAAGCGGACCATGTCCTCGCGCTCCAGCGTGCGGTGGCCGAACTCGCGCACCGTGCCGACGGCGAAGTCTTCCCAGTGCAGGCGCGGCGGCGTCTTCATCGCCGTCATGCCGCCCGCCACCGCAGGTGAATCCCGGCGCAGCGCATCAGGCCGCAGGCTTCTTCTTGCCCGCCGCGACGCTGGTCGCCAGCAGGCCGGCGCAGGTCGCGCGTTGCGGATCGCCGGCCGGCAGCGCGGCGCACAGGCCGTCGCGCTGGGTGCGCAGGCGACCCAGCACCGCGGCCTGCTCGGGGCCCTTGTTCCAGGCCAGCAGCTTGGCGCTCATGCGCTCGAGCGCGGCCGTGTTGCGCTCGTAGAAGCCGTGCTCCTGGCCCTGCAGCTCGGCCAGCACGCTGCTCGCGGCGCGGTCGATGCGGGGGCCGTCCTCGGGCGACAGCTCGAGCAGCGCCGTCACGTAGGTCACGCCCCACTGCACGCGGGTGGCCGGCCCCTGGGACTCGCGGTAGGCGCGCTCGTACCAGTCCAGCGCGCCGGGCTTGTCGTTGCGGCGCTTCGCGTTGGCGGCCAGCGACAGCATCGCGTAGTACGGCGTCTGCGAGCGCTTCAGCTCCGACTGCAGCAGCCGGTCGGAATCGTCCAGCAAGCCGGCCTGGGCCAGCGCATAGGCCGCGCCCGTGATGACGGCATTGCGCTCGTTGTCGCCGGTGACCTCGCGGTCCATGCGGGCCGCCTCGCGCTGCACGTGCTCCTTCAGCACCGCGCTCAGCGGCGCCGGTTGCCTGGCGGCGATGCCGAGCTCGAGCTTCGCCAGGTCGATGCGCGAGATCAGCGCCGACAGCCGGTCGCCGTGGGACAAGCGCGTGTCGGCGGTCAGGCGGTCGAGCGTCGCGGCCCAGGTCGCGATCAGTTCCTCGCGCTCGGGCGTCCTGGGCGCCGTCAACGCTGCCGTCAGGTCGCGCGCGTAGTTGCTGACGAGGTCGAGGTTCTCGCGCGCCAGCAGGTCATCGGCCAGCACGGCCAGCACGCGTTCGCGCGCCGCGGCCGGCGCCTGGCGCTTCGGCGCCGGTTCGGCAGCCGCCTGGGCCACCAGGGCCTTGAGCATCAGGCGCGTGCCGGCCTCGGCCTGGTCGGGCGGGCAGGCCTGGGCCAGGCGCTGCAGCGTGGCGGCCAGCTGGGCCTTGGGCAGGAGCTGCTGCTCGTCGGTGTCCCAGGAGTAGTAGGCCAGCAGCCGCCAGTCCTCGGCGCTCAGCTTCGCGGGCGCCGACCGGGCCTGCGCGAACACTTCCTTGACCGGCCGCGCCGCGCCCAGCCCGAGGGCCAGCACCTGCAGGTACTTCTGGGCGTCGACCTCGCCGGGCAGGCGCGTCAGCTCGCTGCCGTCGGGCCGGAACAGGATCATCGTCGGGTAGCCGCGCACCTTGAAGCGCTCGCCGAGCTTCTGCGCGCCGGGCAGGTCGCCGTCGAGGTAGACGGCCAGGAAGCCGCGGCTCTTCTCGATGAACTCGGGGCGCACGAACACCGTCGCCTTGACCTGGCTGCAGGGCGGGCACCACTCCGCGCCCCAGTAGACGAAGACCGGCTTGCCCTGGCTCCTGGCCTCGGCGAAGACGGCGTCCGCCTCGGCCTCGGCCTTCGGCTTGCGCCACGCGACGCCGGCGTCTTCGTGCGCGCTGCCGGCCGCCACCGCCGCAGCGACGGCCGGCGTGACGGCGGCCGTGACCGCGGCGCTCGCGGCCGCCTCGACGGTCGGGCTCTCGGCGGGCCGCGAGCAGGCCGTCAGCAGCAGGGCGGCGGCCAGCGGGATCGACAGGGCGGCGGGCGTGGAGCGCATGGTCGTGGACGAGGGTCGGATACCGAAGTGTCTCAAAGTGGCGGCTCTTGGTCGTCCGCCCGGCTCGGCGGTGCCCCGAGCGCCGTCTGGGCCTCGTCGAGCAAGGGCTGGGCCGGCGTGGCGCGCGCCAGCGCCATCCAGGCCGAGAACGGCAGGCCGAAGGCCCGCTGCGGCGCCGGGCGCAGGCTCTCCAGCGCACCGAAGCCGCCGCCCGGCAGGCGCCGGGCCACGACGACGCCGCACTCCGGCGGGATCTCGTCGGCCTCGGCGATGTCCTCGGCCAGCACGTAGTGGCAGGCCCCCGCCATCTGCAGGTAGGCGGCCCGCTTGCCGGCCAGGCGCAGGTCGGCCAGCAGGTCGGCGCGCTTGACCTTGACCTCGTGCACGACCGGGCTCAGGTAGGCCTCGACCGTGGTGTGCCGGACCGAGTACACGTCGGGTCGCGCCACGACCCAGGCCTCGTCGACGCGGGCGCGCAGGGCCAGCGTGCGCCAGGCGTTGCGCCCGGCGCGCTGCATCTCCAGCACGACGCGCTCGACCAGGGCCTCGTGCTCGTTGAAGGCGGCCCGGTTGCGCTGCAGCGACCGGGCCAGCACGGCGATGCCGGCGTCGGTGACGCGCAGCGTCTCGCGGCCGTCGGGAGCACCGACGCGCTCCAGCAGCCCGGCGGCCAGCAGGTCGACCTCGATCGCGTCGCGCGCCGGCCAGCCGGCCGAGCGGTAGATCTCGCGCAGGCGGCGGGCATGCTGGCGCGGTAGCGCGTCGACGGGCGGGGAGGCGAGGCTCATGGACGAGTGCGGTCAGGCCGCATCAGAACGCCGAAGCGCGCCTCGCGCAAGACCGCGCCCGGTGGGTCGACCGGCCCTCCTACAATTTGGCATGGCCAGAACCTCGTTCCGTGAGCAGATGCTGCGCACCCGCGAGGACGCGATCGTGTCCTCGGTCAATCGCCTGCTGGCCGAGAAGGGCTTCGAGGCGATGACGGTCGACGAGGTGGCGTCCGAAGTCGGGATCGCCAAGGCCAGCCTCTACAAGCACTTCACGTCCAAGGAAGAGTTGGCCGCCGCCGCCATGATCCGCGTGCTGGATCGCGCGCTGGCGGTGGTCGAGACCCTGGCCACGGATGCCACGCTGACGCCGGTCGAGCGCCTGCGTGCCGTCGTGCGCTGGGCGATGGAGGTGCAGCTGGCCGGCGAGATGCCCTCGCTGCCGGCGCAGAACTCGACGCTGCGCACCGCGCTGATGGGCAATCGCCCCTACCTGGACCGCTTGCTCGACCTGAGCGAACGGCTCGGCGCCTGGATCACCGCCGCCCAGGCCGACGGCAGCCTGGATGCGACGCTGCCGCCCGAGGTGGTGCTGTACACGCTGTACGCGCGCGCCTGCGACCCGGTGGTCGGCGTGCTCAAGGCCGCCGGCCAGCATGCCGACGAGCGGATCATCGACTGGGTGCTGCGCTCCTGCTTCCAGGGCCTGGCGGCCCGCTGACCCGGCCCGCCAGTCAGGCAGCGCCTCAGACCTTCAGGCACAGCAGGCCGTCGTGGCCGTCGGCCTCGCCCTTGTGGGCATGGCCCCGCGCGTTGCTGACCACGCGCGTCACTGGCCGCGGCGAGCCGGCGGGATGGCGAACCAGGTAGTCATGCCGGCAATGCAGGTGGCCGTGCAGCCACAGGTCGGCACCGGCCAGCAGGTCGTCGTCGGCGTTGCAGAAGCTCGCCGATCCCGGCTGGTGGCCGTAGCGCGGGTCGACGCTGCGCAGGCTGGGCCCGTAGTGCGTGATGACCACGGTCGCGTCGGCCTCCGCCGGCCGGGCCAGCGCCTGCTGCAGCCAGGCGCGACAGGCCAGCGCTTCCTCGCGCACCGCCGCGGGGTCGAAGCTGCGCCCGTCGCGCGTCGATCGCATGATCTTCACGAAGTAGCCGGCGGCGCGCTGGCAGCGCTCGCGCTCGGCCGGGCCGAACAGGTCGAAATCGCACCAGCGCGTCGTGGCGACGAAGCGGATGCGACGGCCGTCGGCCGCCTTCAGCGTCAGTTCCTCGCACTCGAGCATCGTGATGCCGAGCGAGTCGCAGCGTTCGCGCAGCGCCGGCCAGGCCTCGCGCAGCTCGCGGCGGTCGAACTCGTGGTTGCCGGCGACGAAGATCACCGGCACCGGCCAGCGCGCGAAGCGCTCCAGGCCGTTCCAGTGGCTGTCGATGTCGCCGGCCAGGACCAGCAGCTCGGCGCCGGGCGCCGGCCGCGGCACATAGGCCTCGGTCTCGAGGTGCAGGTCCGACAGCAGTTGCAGGTGCATCGGCGACGCTGAGAGGCCGGCCGCCTCAGGCGCCGTGGCAGAGCTTGAACTTCTTGCCGCTGCCGCAGGGGCAGGGGTCGTTGCGGCCGACCTTCGGCCCGGCGCGCCGCACGGTGTCGACCTTGAGCCGTTCGCCGCGGCCCAGGTCGGCCAGCGCGACGACGTTGGACACCAGGTCCTCGATCGCCTCGTCCATGCTGCGCAGCGGGTGCTCCTGGTCGAGCGCCTTCGTGTACGCCTCGTCGTCGCCCTCCTGGGCCGGCAGGTGGCGGCGCACGCAGGCCAGCAGGTCGGGCAGTTCGGGGTTGGCCAGGGCCTCCAGCGCCGCAAACTGGGCCAGCGCATGCTCGAAGCCGACGGCCCAGGGCGCGAACGCCGGCCCGATGGCCTCGCGGCCTTCGAGCAGGCGGCCCTGCTCGTCCTCGGGCTGCATCACCAGCGGATCGAACCAGGCGTCCTCGCGCAGTTGCCGCTCGAGCACGGCGTGATGACGGGTCAGCAGGCTCACCAGGCGCTCGTGCTTGGCGGCGTGCCACCCGGCGCTGTCGGGCCGCAGCTCGCGGTCACCGTCCGGCGCGTCCGGATCGCCGACGTTCCAGTCGAACACCGGCGGCAGCCAGTGGGCCGGCTCGATCGGCTCGGGCTGGGCGATCACGCCGCACAGGTAGCCGTCGAGCATCACGACATCCAGGGGTTCGAACGGCGCGGGGATGGCCGCCAGCAGGTCGTCGAGTTCGCTGATCTCGGGGTCGCTCAGCGGTGTGGTGGAGGCAGGTGCAGGCATGCGCCGGATTGTCCTACGCGGGCGCCCGGGCCCCGATCGCCGCGGAAAGACGGGAAAAGTCGGCGTCCTGTCGGTCTTGTGGATTTAGGGTTTACCCTAAACTGGCAGGCATCCAAACGGAGGGAACCACCATGGTCACCGCCACTGTCAACCTGCCTGCCGCGCGCATCGTGTCGCCCCGCGCCGCCGAACCCCTGGGCATCTGGGCCGCCGCCTTCCTGCGCTGGATCTCGCTTCGACTGGAGCGCCAGCCTCGCCCGACCGATCCGCAGAAGGACATTGCCGCGTTGTGGGCACTCGCTCACCAGTACGAAGCTTCCCAGCCTGGCCTGGCTGCCGACCTGCGCGGCGCCGCCATGCGCTGGGAACGCGAAACCGAGCGCGCCTGAGTCCGGGCCGCCATCCACCACTTCCAGAGAACTCGATCATGAACGTTTATCAGATGCTCGGCCATTCGATCGCCGAGTCCGTGGCTTCGGTCGGCGCTGCCTTCCGCGGCTCTCCGACGGTCGCCGTCCCGGCCCCCCGCCACAGCCCGGCGGCCGGCTGGCTCGATCAGTTCAGCGTCGCCTCGCTCGACCAGCGCGCCGAGCGCCTGACGGTCGACGCGCTGTTCCGCGGCGCCACCGTCCGGCTCTGAGTCGCGCGATCCGCACGCAGAAAGGCCGCCCTCGGGCGGCCTTCTGCATGGGTGCGACCAAGCTCAGGCCGCGAGGCGCTGCTCGAACCTGAGCTTGGTCGCGCTCAGCTCGGCCGGCAGGTGATAGGCGAGCTGCGTGAACAGCTCGTCGTGCAGCTTGAGTTCCTGCTTCCAGGCCGTCTGGTCGGTCGAGATCACGCTGCCGAACTGCTCGCGCGAGAACGCCAGGCCGCTCCAGTTGAGATCCTGGTAGCGCGGGCTGACGCCGAAGGCATGCTCCTCGCCCTGAGCCTGGCCATCGACGCGCTCCAGCATCCACTTCAGCACGCGCATGTTCTCGCCGTAACCCGGCCAGACGAACTTGCCGTCGGCGCCCTTGCGGAACCAGTTGACGCAGTAGATCCGCGGCAGCTTCGCGCCGCTGGCGGCCAGCTTCTGGCCGAGCGTCAGCCAGTGCTGGAAGTAGTCGCTCATGTTGTAGCCCATGAAGGGCAGCATCGCGAACGGATCACGACGCACCACGCCCTGCTGGCCGGCCGCGGCGGCGGTGGTCTCCGAGCCCATGGTTGCGGCCATGTAGACGCCCTCGACCCAGTCGCGCGCCTCGGTCACCAGCGGCACCGTGGTCGAGCGACGGCCGCCGAAGATGAAGGCATCGATCGCGACGCCCGCCGGGTTGTCCCAGTTCTCATCGAGCACCGGGTTGTTGGTCGCGGCGACAGTGAAGCGCGCATTCGGATGGGCCGCCTTCGCCCCGGTCGCCTTGGCGATCTCGGGCGTCCAGTCCTTGCGCTGCCAGTCGATCAGGTGCGCGGGCGGCGTGTCGGTCATGCCTTCCCACCAGACGTCGCCATCGTCGGTGAGCGCGACGTTGGTGAAGATCGCATCGCGCGTCAGCGAGGCCATGCAATTGGGGTTGGTCTTCTCGTTCGTGCCCGGGGCCACGCCGAAGTACCCGGCCTCGGGGTTGATCGCGTACAGGCGCCCGTCCTGGCCGGGCTTGATCCAGGCGATGTCGTCGCCGATGGTCGTCACTTCCCAACCCTTGCCGCCCTCCGCCAGCCCGGCCGGCGGGATCAGCATGGCGAAGTTGGTCTTGCCGCAGGCGCTGGGGAAGGCGGCCGCGACGTGGAACTTGCGGCCCTGCGGGTTCTTCACGCCCAGCACCAGCATGTGCTCGGCGAGCCAGCCCTGGTCGCGCCCCATCGTGGATGCGATGCGCAGCGCGAAGCACTTCTTGCCCAGCAGCGCGTTGCCACCGTAGCCCGAGCCGTAGCTCCAGATCTCGCGCGTCTCGGGGTAGTGGACGATGTACTTGGTCGCGTTGCAGGGCCAGGACACGTCCTTCTGGCCCGGCTCGAGCGGTGCGCCCACGGTGTGCATGCAGGGCACGAAGTCGCCGCTGGCCCCCAGCACGTCGAGCACGGCCTTGCCCATGCGCGTCATCAGCTTCATGTTGACCGCGACGTAGGGCGAATCGCTTAGCTCCACGCCGATGTGGGCGATCGGCGATCCCAGCGGGCCCATCGAGAACGGCACGACGTACATCGTGCGGCCGCGCATGCAGCCCTGGAACAGCGCCGGGCTGCCGTCGGCACGGCCGGTCTGCAGCAAGGCGCGCATCTCGGCCGGTGCGGTCCAGTTGTTGGTCGGCCCGGCGTCTTCCTTCTTCTCGGAGCAGATGAAGGTGCGGTCCTCGACGCGCGCCACGTCGCTCGGGTCGCTCCAGGCCAGGTAGCTGTTCGGGCGCTTGGCCTCGTTGAGCTTGCGGAAGCTGCCGGCAGCGACGAGCTGGGCACACAGGCGGTCGTACTCGGCCTGCGAGCCGTCGCACCAGTAGATCGCGTCGGGCTGGGCCAGTGCGGCCATCTCGGCGACCCAGTCGAGCAGCTTGGCGTTCTTCACGTGGGCCGGCGCGTTCAGGCGCAGACCTTCCATGGCGGGGTGGTTCATCGGGGCTCCAGGGTAGTGAAAAGAGATCCCGCCAACACCCGGGACGCCTGGTCGCGGCTACGCTGGCGGCATCTCTCGCAGGCGGCTCCAGGGTGGCCTCGAGAGGGGCTGACAAAGTTTAGGTGTGTGACTTCCACGTGACGGAAAGCGGGTATGCGCGTTGTGCATGAGCGTATGCACAAGTCGGTGTCGCGTCGGGGACATCGGCGTACTTCCCGCGCGGAAGCGCCTGCGCCATCAAGGACTTGCGTTCCCCCGGCGGCCTTCCTCCGCAGCCGCGATCAAGCGCCCGAGCCTCCCCCTTAACATGGGGTCCATGCCTTCGAAGACACCCTCGCTGCCGGTTCGCCGCGGCGTTCTGGTCGCCGGACTGGCGGCTCTGGCCTGGCCGGCGCTGGCGCAGCGGAGCCCCCGCGAAGCCATCACGGTCGGCGTGGAAGCCACGTTGATGGCGTCTGGCCTGGCGGCGCGGCTGCGTGTCGCGGTCGCCCGCGACACCGGCCTCGCCGTGGACTGGCGACCCGGCCCGAGCGGCCTGCTGCTGCCGCAGCTCGAGCGCGGCGAGATCGACGCCGCGCTGACCCAGGAGCCGGCGCTCGAGCTCGCGCTGCTGCAGAAGAACCTCGTGCACGACCGTCGCGCGATCGCGCGGACCGACTTCGTTCTCGTCGGCCCGGCGCCGCGCAAGGCCACGCGCAAGGAGCCGGCGAGCGGCGACCCGGCCGGCATCGCCGGCGGCCGCGACGCGGCGGCCGCGCTCGCACGCATCGTCGCCGCCGGCGAGCGCGGCGAAGCCGGTTTCGTGACACCCGGCGAGCCGACCGGCGCTCGCTCGCTCGAGCAGGCGCTGTGGAAGGCCGCAGGCCCGCAGCCCGTCGGCGCCTGGCTGCGCATCGCCGGCCCGGGCCCGACCGCGGTGATGCAGCTGGCGCGCGAGACCGGCAGCTATGCCTTCGTCGAGCGCGGCGTCTGGTCGGCGCTGGGCGCCGGCTCGGGACTGGCCGTGCTGGTCGACGGCGACGAGCGCCTGCGCGCCAGCTATCACGTGATGCGCTCCTTCCGCGTCAACCACCCGGGCGGCAAGCTGCTGGTGAGCTGGCTCGCCGGGCCGACCGGACAACGCACCGTGGCCGGCTTCGGCCGCGGCTACCAGAGGGCGGCATGAGCCCGCGGCGCGGGCGCGTCCTCGCCGTCAACCTCGGCCAGGCGCGGCCGCTGCGCGCCGGCGATCGCAACGTGCTCAGCGCCATCGGCAAGCGCCGCGTCGATGGCGACGTGGCCGTCGGGCCGCTCGGGCTGGCCGGCGACGAACAGGCCGACCCCAGCGTGCATGGCGGCCTCGACAAGGCCGTGTATGCCTACCCGGCCGAGCACTACCCGTTCTGGCGCACGGTGCGTGCGCAGGCCAAGGTGTCGCTCTGGGACGAGGACCTGCCGCAGGGCTTCGTCGGCGAGAACCTCACGCTGCAGGGCGTGCTGGAGAACCAGTTGTGGATCGGCGACCTGCTGCGCTTCGCACGCTGCGAGCTCGCGGTCGCCGGGCCGCGCCAGCCCTGCTTCAAGTTCAACGCGGTGATGGGCTTCAACCAGGCCGCGAAGCTGATGGTCCAGTCCGGCTACTGCGGCGCCTACCTCGCGGTGCGCTCGCCGGGCCTGATTGCCGCGGGCGAGGAGTTCGAGCTGGTGCCCGGTCCGCGCGAGGTGGGCATCCCGGAGCTGTTCCGGTCGGTGATGGCCAAGCACCGCTGACGCGGCGCGGCGCGACGACAATCGCGCGATGCTCGCCTACCGACATGCCTTCCACGCGGGCAACCACGCCGACGTCCTGAAGCACCTGGTCCTGACCCAGGTGCTGCGCCACATGGCGCAGAAGGACAAGCCGTACACGCTGATCGACACGCATGCCGGCGCCGGCGGCTACTCGCTGGCCAGCCCCGAGGCGCAGAAGAAAGGCGAGTTCGAGCACGGCATCCTGCGCCTGTGGGACCGCAGCGACCTGCCGCCGGCCGTGGCCGACTACGTGCAGCGCGTGCGCGACTTCAACCCCGAGGGCGGCCTGGGCCGCTACCCCGGCTCGCCCGAGATCGCGCGCCAGCTGCTGCGGCCGCAGGACGCGCTGCGGCTGTTCGAGCTGCACCCGGCCGACGTGCGCGTCCTCGCCGCGCACCACGCCGCACGGCCGCACACCGAGGTGCATCACGAGGACGGCTTCGAAGGTCTCAAGGCGCAGCTGCCGCCGCCGTCGCGCCGCGCCGTGCTGCTGATCGACCCGTCCTATGAACTGAAGACCGACTACGGCAAGGTCGTCGCGGCCGTGCGCGAGGCACTGCGGCGCTTCGCGGAGTGCGTGATCGTGGTCTGGTACCCGCAGGTCACCCGCCTCGAGGCCGCGCAGCTGCCCAAGCGACTGCAGTCGTCCGCGCAGGGACCCAAGATCAAGGGCTGGCTGCATGCGCGGCTGACCGTGCAGCCGCTCGACGCTCAAGGCTTCGGCCTGGCCGGCAGCGGCGTGTTCGTCATCAACGGGCCGTGGACCCTGCACGCAGCCCTGGCGCAGAGCCTGCCCTGGCTGGTCGAGGTGCTGGGGCAGTACCGCGGCGCGAGCCACTTGCTCGAGCAGCAGGCTGCCTGAGCGCTTGTGCGCCGCTCAAGGGCGACGCAGCGCCCGCAGCGCCTCGAACCACCACGAGCGCAGCCCGATCACCAGCGTGTAGGGCGCCCGCACCGACTCCGGTAGCTTCTGGTCGGCCAGGTGCTGGGTCGCGAAGTCCTGGGCCACGCGCTGGAGCCGCTCGGAGAATGCGGCAGCCTGCGTGCGCGCGATCGAACCGTGCACCAGCGTCAGCATCTCGCCCTCGCCATCGAAGCCAGCGCCGAAGTACTCGCCGGCCACCTGCTCGCGGAAGTAGCGCATCACCGGGCCGTGCGGCCGCCAGCGAAAGGTCTTTGCAACGTGCAGGCGGTACCGGTTGAGCGGCCGCAGCTCGATGATGCCCAACCGGTCCAGCCGCGCCAGGTACTTGATGGCCTCCGCCTCGCTCAGGACGTAGGTCGCGACGATCTGCTCCAGCGTCCACTGGCTCAGGCAGCAGATCGCCATCAGCAGCAGCTTGCGGTCGGCAACGACGGCCCTCTCCTGCTCGAGCGTCAGCTCGCGCTTCAGCGGCCGCGCGTCGACAACGCGGCGCGACATCTCGGTGAAGTCGGTGCGCAGCACACGGCAGATCGCATCGATGCGCGCCAGCGGCATGTCGCCCTTCGCGAACATCCGCTTGACGCTCGACTCGGCCATCCCGAGTTCGCGCGCCAGGCCCGCGTAGGTCAGCCCGGCAGCCTTGAGTTCGGTCTTCAGCACGTCGATCAGGGGATGGGAGGCGGCAGCCATTGGTAGCTCCTGGTGATACTGACAGAGGCTTCTATCAGATCTTCGTCTCGAATTTCGAGACTTCTTGTGCGATACGACCGAGCATGTGCTCACGCCCTGCCGTCGCAGGGATCGCAAGGAGCAAGCTCATGAGTACCCCTCGACACCAGGACGCGCAAGCCCTGGACGCTGTGCGCGAGGCCGGCAGGCAAGGCCTGCGTGACACCGGCAGCGCGTGGCGGCGGCTGACGCCGGCGCTGCGCCGCGGCCTGGTGGCGGGCGCCGCCGTGCTGGTCCTGGCGGCGCTGGCCAACCCCATCGTCATCGTGCCGGCGGGGCACCGCGGCGTGCTGACGACCTTCGGCAGGGTCGAGCCAGTCGTCCTTAGCGAAGGCCTGCACTTGCGCGTGCCGGTGGCGCAGCAAGTGGCGCTGATGAACGTGCAGATCCAGAAGGGCGAAGGCGAGGGCAAGGCCGCGAGCCGCGATCTGCAGCACGTGAACGTCAGGGTCGCGGTCAACTACCGCCTCGAGCCCGAGCGTGCGCCCCAGGTGTTCCAGGGCATCGGCACGCTGGATGCGGTGGGCGACCGCATCATCCTGCCCGCCGTCCACGAGGCCGTGAAGGCAGCCATCGCCCAGTTCACCGCCGAGGAGCTGGTAGCGCGCCGGACCGACGTGCGCCAGCGGATTCGCGGCCAGCTGGATGACCGTCTGCGGGAGCGCGGCGTGATCGTCGAGGACTTCGCCATCGTGAGCTTCAGCTTCAGCAAGGACTTCGAGGCTGCCATCGAGGAGAAGAGCCGCGCCGAGCAGATGCGCCTGAAGGCCGAGCGCGACCTCGAACGTATCCGCGTCGAGGCGGAGCAGCAGGTCATCCGTGCCGGTGCCGAGGCGCAAGCGCTGACGCTGCAACGCAAGGCCGAGGCCGAGTCGCTCGCGTTGCAACGGCGCATCGAGGCCGAGTCGCTGGCACTCCAACGCCAGCAGATCACGCCTGCGCTCCTGCAATGGGAGGCGGTGCGGCGCTGGGATGGCAAGCTGCCGCAGGTCGTCGCCGGGACGACGACAGGACTTCAGCTGCCGCTGCCACCCCTGACTGCTCCATCGGCAAAGCCTGACTCACCGGCGCGCTGAGCTGCGCCACACTTGATCCCGTCACTGGAAGGAGCCCCTTGTGAGCCTCGTTGCCCCGCCCGGCGCCAACCCGCCGGCCTCGATCGCGCCACCTGCGACGGCGCACGCGAACCAGTTCGCCCTGCTCGGCCAGCGCCGCTTCGCGCCCTTCTTCTGGACCCAGTTTCTCGGCGCCGGCAACGACAACCTCTTCAAGTTCGCCTTCACCGTGCTGGTCACCTACCAGCTGCAGGTCGAGTGGTTGCCGCCGGAGCTGGCCGGGCTGGTGATCGGCGCGCTGTTCATCCTGCCCTTCCTGCTGTTCTCGGCCACCGCCGGGCAGCTGGCGGACAAGCACGACAAGACGCGCGTGATCCGCTTCGTCAAGACGCTCGAGATCGCGATCATGGCGCTGGCCGGCTGGGGCTTCTGGGTCGCCAGCGTGCCGGTGCTGCTGGGCTGCGTGCTGCTGATGGGCCTGCACTCGACGCTGTTCGGCCCGGTCAAGTTCGCCTACCTGCCGCAGCACCTGAACGAGCGCGAGCTGACCGGCGGCAACGGCATGGTCGAGATGGGCACCTTCGTCGCGATCCTGCTGGGCAACGTCGTCGGTGGCCTGCTGATCGCCATCCCCGACCTCGGCCGGCATTACGTCGCCTTCGCCTGCCTCGGCCTCGCGCTGCTGGGCCGCGTCACGGCGCAGTTCGTGCCGGTATCGCCCGCCACCGACCCCGGCCTCGCGATCAACTGGAACCCGGTCAGCGAGACCTGGCGCAACCTCAAGCTGGCGCATGGACAGGTGGTGGTGTTCCGATCGCTGCTGGGCATCTCGTGGATGTGGTTCTTCGGCGCGATCTTCCTGTCCAACTTCCCGGCCTTCGCGAAGCAGGTGATGGGCGGCGACGAGCAGGTCGCGTCGCTGCTGCTGGTCGTCTTCTCGGTCGGCATCGGCATCGGCTCGCTGCTGTGCGAGGTGCTGAGCCGTCGCCACGTCGAGATCGGCCTGGTGCCCTTCGGGGCGATCGGCATGAGCGTCTTCGGCATCGACCTCTACCTGGCCACGAGCGGCCACGCGCCGCCCGGCACGGTCGCGACGGTGGCCGAGTTCCTGCGCGAGCCCTGGCACTGGCGCGTGATGGCCGACCTGGGCCTGCTGGCGCTGTGCGCCGGCCTCTACAGCGTGCCGATGTACGCGCTGATCCAGCTGCGCTCGCAGGCCACGCACCGCGCCCGCATCATCGCGGCCAACAACATCCTCAACGCGCTGTTCATGATCGCCAGCAGCCTGATGGCGGCGGCCCTGCTGAAGGCCGGCTTCACGATCCCGCAGATCTTCCTCGTCACCGCGCTGCTCAACGCGGTGGTCGCGGCCTACATCTTCCTGCTGGTGCCCGAGTACCTGCTGCGCTTCACCGCACTGATCGTGGCGCGGCTGATGTACCGCTTCAAGGTGCGCGGCGACGAGCACATCCCCGCGCAAGGCGCGGCAGTGCTGGTGTGCAACCACGTCAGCTTCGTCGACGCGATGCTGGTGATGGCGGCGAGCCCGCGGCCGATCCGCTTCATCATGGACCACCGCATCTTCGCGACGCCGGTGCTGGGCACGCTGTTCCGGCTGGCCAAGGCGATCCCCGTCGCCTCGCAGAAGGACGACCCGGCGACCTACGAGCGCGCCTTCGCCGAGGCGAAGCGGGTGCTCGACGACGGCGAGCTGCTGTGCATCTTCCCCGAGGGCGGCATCACCCGCGACGGGCAGTTGCAGCCCTTCAAGGCCGGCGTGATGAAGATCCTCGAGAGCAACCCGGTGCCGGTGGTGCCGCTGGCGCTGCACAACCTGTGGGGTTCGTTCTTCTCGCGCCTGGGTGGCACTGCGATGACGCGCCCGTTCCGGCGCGGCCTGTGGAGCCGCGTCGGCCTGAGCGCCGGCAGCGCGGTGCCGCCCGCGCAGGTCACGCCCGACGGCCTGCGCGAGCGCGTGCTGGCGCTGCTGGCTGCCTGAGGCCGAGCTTGTTCGGGCGCACGGTCTTCGACCCGGCGGCCCGGCGTCGCTTCCTGCCCTTCGTCGTCTTCGTGCTGCTGCTGGCGCTGCGCGGCCTGCTCGACGGCGCCGCGCCCGAAGGGCTCGACCTGCGCTGGCTCTACGCGTTGCAGGTCGGGGTGCCGGCCCTGCTGATGGCGATCTGGTGGCGCGACTACGTCGAGCTGAGCTCGCTGCCACGCTGGCGCGACGCGCTGCTGGCGGTCGCCGTCGGCCTGGCCGTGTGCTGGCTCTGGGTCCGCTTCGACGAGCCGTGGATGCGCCTCGGCGCGCCGGTCGCCGGCTTTCGCCCGATCGGCCCCGACGGCGAGCCGCTGTGGGGGCTGATCGCCCTGCGCTGGCTGGGCACGGCGCTGGTCGTGCCGCTGCTCGAGGAGCTGTTCTGGCGCAGCTTCCTGATGCGCTGGATCGCCGGGCACGACTTCCTGGCGGTCGATCCGCGGCGCGTCGGCGTGCAGGCGGTGGGGCTGTCGACGCTCGTCTTCACGCTGGCCCACACGGAGTGGCTGGCCGCCGCCTGCGCCGGTCTCGCCTACGCCTGGCTGTACCGCCGCACCGGCTCGCTGTGGACCGCGGTGATCGCGCATGCCGTGACCAACGGCGTGCTCGGCCTGTGGATCGTCGTCTACGGCCACTGGATGCTGTGGTGAGCACGCCGCGCCGTTAGCATCGCGCCATGTACCTGCCGGCCCACTTTCGCGACGACGACCGCGCGACCGCCGAGGGCCTGCTGCGCGCCCATCCGTTCGCGACTCTGGTGACGGCGCTCGACGGCGCGCCCTTCGCGACCCACCTGCCGCTGCTGCTGGCCGACGACGGGCAGCGGCTGCTCGGCCACTTCGCGCGGCCCAATCCGCAGGCGCGCTGCATCGGCAGCGGCGAACCGGCGCTGGCGATCTTCCACGGCCCGCACGCCTATGTCTCGCCGCGCTGGTACGACCGCCGGCCCGCCGTGCCGACCTGGAACTACGCGGTGGTCCATGTCCGCGGGCGCTTGCTGCCGCTGGCGGACACCGCCGAGTTGCGCGCCGTCCAGGCGCAGCTGGTCGAGACCTTCGAGCCCGCGCCGCTGCCCGAGGGGGTGATGCCCGAGACGCACGTCGAGCAACTCAGCGCCGGCATCGTCGGCTTCGCGCTCGCGATCGAGCGCATCGACACCAAGCTCAAGTTCGGCCAGCACCGTTCGCTGGCCGACCAGCAGGGCGTCGAGGCCGGGCTGCTGGCCACCGCCGGCAGCGACGAGGCGGCGCTGGTCGCGCTGCAACGCCGGCTCGGCTACCCGAAGGCGCGCGGCTAGACCCCGCGCGCCCGATCCGCCGCGAACTGCGCGCGCCAGGCCTCGAAGCGGCCGGCGTCCAGCGCCTCGCGCACCTCGCGCATGAGGTTCAGGTAGTAGTGCAGGTTGTGGATGCTCGCCAGCATCGGGCCGAGCATCTCGCCGCAGCGGTCCAGGTGGTGCAGGTAGGCGCGGCTGTAGCCGGCGCAGGCCTGGCAGCCGCAGGTCTCGTCGATCGGCCGCTCGTCGCTGCGGTAGCGCGCGTTGCGCAACCGCAGGTCGCCGTGGCGCGTGAACAGGTGGCCGTTGCGCGCATTGCGCGTCGGCATCACGCAGTCGAACATGTCGACGCCATGGGCCACGCCGTCGACCAGGTCCTCGGGCGTGCCCACGCCCATCAGGTAGCGCGGCTTGTGGGCCGGCAGGCGCTGCGGCGTGTGCGCGACGATGCGGCGCATCTCGTCCTTCGGCTCGCCGACGCTGACGCCGCCGACCGCGTAGCCCGGCAGGTCCATCGCCGCCAGCGCCGCGAGCGATTCCTCGCGCAGCGACTCGTACATGCCGCCCTGCACGATGCCGAACAGCGCGTTCGGGTTCTCGAGCCGCGCGAACTCGTCGCGGCAGCGCGCGGCCCAGCGCAGGCTCAGTGCCATCGACGCACGGGCCTCGCGCTCGCTGGTCAGCTGGCCGGCGGTCTCGTAGGGCGTGCACTCGTCGAACTGCATGACGATGTCGCTGTTCAGCACCGTCTGGATCTGCATCGACACCTCGGGCGTCAGCAGCAGCTTGTCGCCGTTGACGGGTGACGCGAACTTCACGCCCTCCTCGCTGATGCGGCGGCCCTTGCCGTCGCTGCCGCCGAGCGACCAGACCTGGAAGCCGCCGCTGTCGGTCAGGATGGCCCGCGGCCAGTTCTCGAAGCGGTGCAGGCCGCCGAAGGCGCCCAGCACGTCCAGCCCCGGCCGCAACCACAGGTGGAAGGTGTTGCCGAGCACGATCTGCGCGCCCATCGCCTCGAGGTCGCGCGGCATCACGCCCTTGACGGTGCCGTAGGTGCCGACCGGCATGAAGACCGGCGTCTCGACGACGCCGTGGTTCAGCGTCAGGCGGCCGCGGCGCGCCAGGCCCTCGGTGGCCAGCAGATCGAATCGAAGCATGGCCGGATTGTCTCAGTGGCTCTGCAGCGGCCCGTGCGATAGAACTTCGTCGCCGAAACACCAATGCGAATCATTCTTATTAATCAGTTACACTGTCGCTCCCATCCCGCGCGTCGCCTGCTGCCGCCTGCCTCGTCCATGTCCGCCGCCTCGTCCAACGCTCCCCGGTCCGCCCTCGTCACTGCGCCGCCGCCATTGCCGGTCGGCCGGTCGGATGGCCTGGGCCCGGCCGCCCGGCGCGGTGCCGTCGCCGGCGTGGTCGCCGCTCACCTGGTCGGCGCCTGGGGCCTGCTGCAGGTCGAGGCCGTTCGCAACGCGGTCGGCGAAGTGGCGCCGCTGGTGGTCGACCTGATCGCGCCGCCGGCCCCGCCGGTGCCCCCGGTGCCGCCCCCGCCGCCGCCCGCGCCGCCGCCACTCAAGAAGCCGCCGCCGGTGGCGCTGGTGACGGCCGCGCCGTCGCCGGCCCCGGTGGTGTTCGAGGCGCCGCCCCCGCCGGTGGAGCCGCCGGCACCGATCGTCGCGATCGATCCGCCACCCGCTCCGCCGGCGCCGCCGGCCCCGGCCCCGCAGCCCAAGACGGTCGCCATCACCCAGGTCAGCTACCTGACGCCGCCGGTGCTGTCCTACCCCGCCACGTCCAAGCGCTTCGGCGAGTCGGGCGACGCCCAGGTCCGCATCCTGGTCGACGCCGAAGGCATGCCGCGCCAGACGCAGCTGATCAAGTCCACCGGCTTCCAGCGCCTGGACGACTCGGCGCTCGCCACCGTGCGCGCCACCCGCTTCAAGCCCTACACCGAGAACGGCGTGCCGCAGCCGTTCTGGGTGGTGATGCCCCTGGTCTTCGAACTCCAAAGGTAAGCCATGTCCGACGTGAACTCCTCGCTGGGCTTCGCCCACTTCATCGCCCAGGCCGACGTGGTCGGCAAGTCGCTGCTCGCGATCCTGCTGCTGATGTCGCTGATCTCGTGGGTGCTGATCGCCGTCAAGGGCCTGACCCAGGTCGTGCGCAAGCAGCGCAGCGAGAAGTTCCTCGGCTTCTTCTGGAACGCGCGCTCGCTGGACGAGGTCAGCGCCGAGATCACGACCCACGGCGTGCAGGAGCCCTTCGCGCACCTGACCGCGCACGCGATCAACGCCCAGGTCCACCATGCGAAGTACGGCGCCGCCAAGCTGGCCGAGGCGGGCACGGCGCAGGACTTCGTCACGCGCACCATCAAGAAGGTGCTCGACGAGGAGACCACGCGGCTGGAGAACGGCCTGACCTGGCTGGCCACCATCGGCGCGACCGCGCCCTTCGTCGGCCTGTTCGGCACCGTCTGGGGCGTCTACCACGCGCTGGTCGCGATCGGCATGAGCGGCAGCGGCACGCTGGACAAGGTCGCCGGCCCGGTCGGTGAGGCGCTGATCATGACCGGCATCGGTCTCGCGGTCGCGATCCCCGCGGTGATGGCCTACAACGCCTTCACGCGCAGCAACCGCGTGCTGAACGCCAAGCTCGACGCCTTCGCCTTCGAGCTGCTGACCTTCCTGGCCATGGGCACGCCGCTGGCCGAGGCGGCCAAGGCCGACAACGTGCGTCCGCTGCCTTCGGCCAAGCCGGCGACGGCCTGAGCGGAGCCCGACCATGGCCTTCGCCAGCTTCGACCGCAAGACCTCGTCCGGCCCGATGGCCGACATCAACATGGTGCCGCTGATCGACGTGATGCTGGTGCTGCTGGTGATCTTCATCGTCACCGCGCCGCTGCTCACCCACGCGGTCAAGCTCGACCTGCCCAAGGCCAGCAGCCAGGTCAACGAGCTCAAGCCCGACAAGATCGAATTCGCGATCGACGCCGCCGGCCTGCGCTACTGGAACGGCGAAACCATCGCGCGCGAAGAGGCGGCGCGCCGCTTCGCCGACGAGGGCAAGCGGCAGCCGCAGCCCGAGATCCACCTGCGCGCCGACCAGTCGGTGGCCTACCGCTTCGTGGCCGAGACGCTGTCGGATGCGTCGAAGGCCGGCCTGCACAAGATCGGCTTCATCAGCGAGCCCGCGCCCTGAATCGCTGAACCGACCCCGCTCTCCCCGACCCGCCGGACTTCCCCGCCAGCGCTGCGCCCTCGGGCGCAGCGGCCGCCGCGACACGATCGCGACGGCCTTCCCGATGCCAGCCACGGACCGGCCCGCCATTCGAACGACAACCTCCTGGAGCTGGCATGAACCCGACCCCCCCTGCGCCGCAGCGGCGCTTCACCCTCGCCCCGCTGGGCGCGCTCGCGGCCGGCTTCGGCCTGGCCCAGGCCGCACTGGCCCAGGACACCACGCCGGCGGCGCCGACGCCCGCCGCGTCGGCGCCGGCCGGCGTCGCACCCGCATCGCCGATGCTGCCCGCCGTCAAGGCCACGGCCGAGATCGAGCGCCAGGGCAAGGATGACTACCAGGTCAAGCGCACCCGCATCGGCAAGGGTGACCAGGAACTGCGCGACGTGCCGCAGTCGGTGACCGTCGTCACCGAGCGCCTGATGGACGACCGGCACCTCGACACGATGAAGGAGGCGCTGCGCAGCACCGCCGGCATCAGCTTCCTCGCGGCTGAAGGCGGCGAGGAAGACATCCGCCTGCGCGGCTTCTCGCTGCAGGCCGCGGGCGACGTCTTCATCGACGGCATGCGCGACCCGGCCTTCTACGACCGCGACACCTTCTTCCTCGACCGGCTCGAGCTGCTGCGCGGCTCGGCCGGCCTGCTGTTCGGCCGCGGATCCACCGGCGGCGCGGTGAACCAGGTCACCAAGTCGCCCTACCTGCTGACGCAGCACCAGGTCGACGTGTCCGTGGGCAGCCACGGCTATGCCCGCGCGGTGGGCGACTTCAATGTCCGCCTCGGCGAGTCGAGCGCGGTGCGCTTCGGCACCATGGTCACGGCCGCCGACAACAACGGCGCCGGCAGCTCGATCGACAAGCGCGGCGTCGCCGCCGCCTGGCGTACCGGCATCGGCGAGCGCCACGAGTTCGCGGCCACGCTCTACTACCTCGACAACGACAACGGCATGAACTACGGCATGCCCTGGGCCTACCGGACGACGGCGGAAGCCAGCCTGCCCCAGGGTGTCCGCCCGGCGCCCAGCCAGCTGTTGCCGCTGGACCCCACCGCCTACTACGGCATGGCCAGCGACCGCAACGCCGGCACCGCCGCCATCCTGTCGCTGTCGCACACCTGGCGCCTGGGGGGTGACGGCGAGATCGTCACCAAGCTGCGCAAGGGCGAGTACACGCGCGACCAGCGCGCCGGCACCGTGCGCTTCGCCGGCATGGCGCTGCAACCCGGCGGCGTGCCGGCGAGCCTCGAGACCTTCGGGCCGAACACCGTGCTCACGCGCGGTCTGCAGCTCAAGATCCAGGACATGGACACGGTGCACGCGCAGAGCGACTACACCGGCTACTTCAAGTGGTTCGGCATGCAGCACCAGGTGCAGGCCGGCATCGACGTGGCCCAGGAGAAGAAGCAGGTCTACAACGCGCGCAACGCCGCCCAGGGCGGCGTGGTGCCGGCCAAGCCGACCACCACCGTCGGCACCCCGGACGACGGCGCCTGGATCGACGAGTCCCTGCGCGTGCTGCGCCTGGCCAACCACTACAAGAGTCGCGCCGGCGGCGTGTACGTGCAGGACATGATCGAGTTCCTGCCGAAGTGGAAGCTGCTCGCCGGCCTGCGCTACGACTACCTGACCGGCGACTACGAGACCATCACGATCCCGAACACCGCGCCCGGCCCCGAGACGCTCACCCGCTACCGCATGACCGTCAGCGAGGTGAGCCGGCGCGCGGCGCTGCTGTTCCAGCCGAACGACCGCCTGTCCTTCCACCTGTCGGGCGCGACGTCGTTCAATACCTCGGGCGATGCCTACTCGCTGTCGAGCGCCAACGAGAACATCCCGCCGGAGCAGTCGATCAACGCCGAGCTGGGCGCACGCGTCGAATCGGCCGACCGCAACTTCACCGCTCGCGCGGCGATCTTCCGGACGACCAAGCTGCACGAGCGCAACACCGATCCGCTGCTCACCAACGTCGTCACGCTGTCGGGCAAGCGGCACGCGTCCGGACTCGAGCTCGACCTGACCGGCCGCCTCACGCCGAACTGGGAGGTGTACGGCTCCTACATGTGGATCCCGTCGGCGAGCATCGACGTGGCCGCGAGCCCGGTCGACTCAGAGCGCCAGGGCAGCCGTCCCTCGCTGACGCCGCGCCACTCCGGCACGATCTGGAGCACCTACCAGGTGACGCAGGCGCTGCGCGTCGGCGGCGGCCTGAACGCCCGCTCCGGCGTCCAGCCCAACCGCAACCCGGGCTTCGAGGCACCGCGCTACGTCACCGCCGACCTGATGGCCGAGGTCACGGCCAACGACCAGCTGAGCTTCAAGTTCAACGTCAACAACGTGACGAACAAGCTCTACGCCGAGTCGCTGTATACGTCGGGCCACTACATCCCGGGGCAAGGACGGATGTTCCTGATGACGGGCATCTTCAGGTTCTGACCCCGGTCGTAGACTCGATCGCCATGCTGCTGCACATCCCCCAGGTCCTGGACGCCGAAGCGCTCGCGAAGGCGCAGGCGCTGCTCGCGAAGGCGCCGTGGGGCGATGGTCGGGTCACCGCAGGCACGCAGTCGGCGCAGGTGAAGAACAACGAGCAACTTCCCGAGGACGACCCGGTCACGCTGCAGCTGCAGCAGATCGTGATGGACGCGCTCGCGGCCAACCTCCTGTTCTTCACCGCCGCGCTGCCGAAGAAGATCTTCCCGCCGCTGTTCAACCGCTACGGCGGCGCGACCAATGCCTTCGGCAACCACGTCGACAACGCGGTGCGCCTGGCACGCCACGGCGAGATGCGCGGCAAGCGGGTCCGCACCGACATCTCGTGCACGCTGTTCCTGGCCGACCCGGACAGCTACGACGGCGGCGAGCTCGTGATCGAATCGCCCGAGCCGGCGCTCGACCGCCCGCGCGTCAAGTTGCCGGCCGGCGACCTGGTGCTCTACCCGTCGAGCAGCGTGCACCGCGTCGAGCCGATCACGCGCGGCGCGCGGCTCGCCTGCTTCTTCTGGATCGAGAGCATGGTGCGGCGCGATGACCAGCGCCGGCTGCTCTACGAGCTGGACATGCAGATCCTCGCGCTGCGCGAGGCGCATGGCGACACCGAGACCATCGTCGGCCTGACCGGGACGTATCACAACCTGCTGAGGATGTGGACGGACACCTGAGACGCTGCGGATGAAGCCTGCGGCCCGTATCCTCGGGACCTCATGCCGCTGCAACGCCTCTGGGCCCGCCTGACCCGCCAGGCCGTCACCGACCGCAGTCTCACCGCGCTGACCCTGCTGCTGCTGGCCGAGGTCGTGCTGGTGCCGGCGCTGGTCGAGCTGGGGATCTTCAACCGCCACGTGGCCGACGCCGTGTTCGTCGGCGGCCTGGCGCTCGGCGTGTGGATGCTGGCCGACCACACGCTGCCGGGCCGGCTCTTCATCGTCACCGCCTTCGTCACCGCGGCGCTGCGCATCGCCAACGTCTGGCTCCCCGACGCCCAGCTGCGTGTCGCCGACGCCGGCTTCGCCGCCGTCAACCTGGGCGTGCTGTGCTGGCTGACGCTGGCCTACACGCTGGCGGCCGGGCGCATCAACGTGCACCGCGTGCTGGGCGCGGTCGCGGCCTTCCTGCTGATCGGCCTGGCCTTCGCGCAGCTGCACCGGCTGGTCGCGATGCACTTCGACGGCGCCTACCTGATCCTCGGCCAGCCGGCCACCTATGGCGAGATCGTCACCCGCCTCGCCTACTACTCCTTCGTCACGCTCACCTCGCTGGGCTACGGCGACATCACGCCGGTGCACGCCGCCGCGCGCTCGCTGGCGATGCTGGAGGCGCTGATCGGCGTGCTCTACCCGGTGGCGCTGCTGGGCTGGCTGGTGTCGGTGATGACGCTGCAGCCGCCGCCGAAGTCGTAAGCGCGCTCAGCCGCCGGTCGCGCGCGCCAGCAGCATCGCGTCGCCGTAGCTGAAGAAGCGGTAGCGCTCGCGCACCGCATGCGTGTACAGCGCGCGCATGCGCTCGTGGCCGGCGAAGGCGCTGACCAGCATCAGCAGCGTGCTCTTGGGCAGGTGGAAGTTGGTCAGCAGCACGTCGACCACGCGGAAGTCGAAGCCGGGCGTGATGAAGATGTCGGTCTCGCGCGCGCCGGCTTCGAGCGTCCCGCCCCGCGCCGCCGACTCCAGCGCCCGCAGCGTCGTCGTGCCGACCGCGACGACGCGGCCGCCGGCCTCGCGGGTGCGCGCGATGGCCGCGACCGTCGCCGCCGGCACCTCGAACCACTCGCTGTGCATGCGGTGGTCGGCCAGGTTCTCCACGCGCACCGGCTGGAAGGTGCCGGCGCCGACGTGCAGGGTGAGGCTGGCGCTGCCGACGCCGCGCGCCGCCAGCGCCGCCAGCACCGCCTGGTCGAAATGCAGCGCCGCGGTCGGCGCCGCGACCGCACCGGGCGCGCGCGCGAACACCGTCTGGTAGCGGCGCTCGTCGTCCGCGCCGTCGGCGTGCCGGATGTAGGGCGGCAGCGGCACGTGGCCATGGCGCGCCAGCAGCGCGAGCGGATCCTCGGGCAAGCGCAGGTGGTAGAGCGCCGCCTCCGGGCCGCAGCGGCCCAGAACCTCGGCCTCGAAGGCTTCGGTCGGCGTGCCGAAGCGGATCGTGCTGCCGGCCTTCGGCGACTTGCTGGCGCGCAGGTGGGCCCAGACCTCGTGACCGCCGGGCAGCACGCGCTCGACCAGGGCCTCGACCGCGCCGCCGCTGGCCTTGACGCCGAACAGCCGCGCCTTGATGACCCGGGTGTCGTTGAAGACCAGCAGGTCACCCGGCGCCAGCAGCGACGGCAGCTCGCGGAACACGCGGTCGACCGGCGGCTCGCCGCGGCCGTCGAGCAGCCGCGAGCCGCTGCGGTCGGCGGCCGGGTGCTGGGCGATCAGTTCGGGCGGGAGGGCGAAGTCGAAGTCGGCGAGGGTGTGGCGGGGCATGGGGCAGGCTGGACCGGCCTGGCAGGCACTGGGGCCAGAATTGTTCCATGCCCGACACCGCCGCCGCGACCCCGCCGAAGTCGGCCCCGCAGCGCGCCCTCGAGAAGCTCGGCCTGCTGCGCGACATCGACCTGGCCCTGCACCTGCCGCTGCGCTACGAGGACGAGACACGCATCACGCGCATCGCCGACGCGCGCGAAGGCGATGCGGTACAGGTCGAAGGCGTGGTGAGCGACGGCCGCGTCGAGTTCCGCCCGCGCCGCCAGCTCGTGGTGCGCGTGGACGACGACAGCGGCGAGCTGGTGCTGCGCTTCCTGCACTTCTACCCCTCGCAGCAGAAGGCGCTGGCGGTCGGCACGCGTGTGCGGGTGCGCGGCGAGCTGCGCGGCGGCTTCCTCGGTCGCGAGATGGTGCACCCGACCGTCAAGACCGTCCGTGCCGACACGCCGCTGGCCGAGGCGCTGACGCCCGTCTATCCGGCCAGCGCCCAGCTGCCCCAGGCCTACCTGCGCAAGGCCGTGGCCTCGGCGCTGCAGCGCGCTCCGCTGGCCGAACTGCTGCCGCCCGGCAGCGTGCCGGCGGGCCTGCCGACCTTGAGGGAGGCACTGGCCTTCCTGCACCATCCGGCGCCGCGGGTGCCGATGGCGACGCTGGAAGATCGCAGCCACCCCGCCTGGCAGCGCCTCAAGTTCGAGGAGCTGCTGGCGCAGCAGCTGTCGCAGGCGCAGGCCCAGCGCGAACGCGCCGCGCTGCGCGCCCCGGCGCTGCGGGCCTTGCCCGGCGGGCGGCACGAGCGGCTGCTGGCGGCGCTGCCGTTCCACCTGACCGGTGCGCAGCAGCGCGTCGCCGAGGAGATCGCCCGCGACCTGGCGAAGCCGCAACCCATGCATCGCCTGCTGCAGGGCGACGTCGGCTCGGGCAAGACCGTGGTGGCGGCGCTCGCCGCCGCCGTGGCCATCGACGCCGGCTGGCAGTGCGCGCTGATGGCACCGACCGAGATCCTGGCCGAGCAGCACTTCCGCAAGCTGGTGCAGTGGCTGGAGCCGCTGGGCATCACGGTGGCCTGGCTGACCGGCAGCCGCAAGGGCAAGGGCCGCGCGCAGATGCTGGCGCGCGTGGCCTTGGGCGAGGCCGGGCTGGTGGTCGGCACGCACGCGGTGATCCAGGACGACGTGGCGTTCGCGAAGCTCGGCCTCGCGATCGTCGACGAGCAGCACCGCTTCGGTGTCGCGCAGCGGCTGCAGCTCAAGCGCAAGCTCGAAGGCGGCGCCCTCGAGCCGCACCTGTTGATGATGAGCGCCACACCGATCCCGCGCACGCTGGCGATGAGCTACTACGCCGACCTCGACGTCAGCACCATCGACGAGCTGCCGCCGGGCCGCACGCCGGTCGTCACCAAGGTCTTCGCCGACAGCAAGCGCGACGCGGTGATCGCGCGCATCCGGGACGAAGTCGCCGACCCCACGAAAGGCCGGCAGGTCTACTGGGTCTGCCCGCTGATCGAGGAGTCCGAGACCCTGGACCTGCAGAACGCCACCGCGACCCACGCCCAGCTGAGCGAGACCCTGCCCGGCACGATGGTCGGCCTGCTGCACGGCCGCATGCCGGCGGCCGAGAAGGCGGCTGTGATGTCGTTGTTCACCGGCGGCCAGATGGCGGTGCTGGTCAGCACGACGGTCATCGAAGTCGGCGTCGACGTGCCCACGGCCAGCCTGATGGTGATCGAACATGCCGAACGCTTCGGCCTGAGCCAGCTGCACCAGCTGCGCGGCCGCGTCGGCCGCGGCGCGG
>CAZUUU010000002.1:0-66546 GCA_964622685.1 uncultured Methylibium sp.
GAGCGACCCAGGAACGACGAAACCGCCCGGAGGCGGCTTCTGGCAGACGGGGCGGACCCGAGGATCAGACCGAGAACGAAGACCCGCAACCGCAGGTGGTGGTCGCGTTCGGATTCTTGATCACGAACTGCGCACCTTCCAGATCTTCCTTGTAGTCGATCTCGGCGCCGGTGAGGTACTGCAGGCTCATGGCGTCGATCAGCAGCATCACGCCGTTCTTCTCCATCTTCGTGTCATCGTCGTTGACGATCTCGTCGAAGGTGAAGCCGTACTGGAAACCCGAGCAACCGCCGCCCTGCACGAACACGCGCAGCTTCAGTTCGGGGTTGCCTTCCTCGTCGACCAGCTGCCTGACCTTGTCGGCAGCACTGTCCGTGAAGACGATCGGGGCGGGCATTTCGGTCGCGATGGATTCGGCAACGGCGCTCATGAGGACTCCTGGGACTGGCGGTCACCCGCCACCTTCGTATTGTGACCGACGGCCGCGACGTTCGCATTGGCTGCCAGACGAAGTGCGGGCTTGTCCTCCGCATTCAAGGGCTTGAGCTCGCCATGGACCTGGGCGCCCTGGTGCATTTCCAGGCGCTCGTAGCGGACATTGCCCTCGATGCGCGCCCGCGGCTGCAGTTCGAGCAGCTCGTCGGACTCGACCGGGCCGCGCACCTCGCCGTTGACGATCACGTGACCGGCCTTGACCCTGCCGGCGATGCTGGCTTTGTCGCCGATGACCAGCAGGTTGCGCGCGTCGCCGAGCGCGATCACGTTGCCCATCACCCGGCCGTCGATGCGCAGGCCCTCGGTGAAGCGGATCTCGCCTTCGATCACGGTGCCCTCACCCACCAGGGTGCGGATCGGCGGTTGCTTGCTCATTCCGAACATCTTGACCTCCAAGGACCCGGGCCGCCGCGGCGGCCGTTCACAGATTGACGTCCTGGCTGGCGCGGATCGCGCCCTGGGCGTCGACCACGCTGACCTGCAGAGCCTCGACCACGACCGCGGCCGGGAACTCGATGACGCCATCTACACGTTGATACTGGCGGAACTGCAACGCACGGGCCGTGCCCGCCGGTGCCTGTGACCAGGCGCGTCCGTCGAGCCGGCCGCGCAGCGTCAGCTCGTAGCGTCCCTTGAACTCCGCCGGCGACTTGCCCGGCTGCATCACCAGCAGCTGGTAGCGCAGCTGGCCCTGTCCGACGACCTCGGCCTGCAGGCCCCGCACCATCAGGCCCTGCCGGCCGCTGGTCGGCAGCAGCCGCTCGAAGAAGCCGAGGTCGCCCTTGAGCGCCAGGTTCTCGGCCTCCAGGGCCCGCACCTGGCTGGCCAGGCGGTCCAGCGTCGTTCGCTCGGTCTTCAGCAGGCTCTCGGCCGTGTTGGCGATGCTCTGGGCCTTGTCGCGCTCGCTGCGCAGTTGCTCGATCTCGTCGGCGACGCTGCCCGACTCCACGCGGCCTCCGCCGCGATCGAGTCCCGCGATGTCCTTGCCGAACTCGAAGGCCCACACCGCGAGTGCCGCCGAGAAGCCCAGCGCCAGCGCCATCACGGCCCAGCGCAGGGGCCAGGGCAGATGGCTGCGCACGATCATGCGCGGGGCGCTGATCGACAGACGGCGGCGCAGCAGCTTCCAGCGCATGGTGGGTTCGAGAGGAAACCTGGATTCTAGGTAGCGAGCCTGGGGCCTCCGGCCCGAAGTTGCAACGGCTGATGAAGTCGGCGCGCGAATGAAAAAGCCGCCCGAAGGCGGCCTTTTGTCTCGCTGGCGAAGAGATCAGCGCTTGCTGAACTGCTTGCGACGGCGCGCGCCGTGCAAACCGACCTTCTTGCGCTCGACTTCGCGCGCGTCGCGGGTCACGAAACCCGCGCGGCTCAGTTCGGGCTTGAGCGCCGCGTCGTAGTCGATCAGCGCGCGCGTGACGCCATGGCGCACCGCGCCGGCCTGGCCGGACTCGCCGCCACCGTGCACGTTGACCTTGATGTCGAAGGCTTCGACGTTGTTGGTCAGGAACAGCGGCTGCTTGACGATCATGATCGAGGTCTGGCGGCCGAAGTACTGCTCGACCGGCTTGCCGTTGACCGTGATCTGGCCGGAGCCCTTCTTCAGGAACACCCGCGCCACCGACGACTTGCGGCGGCCGGTCCCGTAATTCCAATTGCCAATCATCGTCATCCCCTCAGATCGCCAGCGGCTTGGGCTGCTGCGCGGTGTGCGGGTGCGAGGCACCGGCATAGACCTTCAGCTTCTTGATCATCGCGTAGCCCAGCGGGCCCTTCGGGAGCATGCCCTTGACGGCCTTCTCCAGCGCGCGGCCGGGGTGCTTGGCCTGCATGTCCTTGAAGCGCGTCGCGTGGATCCCGCCCGGGAAGCCCGAGTGGCGGTAGTAGATCTTGTCGTTGGCCTTGTTGCCCGTGACGCGGAGCTTGTCGGCGTTGACGATGACGATGAAATCGCCGGTATCGACGTGAGGCGTGTAGATGGGCTTGTGCTTGCCGCGCAAACGGAGGGCCACTTCGCTGGCAACCCTGCCGAGAACCTTGTCGGTCGCGTCGATCACAAACCACTCGTGCGTCACTTCGGCCGGCTTGGCGCTGAAGGTTTTCATGAGGGTCCTGACGGAAAATCCCGGCTCTGCTGCAGCGGTCGGTGCCTCTTGTGAAGCCCGTCTGGCGACGGACCCGAGGCCTCTTAGGCTGCATGATCGGCGGCAGAGTTGCCACCGACTTTTCCCGGAGCCGGACGGCGGGAAAGCCGCGGAGTATAGCCGCGATCGTCGCGCCCGAGCAACGGCGCGTCCCGGCGCAGCGGACCCTGCCGCGGCCCGCAATCACCCCGGCAGCGGCGGCCGGCCATGGCGTCTACAATTCAGGGTAAACCCTAATCATCCTCTCATGGGCTTCCCCGGCGACATCCTCCATCGAGGCACCCCCTCCGCCGACCGGCACGCCGGTCCGGACTCGGCGCCGCCTCCCGGCGCGGGCGCCTTTCGGTGGGTGCCGATCCGCTCCCTGGCGGAGCGCCACCGCGAACGCATCGTCGCCCACCTGCTGGCGCTGCCGGCCCACGACCGCTACCTGCGCTTCGGCTATTCGGCCAGCGACGCCCAGATCGCCGCCTACGTCGACGGCATCGGCTTCGAGCGCGACGAGGTGTTCGGCATCTTCAACCGCCGCCTCGAGCTGATCGCGATGGCGCACCTGGCCTACGAGCGGCCCGCCCAGCTGCAGTCGCGCCCGCCGATGGTGGAGTTCGGCGTCTCGGTGCTGCCGCAGGCGCGCGGCCGCGGCTACGGCGCGCGGCTGTTCGACCACGCCGTGATGCATGCGCGCAACCGCGGCATCGACACGCTCTTCATCCACGCGCTCAGCGAGAACACGGCGATGCTCAAGATCGCCCACGGCGCCGGCGCCGTGGTCGAGCGCGACGGCGGCGAGGCCAGCGCCTGGCTCAAGCTGCCGCCCGACACGCTGGCGAGCCAGGTCGAGGAACTGGTCGAGACGCACGCCGCCGAGGTCAACTACCAGTTCAAGCGCCACGCGATGCGCCTCGAGCAGCTGCTCGACGCCGTCGGCGAGGTGCGCGCCTCGCTGGGTCGCAGCACCGGCGCCGCGTCCGAGTAGGGCGACGCGGGGCGTCGCCCGCTTGCCACGGCCCCCAGCTGGGGGGACACCGGCCTGCGGGCCCGGGCTAGCATGCCAGTCCGACTGCGCCCCGCTTCGGCCCGGACACTCTCCCGGCCGGTCTCGCTGATGACCTCGTCCCCCTGGATGCTCTTGCTGCTTGCCGGCGTCGCCGTGATCGGCGCGTTCTGGCTCGGCCGCAGGTCGAACGCGCGCAACACGCAGACGCCGCTGCCCGGCGACTGGGCGGTGATGGCGCGGCCGGTGCTCAACGCCGACGAGCGCCGCACGATGCGCATGCTGCGCGACGCGATGCCGCAGTACGTCGTGCTCGCCAAGCTGCCGCTGGTGCGGCTGTGCCAGCCACGCGATCCGCAGAAGGTGCGCTACTGGTTCGACCTGCTCGGGCCGCTGCACGTGAGCTTCGCGGTCTGCAGCCCCAACGGCCGCGTGCTCGCGGTCATCGACCTCGAGCCCGAGCGCGGCTTCTCGCGCCGCGCCGCCAAGATCAAGCAGTCGGTCCTCGACGCCTGCCGCATCCGCTACCTCGCCTGCCGCGCCGAGAACCTGCCGCCGGCCGGTGAGCTGCAGCTGCTGCTGCGCCCCCAGGGCGTGGTCAGCAGCCCGGTGCCGCTGGCACCCACGCCCACCTTCGTCGCGGCGCGCAGCACGCTGTCGGACACCGTGCGCACCAAGCGCGCCGAACGGTCCGCGCGCTGGGCCGACTCCAACTTCCCGCAGGATTCCTTCTTCGCGCCCGACAGCCGCCACGACGGCGGCCCGACCAGCGAGTTCTCGCCGCTGAGCATGGCGCGCGAGGACCTGCGCTGAAGCCTGCGTGAGACCATCGCGGCATGGACGATGCCGCGAGCGCCCCGCAACCTTTTGCCGACCTGACACCGCACGCGGTGCTGGACGCGCTGGCCGATGCCGGCCTGTACGGCGACGGCCGCCTGCTGCAGCTCAACTCCTACGAGAACCGCGTGTTCCAGGTCGCGCTGGAGGACGGCAGCTTCGTCGTCGCCAAGTTCTACCGCCCGGGCCGCTGGAGCGACGCGCAGATCCTCGAGGAACACGCCTTCGCGCTGGAGCTGGCCGCCGCCGAGGTGCCCGCGGTCGCGCCGCTCGTGCTCGACGCCGGCCGCGCGGTCGCCGGCACCACGCTGCTCGGCACGCCGCCCACGCTGGCGCGCCGCGACGGCATGCGCTTCGGCGTCGCGCCGCGACGCGCCGGCCGCGCACCCGAACTCGACGACCCCGAGGTGCTGGAATGGATCGGCCGCTTCATCGGCCGCCTGCACGCGGTGGGCCGCCGGCAGCCCTTCGCCCACCGTCGCACGCTCGACGTCGACACCCTGGGCCGCCAGCCGCGCGCCTGGCTGGTCGACCACGAGGTGCTGGCGCCCGCCGAGTCCGCGCAATGGGCCGCAGTCGCCGACCAGGCGCTGGCGCTGGCCGAGCAGCGCTTCGCCGCCGTCGCCCCGCGCCGCCTGCGCCTGCACGGCGACTGCCACCCCGGCAACCTGTTGTGGACGCCGCAAGGCCCGCACTTCGTCGACCTCGACGACGCGATGACCGGCCCGGCCATCCAGGATCTGTGGATGCTGCTGTCGGGCGATCCGGCCGAGGCGCGCCGCCAGCTGGCCTGCCTGCTCGAAGGCTACGAGAGCTTCTGCGACTTCGACCGCCGCGAGCTCGCGCTCGTCGAGGCGCTGCGCACGCTGCGCATGATCCACCACAGCTTCTGGATCGCGCAGCGCTGGGCCGACCCGGCCTTCCCGGCCGCCTTCCCGTGGTTCGGCGGCCCGAGCTACTGGTCGCAGCAGACCGCCGACCTGCGCCAGCAGATCGAGGCCATGAGCCAGGACTGAGCCGCGCTCAGGTCAGCAAGCGGTTGACGCGCTGAACGTAGGCCGCCGGATCCTCGAGCTGCCCGCCCTCGGCCAGCACCGCCTGGTCGAACAGCACGTGGGCCAGGTCCTCGAAGCGCTCGCTGCCGTCCAGGCGCTTCACCAGCGCGTGCCCGGCATTCACTTCCAGGATCGGCTGCGATGCCGGTGCGCTCTGCCCGGCCTGCTTCAGCAGCCGCGCGAGGTGGCCGCTCATGTCGCCCTCCTCCACCACCAGGCAGGCCGGCGAATCGACCAGCCGCGTCGTCACGCGCACGTCCTTCGCGCGGCCCTTCAGCGCTTCCTTCAGCTTCTCGAGCACCGGCTTGAAGGCCTCGGCCGCCGCCTCGAGCTGCTGCTTCTCGGCCTCGTCCTGCAGCTTGCCCAGGTCGACCGCGCCCTTGGCCACGCTCTGCAGCGGCTTGCCCTCGAACTCGTAGAGGTGCGCCAGCATCCACTCGTCGACGCGGTCGGCCAGCAGCAGCACCTCGATGCCCTTCTTGCGGAAGAGCTCCAGCTGCGGGCTGTTCTTCGCCGCCGCCAGCGTGTCGGCGGTGATGACGTAGATGGCCTCCTGGCCCTCCTTCATACGCCCCACGTAGTCGGCCAGGCTCACGCTGGCATCGGCGTGCGTGGAGGCAAAGCGCAGCAGCTTCGCCAGGCGCTCCTGGTTGGCATGGTCCTCGCCGATGCCCTCCTTCAGCACCGCGCCGAACTCGGCCCAGAAGCTCGCGTACTTGTCGGCGTCGTTCGCGGCCAGGTCCTCCAGCATGCCCAGCACGCGCTTGGTCGAACCCTCGCGGATCGCCTTCACGTCGCGGCTTTCCTGCAGCAGCTCGCGGCTCACGTTGAGCGGCAGGTCGCTGGAGTCGATCACGCCCTTGACGAAGCGCAGGTAGCTCGGCATCAGCGCCTGCGCGTCGTCCATGATGAAGACGCGCTTGACGTAGAGCCTCACGCCGCTCTTGCGGTCGCGGTTCCACAGGTCCTGCGGCGCCTTGGCCGGCAGGTAGAGCAGCTGGATGTACTCGCTGCGGCCCTCGACGCGGTTGTGCGTGTAGGCCAGCGGCGGCGCGGGGTCGAAGCTGATCTGCTCGTAGAAGCTCTTGTACTCGGCGTCGGTGATCTCGCTCTTGGGCCGCGCCCACAGCGCCGCCGCCTTGTTGACGGTCTCCCAGTCGTCCAGCGTCAGGTACTCGCCCTTCTCGCTGTTCCACTCCTGCCTGCGCATCAGGATGGGCAGCGAGATGTGGTCGGAGTACTTGGCGATCGTCGACTTGATCTTCCACTGCGACAGCCACTCGTCCTCGCCCTCGCGCAGGTGCAGGATCACGTCGGTGCCGCGCGTCGCGCGCTCGATGGTCTCGACCTCGAACTCGCCCGTGCCGGTGCTGCTCCAGCGCACGCCCTGCGCGGGCGCCAGGCCGGCGCGGCGCGTCTCCACGGTGATGCGGTCGGCCACGATGTAGCCGCTGTAGAAGCCCACGCCGAACTGGCCGATCAGCTGCGTGTCGCGGGCCTGCTCGCCCGAGAGCTTGCCGACGAACTCGCGCGTGCCGCTCTTGGCGATGGTGCCCAGGTTGGCGATGGCCTCGGCCTCGTTCATGCCGATGCCGTTGTCGCTGATGGTGATCGTGCGGGCGTCCTTGTCATAGCTCACCCGCACCTCCAGCGTCGGTGCGTCCTCGAACAGACCGGCCTCGTTCAGCGCCTCGAACCTCAGCTTGTCGCACGCGTCCGACGCGTTGGAGATCAGCTCGCGGAGAAATATCTCCTTGTTAGAGTAGAGCGAGTGCGTCACCAGGTGCAGCAACTGTTGCACCTCGGCTTGAAAAGACAGGGTCTGCTTGTTCATGGCGGACTGATGATTCGTTGGGATGGGCGCCGACCCGCGATGCTCGATCGCGCGCGGCGTGGATTGTGGGGCCGCTCGCGCGGCTTTCAAGCCCGGCATGGCCCGCATCCCTGGACCGGAACTCATCCCCCGCCCCGCGCTCCCACGGTCGGGACCAGAGGAGACCAGAACAAGATGAACGACAACCCGCTCGCCAACACCGACGTGCTGCGCGCCCCGCTGTGGACGCTCGAGGGCCTGCGCAGTGCCGACCCGGTCCTGGGCATCGCCCTGCTGATCATCATCGCGGTCGTGGCCGGCGAGGCCGTGCGCCGCTGGACGCGGCTGCCGCGCGCCTGCGGCCACATGCTGGTCGGCGTGATCGCCAGCCCGCTGGCGCTGCGCCTGCTCGAGCGCACCGACCTCGACCCCTGGAAGCCGCTGCTCGACCTGGCCGTCGGCGTGCTGGTCTTCGAGCTCGGCACGCGCATCCGCCCGCGCTGGCTCATCCACAACCCGGCGCTCGCGCTGCAGGGCGTGGCCGAGGCGCTGCTGGCCGGCGCCGCGGTGACCGGCGCGCTGGTGCTGCTGGGCGTCGCGCCGATCTCGGCGGCGCTGGCCGGCGCGGTGGCGATGGCCACCTCGCCGGTCATCACGATGTCCGCGGTCTACGAATGGCAACCGCGCGGCCAGGTCACCGAGCGCCTGCTGATGATGACCGCGCTCAACAGCGTGCTGGCGGTGCTGGCGCTCAAGGGCTGGCGCGTCGTCGCCACCGCCGATGGCCCGCTGCGCGCCGAATGGCTGCCCGCGCTGGCCAACGCGGTCTACGTGCTGTGCGGGTCCTTCCTGCTGGGCGCGCTGCTGGGCCTGCTGCTGACCTGGCTGTCCAAGCCGATGCGCCGGACCACCGCCAGCGCGGTGCTGCAGATCGGCCTGCTGGTGCTGGGCGCGCTGCTCGCGGCGCAGTGGACGCTGTCGCCGCTGCTCGCGCTGCTGATCGCCGGCATCGTGGCGCGCGAACGCATGGGCCACGGCCTCACCGTCGAGCCGCAGCTCGGCACCGCGGGCACCGCGCTGACGGTGCTGCTGTTCGTGAGCCTCGGCCTCGTCAGCACGGTGGAAAACATCCTCGGCCTGTGGCCCTGGGTGCTGGCGATCATCGTCGCGCGTGCGCTCGGCAAGGGCCTGGCCATCGTCGCGATGTCGCGCCACAGCGGCCTGAGCCTCAAGCAGGCCCTGGCCCTGACGCTGGCGCTGCAACCCATGGCCCAGTCCGCCCTGCTGCTGGGCGCCAGCACCTACGGCTGGCCCGGCGACGCGCCCCTGGTCGAGGCCGGCCTGCTGCAGGCCCTGCTGATCGCGGTGACGCTGATGCAGCTCAGCGGACCGATCTGGGCCCAAATCGCACTGCGCCAGATCGCCGGCGAAGTGCCGCAACGGAGCTGAGCCATGCCCCTGCAGGACTTCACCCCTTCCGAAGCGCTGACGCTCGGCGTCGAGCTCGAGCTCCAGCTCCTCAGCACCCACGACTTCGACCTCGCCCCGCAGGCCGAGGACCTGCTGCGCGAGACCGCCAGGCACTCCGGCGCCTGGGACATCAAGCCCGAGATCACGCGCAGCATGATCGAGATCGGCACGTCCATCCAGCGCCGCCACGCACCGCTGCGCGACGAATTGCGCGACATGCGCAACCAGCTCGTGCGCGCCGCGCGCAAGCTCAACATCTCCATCGCCGGCGGCGGCACCCACGCCTACCAGCACTGGAGCGAACAGCAGATCTTCCCCGGCGAGCGCTTCCATTACATCAGCGAGCTCTACGGCTACCTCGCCAAGCAGTTCACCGTGTTCGGCCAGCACGTGCACGTCGGCTGCCCCGACGGCGACCAGGCGCTGTGGCTGCTGCACGCGCTCTCGCGCTACGTGCCGCACTTCATCGCGCTGAGCGCGTCGTCGCCCTACGTGCAGGGCCAGGACACCGGCTTCGATTCCGCTCGGCTCAACTCGGTTTTCGCCTTCCCGCTGTCGGGCCGCGCGCCCTTCGTGCGCAGCTGGGACGAGTTCGGCGGCTACTTCGACAAGATGACCGCCACCGGCGTCGTGCAGTCGATGAAGGACTTCTACTGGGACATCCGCCCCAAGCCCGAGTACGGGACCATCGAGCTGCGCGTCTGCGACACGCCGCTGTCGGTCGACAAGGCCGCGGCGCTGGCCTGCTACCTGCAATGCATCTGCCGCCAGCTGCGCGAGGAAAAGCCCTTCGAGCCCAGCGAGGACGACTACCTCGTCTACACCTTCAACCGCTTCCAGGCCTGCCGCTTCGGGCTGGACGGCGAGATCGTCGATCCCAAGACCAAGGCCCGCTCGCGCCTGCGCGACGACATCCTGCGCACCCTCACCCGCCTGGACGAGCACGCGCTCGACCTGGAGGCGCTGGACGCGACGCAGCTGCTGCGCGATTCGCTCTTCGAAGGCAACGACGCGCGCTGGCTGCGCAGCCAGCGCGCGTCGTCGCTGCCCTTGTCGGCGGTGGTCGAGGCGGCCGCGAAGCACTGGGTCGCCTGAGCCCGACCCGTTCGGGCCGAGCCTGTCGAAGCCCGCCGCCGGCAGATCAATGCCGACCGAAGCGCAGGTGCACCGGCAGGTCGTTGAGCTTCGGCTCGGCCGGCGCGGTCGCGGCGGCCTTGCCGGCGCTCTCGGCCTTCTGCGGCTCCGCGGCCATCACGAAGCCGTCGCCGGCCGCCAGCCGCACGTCGCCCTGGGCCGTGTCGACGGGCGTGCCGACGAAACGCCGGCCGTTGCCGCTGCGCGTCTCGAGCCAGCCGTCCGCCCCCGGCATCCGGCGCGCGGCCGCGATCTCGCTCGCCACCGCCTGCGGGTTGCGCGCCGTGGTCGACGTGCCATGCGGGCCGACGAAACGCAGGCTGTCGCCACCGTTCACCTCGGCCCAGCCGTCGGCATGGATGGGGTTCATGCGCCAGGCAGCCAGTTCGGCCAGCACCTGGGCGCGGGTCTTGGGGCCGTCGATGGCGGCCGGCCGGCTGCCCGGCCAGTTGTCCGCGTGGGCGGCCAGCGGGGTCAGCAGCGCGGCCCCGAGCGACAGGGAGATGAGAGCAAGGCGAGTGGACATGGTGGACTCCAATGGGGTTGGGCCTCGTGGGCCGCGCCGAGAGGTTCAGCGTGCCGGGAACTTTAGGAACCGGAACCCGGCGTCCGCATCACGGACCGCTCACGATTCGGGAAGGAATCCATCCCGAAAGTGTTCGCGCGAGCGGCCCGTTCGACGCAGTCACCCGCCGGCTCAATGGCGGCCGAAGCGCAGGTGCACCGGCAGGTCGTTGACGTTGAGCTTGGGCTCGGCCTTCATGCCCATCGAGAAGCCCTCGCCGGCGGCCACGCGCAGGTCGCCCGACGCCGCCATCGGCGCCGCGGCCGGCTTGAACACGCCCACGTAGCGCAGGCTGTCGCCGCCGTTGACCTCGGCCCAGCCGTCGGCATGGACCGGGTTCTTCTTCCACGCGTCGAGCTCGGCGCGCACCTCGGCGCGGCTGCGGCCCGGGCCGGTGTGGCCCACGTAGCGCAGGCTGTCGCCGCCGTTGACTTCGGCCCAACCGTCGGCGTGGACCGGGTTCTTGCGCCAGGCGGCCAGTTCGGCCAGCACCTCGGCGCGGGTCTTGCCGGAGACGCCGGGCTGCTCGACGCGGACCAGCGTGTCGCCGATCAGCTGGAAGCCGTCGTGCGTCGGGATGCCCTGGGCCGACACGGCCAGGGGCGAGAGGGTGGTGACGGCGGCCGCGACGGCCAGGATCAGGGTGTTGAGGCGGAAGGACATGATGGACTCCTGTGGGGTTGAGGTTTCGGTTCCGCGCTGTTTCGTTTCAGCGTGGAGGGAACTTTAGGAATCGACCCCCGACGCGAAGCGCACCGTCCGATTACGTTTGTGCAAGGAAAGCCACCCCCCGGCCGACTGCAGGGCACGCGACACGAACGGGAGACGGCGATGCGACTGCTGGTGGTGGAAGACGAGCCCAAGCTGGCCGAGTACCTGCGCAAGGGCCTCAGCGAGAACGGCTACATCGTGGACGTGGCGCACGACGGCATCGACGGCCGCCACCTCGGCACCGAGGGCCACTACGACCTGCTGGTGCTCGACGTCATGCTGCCGGGCATCGACGGCTTCGGCGTGCTGGACGCGGTGCGCCAGGTGAAGGACACGCCGGTGCTGATGCTCACCGCGCGCGACAAGGTCGAGGACCGCGTGCGCGGCCTGCAGGGCGGCGCCGACGACTACCTCATCAAGCCCTTCTCCTTCTCGGAGCTGCTGGCCCGCGTGCAGGCGCTGCTGCGCCGCGGCCGCGGGCATCAGGACAGCAGCACGCTGCAGCTCGGTGAGCTGGAGCTCGACCTCCTCAAGCGCAAGGCCAGCCGCGCCTCGCAGCGCCTGGACCTCACGGCCAAGGAGTTCGCGCTGCTGAGCCTGCTGCTGCAGCGCCAGGGCCAGGTGCTGTCGCGCACCGTGCTGGCCGAGCAGGTCTGGGACATGAACTTCGACAGCGACACCAACGTCGTCGAGGTCGCCGTGCGCCGCCTGCGCAGCAAGCTCGACGACCCCTACCCCACCAAGCTGCTGCACACCGTGCGCGGCATGGGCTACGTGCTGGAGCAGCGCGCGTGAGTCTGCTGGCCGACCCGCGCCGCTCCATCGTCGTCCGGCTCACGCTGACGCTGGCGGCGATCGCGGTCGTGGTGTTCGGCGCGGCCGGCACGGCGCTGTACTGGACGCTCGAGCGCGAGCTGATGCGCGTCGAGTTCGACGAGGTGCAGGGCAAGCTCGAGCAGGTGCAGCAGATGCTGGCCGACAGCCCCACCGGCGTCGACGACGCCTTCCGCGCGCGGCTCGAAGGCGTGCTGGCCGGCCACGGCAACCTGCTGGTCGCCATCCGCTCGCGCGAGGGCGGGCTGCTGTTCAGCAACTCCGACGACCCGCTGCTGGCCGTCAATGCGGCCACGCCGTCGATGTTCACCCTGCAGAACGGCAGCGCTACCGCCGGCTGCAAGGTCGAGATCCGCGACGCCGGCCCGGCGCAGGGCGCGCAGGTCACCGTGGCGCTGGGCAGCAGCATGCGCGGCAGCGTGCTGCGCATGTACCGCAGCACCATCGCCTGGATCTGCGCGGCCGGCTTCGCCGCCACGCTGCTGCTGGCGGCATGGGCCACGCGACGGGGCTTCGGGCCGGTGCGCGCGCTGGCGGCGCAGGCCGCGCGCATCACACCCGAATCGCTGTCGCTGCGCCTGCCCGAGGCCGGCGAGGACCAGGAACTGCAGGCCCTGGCCGGCTCCTTCAACCTGGCGCTCGACCGGCTGCAGCAGGCCTACACGCGGCTGGAAGGCTTCAACGCCGACGTGGCCCACGAGCTGCGCACGCCGCTGGCCACGCTGATCAGCGGCATCGAGGTCACGCTGGCGCACGAGCGGCCGAAGGACGAGCTGCTGCAACTGCACGCCTCCAACCTGGAAGTGCTGGAACGCCTGCGCGCCATCGTCAACGACATGCTCTTCCTGGCCCGCGCCGACAACGGCGAGCAGGCCGCCGACCGCCAGGAGGTGTCGCTCGCCGACGAAGCCGGCAAGGTGGTGGAGTTCTACGACGGCCTGATCCAGCAGGCCGGCGCGCGCGTGGTGCTGCGCGGCGATGCGCGCGTGCGCTGCAACCCGGGCCTGGTGCGGCGCGCCGTGTCCAACCTGCTGTCGAACGCGCTCAAGTATTCGGGCGACGCCGCGGCGCAGCCCATCGCCATCCGCATCGCCGACGGGCGGGCCGACGCCTCGCTCGTCGTCACCAACCACGGCGCCACGATCCCGGCCGAGACGCTGCCTCGGCTCTTCGACCGCTTCTACCGCGGCGAGGCCGCGCGCGGCCGCAGCGAAAGCCACGGCCTGGGCCTGGCCATCGTGCGCGCCGTCGCCACCATGCACGGCGGCAGCGCCAGCGCCTGGTCGCAGGACGGCGTCACCGAGGTGGGGTTCCGCCTCGCCAAGTGACCCGGCCCCGTTCGGGCTGAGCCTGCCCTTCGACAAGCTCAGGGCGATCGGGGTCAACCATTCGGGCTGAGCCAACCCCGTTCGGGCTGAGCCTGCCCTTCGACAAGCTCAGGGCGATCGGGGATCAACCGTTCGGGCTGAGCCAACCCCGTTCGGGCTGAGCCTGTCGAAGCCCCCGCCCACAGCCGCCCTGCTAGAGTGACCCGCACCCGGGATCAGGTGCCGCTCGAGCACCCCGCGCCACGGGCCCGCAGGAGACCAGCATGCCCATGCAACCGCCGCAGCAGCGGCAACAGCAGCGCGAGCACATCGCGACCGTCATGCAGGTGGCCGAGGCCGGCCTGGCCGCGCAGGCCGCGCGGGCGCACGACGAGGTCATCCGCCGCTCCTGGGCGCGCTGCGTGCACGAGCACCGCCTCGACCCCACGCGCATGCAGGAGGCCGTGATCCTGCCCAGCCACCAGCTGCGCGAGCACCAGGACCGCATCGACGACTTCCTGCACATCGCCCGCCACGGGCTGGAGACGCTGTACCAGCAGGTGGCCGGCCTGGGCTACTGCGTGCTGCTGACCGACGCGCGCGGCGTCACCGTCGACTTCATCGGCGACCTGCAGTTGGACAGCAGCCTGCGCAAGGCCGGCCTCTACCTGGGCGCCGACTGGAGCGAGCAGCACGCCGGCACCTGCGGCGTGGGCACCTGCATCAGCACCGGCGAATCGCTGACCGTGCACCTGGACGACCACTTCGACGCCACCCACATCCCGCTGACCTGCACCACCGCGCCGGTCTACGACGCGCTGGGCCAGCTCAACGCCGTGCTCGACATCAGCCAGCTCAGCAGCGCCCAGCCCAAGGCCAGCCAGCACCTGGCGCTGCAACTGGTGCGCACCTACGCCCAGCACATCGAGAACGCCAGCTTCCTGCACACCCACCGCCACGCCTGGATCCTGCGGCTGAGCGCGGCGCCCGCCTTCCTGGACGTGAACCCCGACTACCTGCTGGCGCTGGACGATGCCGGCCGCGTGATCGGCCACAACCGCCGCGCGCAGCTGCTGCTGGAGGCGCAGTGGAAGCACATCGGCGTCGGCTCCGTCCTCGGCCTGCCCTTCGAGCGCCTGTTCAACGCCACGCTGGCCGACCTGGGCCGCTACACGCTGACGCGCGCCAGCGACCAGCGCGCCATCACCCTGGCCAGCAGCGGCCGCGTGCTCTTCATGCTGGCCAGCCCGCCGCCGCGGCGCGACAACGCATCGTCGTCATTCACCGCGGCGCCGCAGCAGGGCCCGGCCCACGGCAGCAACAGCAACAGCAGCGAACGCAAGATCCCCAAGCCGCTGACGGCACTGTCGGGCGGCGACCCGGCGCTGGACCGGCAGATCGAGCGCGCGGCCAAGCTCGTCAACAGTCCCGTCAGCGTGCTGCTGACCGGCGAGACGGGCACCGGCAAGGAATACTTCGCCAAGGCCCTGCACCAGGCCAGCGAGCGCCGCGGGCGGCCCTTCGTGGCCGTCAACTGCGCGGCCATCCCGGAGACGCTGATCGAGAGCGAGCTCTTCGGCCACCTGCCCGGCAGCTTCTCCGGGGCCGGGCCCAAGGCCAAGAAGGGCCTGATCCAGGAGGCCGACGGCGGCACCCTCTTCCTCGACGAAATCGGCGACATGCCGCGCGACCTGCAGGCCCGCCTGCTGCGCGTGCTGGCCGAGCGCGAGGTGCTGCCGATCGGCGCGACCAAACCCACGCCCGTGAACATCCGCGTCATCGCCGCGACGCACTGCGACCTGGAGCAACTGGTGCGCGAGCGGCGCTTTCGCGACGACCTGTACTACCGCCTCAACGGCGCTCACCTCGTGCTGCCGCCGCTGCGCGAGCGGCGGGACCTGGCGTGGCTGATACAGCGGATGCTGGGCGAGTGCGCCAAGGCGGCGGGCCGGAGCGAGGCGCCGCGGCTGTCGAGCGAGGTGAGCGAGCGGCTGCATGCGCATGCGTGGCCGGGGAACCTGAGGGAGCTGCGGAATGTGATCGAGTTTGCGTGTGCGGTTTGCTGCAATGACAGCATCGGCCTCGGCGATCTGCCCGACGGGCTGACGGCAACGGAGCCGGCCGTACCGCCGGCCGTCGCACCGACCAAGCCCGCCAATGCCAACACTGGCGCCGACCCCGCGGCACGCCTGCTCGAGGCCTTGCGGGCCAGCCGCGGCAACGTCAGCGCCGCGGCGCGCTCACTCGGCATCTCGCGCATGACGATGTACCGCCACATGAGGCAGGCGGGCATCGCAACGCCACCGCGCTGGGACGGCCAGCCGCACTGACACCGGTGCGGACTGCCAGCTTCCGGCGCGTCCGCGTGAGCGCGATCGAGGGGTGGCCGGGCGCCGAGAGCCGCGCAGCTTCAGTCGTTGAACGAATGCCAGAGCGCTGTGTCGATGAACCACGGCGGCAGCGTCGCCGCCTCGATCTCCATCTCGTGGCCGTCGACGACCTGGACCAACAGCTTGTGCCGCGACCCCGAGTTGTCGAAGACGTAGGCACGGTGGGCCACGCCGCAGGCTTCGGTCATCAGGCCGATCGACCGCACGTAGCGCTCACGGACCTTCCTGGCGGGTACGGGATGCCCTCCTTGCCGGACACGGCGCCGCACCCGGTCCACGTTGATCGCTGGGTCATCGGTAGCCACGAAGTAGAGGTAGACGCGGTAACCCCGTTGCCGCGCCTCCTTCATGAAGTCCACCTTGTCGCGCGAGGACATCACGGTCTCGAAGGTGAAGGTTCGTCCTTCGTCGAGCAACTCTCGCCGTATGGCGTCGGCCAGCACCGAAGCGAGATAGGAGTCGTAGGGCGCCGGCACGCGCAGCTGCAGTGACGCGTCGATCGTCATCCGGCCCAGCAGCGAATGCAGGCCGATCGACTTCGCGAAGATCGAACTCCGGATGTGCCCTTCCATCCGGGCGAGCACATCCGCGGGCTCGCCGATGATCTGCAGGCTGGCCAGATCGAGCGCGCCGTCGTTGTCGCGCAGGGCTCGCTCGATCTCGTCGGCGTTCACGAAGATGCCGATCCACTCGGGCTTGAGTTCGTTCTTGATGGTGCTCTTGCCCGATCCGTTGGGACCGGCCAGAACCCTCAGCCGCGGCTGGGCGGCCTTGCTGCCGTCAGACCGCGGCTTCTTGCTTGGCACGCTTGAGTACGAGCCCGACCTTGACGCGCTTGCCCGGCTTCAGCGCCTTGATGACGGTCGACGTCCCGTCGGCCTTGCGCTCGACCACGGCGCCTGCACTCGTCTTGACGACCACGGCGCCGGTCATCGCCAAGGCCTGCTTGTAGGCAGCATGGCCCGACTTGGCCGCCAGTCCGGGAATGCGCCGTTCCGCGGCCAGCATCGCTGCTTCGGTGAGTTCGGGGCTGCGGCGTGGCATGTCAGGACTTGCTTGTGGAACAAATGCAGTCTAGCAGGAGCAGAGAGGCGCCAGGCGCACGCCGCCGACGGCCGAAGGGGCGTTCGGCACGCATCACCTGCCTGGGCCGGCGGGGCTTGCTTGGCGGCTTGCGTCGCAATGGGGTCGCCCAAAAGCGCATCTCTTCGGTAGCCCCCTCATCGACAGCCTCCCGCATGTGGAGCGGCGCTCATGCCACTACCTCCAGCCCACGCTTCTGCACCAATCGCAAAAGCTTGAGCGCTGTCCCCGTCGGCTTCTTCTGCCCGATCTCCCACTTCTGCACCGTCGACAGACTGGTGTTCAGCAGCTTGGCAAAAACCGCTTGACTGACCCGCGACGCCTCGCGAATCTGCTTGATCTGCTCCGGCTCCAGCGGCTCCACCGGCGGCAGGCACAGGCGGTCGAACTCGCGCAGCGTGACCTGATCCATCACGCCCGCCTTGTGCAGCCCCTTGGCCGTGGTGTGCACGGCCTCGAGGATCGGTGATTTCGTCTTGCGCATCGCAATCCACCTCCATCAGTTCATCGGCACGCTGTGCCTCGGCCAGCGCTGTCGCCGTCAGCGACAGCAGGTGTGCGGCCAGCTTCTTCAAGGCTTCCTCTTCGTCCTTGTCGATGTTGCTGCGCTCGTTCCTCGGGAAGCCGTAGACGAAGAACCAGCGACTACCCTGGTTGGTGGCGACCAGGGTCCGGAAGCCGCCGCTCTTGCCCTGCCCCGGCCGCGCGATCCGCTTCTTGAACAGGCCGCCGCCGAGATCGGCGTCGTACAGGCCCTCGGTCATCTCGCGCACCGCGGCGCACAAGCCCGGTGTCGTCAGACCCTGCTTGCGCGCCCAACGGTCGAACCATCGGGTCTTGTAGATCGCCATGCCCGGCCTCTTCGTTGCTGCAATATAGCACTCAGTGCTATAGAACGAAAGGCCGTAGACGCCTGTCGCAACGCCGCTGCGACACCTGTATCGCTGTGACACCCGTCCGCAGCGCTGCCCCATCGCGACCTGATCGCGCAAGCCCCCTCGGCCCTCCGGGACACACCAGGCGAGCGCTGTCTATCGCAGCACATTTCCGCTCAGGCACAGCCTTTGCGCTTGAGCCTCCACCGGCCCTGCAGAGGACCCGGATGTGTATCACCCAAACACAAGCACGGAGACAAGCAAGATGACCGAACTCAGCAACCCCCACACCCTGTCCGTGAAGAGCTGGCTCGCCAGCCTGGGCGCGGCGCTGGAGAAGGGCGACATCGCCGGCGCGCTGGCGCTGTTCGACGACGACTGCTACTGGCGCGACCTGGTCAGCTTCACCTGGAACCTCAAGACGATGGAGGGCAAGGCGCAGATCGAGGCGATGCTGAAGGCCACGCTCGCCTCCACCAAGCCTAGCGCTTGGCAGATCGACGGCGAAGGCGAGGACGGCGGCGGCGTCAGCCAGGCCTGGTTCACCTTCGAGACCGCCGTCGCGCGCGGCCGCGGCCTGGTGCGGCTGAAGGGCGACAAGTGCTGGACGCTGCTGACCACGATGGTGGAGCTGAAGGGCCACGAGGAGCCCAAGGGCGAGGCCCGGCCCCGGGGCGTGAAGCACGGCGTCACGGTCGACCGCCAGTCCTGGCTGGAGGCGCGGCAACAGGAGGCCGCCGAACTCGGCTACCGGACCCAGCCCGAGGTGGTGATCATCGGCGGCGGCCAGGGTGGCATCGCGCTCGGTGCGCGGCTGCGGCGGCTGGGCGTCAGCGCCATCATCGTGGAGAAGAACGACAAGCCCGGCGACTCCTGGCGCAAGCGCTACAAGAGCCTGTGCCTGCACGACCCGGTCTGGTACGACCACCTGCCCTACCTGCCCTTCCCCGACCACTGGCCCGTCTTCGCGCCCAAGGACAAGATCGGCGACTGGCTGGAGATGTACACCAAGGTGATGGAGCTGAACTACTGGAACTCCACCACCTGCAAGAGCGCCAGGTTCGACGAAGCCAAGGGCGAGTGGACGGTGGAGGTGGTGCGGCGCGTGGACGATGAACTGAAGCCCGTGACGCTGCGGCCGAAGCAGCTGGTGCTGGCCACCGGCATGTCGGCCGTGCCCAACATTCCCAGGTTCCCAGGGGCGGATTCCTTCCAGGGCGAGCAGCACCACTCCAGCCAGCACCCGGGGCCGGATGCGTACAAGGGCAAGAAGGTCGTCGTCATCGGCTCCAACAACTCGGCCCACGACATCTGCGCCGCGCTGTGGGAAAAGGGCGCCGACGTCACGATGATCCAGCGCACCTCGACGCACATCGCCAGGAGCGACTCGCTGATGGAGCTGGCGCTCGGCGGGCTGTACAGCGAGCAGGCGGTGGCCAACGGCATCGACCACCACAAGGCCGACCTGATCTTCGCGTCGGTGCCGTACAAGATCATGCACAGCTTCCACATCCCCGTGTACGAGGAGATGAAGAAGCGCGATGCCGACCTGTACGAGCGGCTCGCCAAGCGCGGCTTCATGCTGGACTTCGGCGACGACGGCTCGGGCCTGTTCATGAAGTACCTGCGCCGCGGCTCGGGCTACTACATCGACGTGGGCGCTTCCGAGCTGGTGGCCGACGGCAAGATCAAGCTCAAGAGCGGCGTGGGGGTCGAGAAGATCAACGCCAGGTCCATCACCTTCACCGACGGCACGGAGCTGCCGGCCGACCTGATCGTCTACGCCACCGGCTATGGCTCGATGAACGGCTGGGCCGCGCAGCTCATCTCGCAGGAGGTGGCCGACAAGGTCGGCAAGTGCTGGGGCCTGGGCTCGGGCACGACCAAGGACCCCGGGCCCTGGGAGGGCGAGCTGCGCAACATGTGGAAGCCGACGCAGCAGAAGAACCTGTGGTTCCACGGCGGCAACCTGCACCAGTCGCGCCACTACTCGCAGTTCCTGTCGCTGCAGCTCAAGGCGCGCAGCGTCGGCATCCCGACGCCGGTGTACGGGCTGCCGCAGGTGCATCACCTGCGCTGACACGGCCACGGCGGCGAGACCGCATGCCGGAATCTCCCCAGGGGGATTTCGGGATGCCTTGACGCACCGCAGCGTCTGCCGCAGTCTCGGCCTCATGGACCGCCACCTGCTGACCCCGCTGCTGGACCTGCCCGAGACGCACCAGAAGATCCTGGGCGACTACGACGGCGCCTACTCGCTGGGCATTGGCGACGACGGCGCCTTCGTGCTGGATGTCGAGGGCCACGACCTGCAGCGCTTTCCGCAGTCGGTGACCATCGGCTTCGAGACCATCCCCGTCGTCGTGCGCGGCGGCTTCATCGCGCCCGAGGCCCGGTCGGTCTAGGCGCGCGACGCCAGGGTCAGATCGCGGCCTCCCAGCCCCCACCCAGCGCCCGCACCAGCCCCACCGTCGCCTGGTACTGCGCGGCCTTGACCTGCAGGGCCTGGCGGCGGTTGGCGAGTTCGCTGCGCTGCGCATCCAGCAGGTCGATCTGGCTGACCAGGCCGTTGCGGTAGCGCGAGCTGGACAGTACCGTCGCGCGGCTGGCCGCGGCCACGGCGCGCGACTGCGCGTCGGACTGCTCGGCCAGCAGGCGCAGCGCCGAGAGCTGGTCCTCGACGTCGCGGAAGGCGACGAGCACCTGCTCGCGGTAGCCGGCCAGCGCGGCGTCCAGCTCGGCGCTGGCGTTCTGCACGCCGGCCTCGCGCCGCCCGCCGTCGAAGAGCGGTAGCGACAGCAGCGCGCCCACGCCCCAGGAGCGCGCCGACCACTTGAACAGGTCGCCCAGCTCGGGCGAGGCATAGCCGCCGTTCGCGGTGAGCGACAGGTTGGGGAACCAGGCCCCCTGCGCGACGCCGACGCGCTGCTGCGCCGCCAGCATGGCGTGCTGCGCGGCCGACACGTCGGGCCGGCGCGCCAGCACCGTGCTCGGCACGCCGGCCGGGATCACCGGCAGCGCGCTGCGCCAGTCGGCCGCGTCGACGCGGAAGTCCGACGCCGCGGCGCCGACCAGCACCGCGAGCCCATGCTCCAGCTCGGCGCGACGGCGGTCCAGGGCCAGGGCCTCGGATTCGGTCGCCGCGACCTGGGTGCGGATGCGCGCGACGTCCAGCTCGGCCACGTCGCCGGCGTTGTAGCGGCGCTCGATCAGATTGAGCGTGTCGCGGTAGGCGGTGACGGTGTCGCGCACCAGGCGGCGCTCCTCGTCCACCGCACGCAGCGCCAGGTAGGTCTGCGCCACGTCGGCCTGCACCAGCAGGCGCGTGCTCTGCAGCAGCGCCTCGCGCGACTGCGCGTCCAGCGCGGCGGCGCGGCTGGCGGCCTGCAGGCGGCCGAACAGGTCGACCTCGTAAGCCAGCGAGGCACCGGCGCTGACGACGGTGGCCGGGCGGTTGCCGTTGGCCGCGTCGGTGCCGCGCGAGGCACCGGCGCCGACGCCGATCTGCGGCAGGCGGTCGGCGTCGGCGGCGCGCAGGAAGGCGCGCGCCTGTGCGAGCCGCGCCGCGGCGATCTGCACGCTGTTGTTGGCGGTGGCGGCGCGCTCGACCAGCGCGTCGAGCGTGGCGTCGTCGAAGGCCTTCCACCAGGTGCCGCGGGCCTGCGGCTCGGCCGGCGCGGCCTGGGTCCAGCGGCCGTCGCCTTCCTTGAAGGCCGCGGGCGCGGTGGGCAGCGCGGCCGGGTCGATGGCGGGAGCGGTCACGCAGCCGGCCAGCAGCAGGGCGGCGAACAGGGGCGCGAGCAGGCGCTGGTTGAGACGCTTGTTGGCAAGGATCTTCATGATCTTCTTTCTGTGACTCGGGTCACTCGTCGGCGCGCAGCGGCGCGGCCGGCACGGGCTTGATCGATGCGCCGCCACCGTGGGTGCCGGCAAAGGCCTCGATGTGCGGCACCTCGCCGTGCAGCTTGAGCGGCCGGTTGCCGGTCAGGCGGCGCAGCAGCACATAGAACACCGGCGTCAGGAAGAGGCCGAAGGCCGTGACGCCGATCATTCCGGCGAACACCGCGACGCCCATCGCCTGGCGCATCTCGGCCCCGGCGCCGGTGCTCAGCACCAGCGGCAGCACGCCCATCACGAAGGCCAGCGAGGTCATCAGGATCGGGCGCAGGCGCAGGCGGCTGGCCTCGATCGCGGCCTGGATCGGCGTGCGGCCGGCGAACTCCAGCTCGCGGGCGAACTCGACGATCAGGATCGCGTTCTTGGCGCTCAACCCCACCAGCACGATCAGGCCGATCTGCGTGAAGACGTCGTTGTCGCCGCCGTCCAGCCACACGCCGGTCATCGCGGCCAGCAGGCCCATGGGCACGATCATGATGATGGACAGCGGCAGCGTGAGGCTCTCGTACTGCGCCGCCAGCACCAGGAAGACCAGCAGGATGGCGAGCGGGAAGACCCACATCGCCGAGTTGCCCGCCAGGATCTCCTGGTAGGTCAGCTCGGTCCACTCGTAGCTGATGCCCGGCGGCAGCGTCTCGGCGGCGATGCGGTTCACGGCATCCTGCGCCTGGCCCGACGAATAGCCCGGGGCCGGGCCGCCGTTGATGTCGGCCGACAGGTAGCCGTTGTAGCGCATCGCGCGTTCCGGGCCGAAGCTGGGCTGCACGTTCATCAGCGCCGACAGCGGCACCATCTCGCCGGAGGCCGAGCGCACCTTCAGCAGGCCCACGTCCTCGGCGCGCGCGCGGTGCGAGGCATCGGCCTGCACGCGCACGGTGTAGGTGCGGCCGAACTTGTTGAAGTCGTTGACGTAGAGCGAGCCGAGGTAGATCTGCATCGTGTCGAACACGTCGGTCACCGCGACGCCCAGCTGGCGCGCCCGGGTGCGGTCGATGTCGGCATAGAGCTGCGGCACGTTGACCTGGTAGCTCGAGAACAGCCCCGCCAGCTCGGGCGCCTGCTGGGCCTTGGCCATGAAGGCCTTGACCGCCGCGTCCATCGCCTCGTAGCCGAGCGAGCCGCGGTCCTCGAGCTGCAGCTTGAACCCGCCCGTGGTGCCCAGGCCCTGCACCGGCGGCGGCGGGAACATCACGACGAAGGCGTCCTCGATCTGCGCGTACTGCTGGTTGAGCTGCTGCGCGATCGCGGCGCCCGACAGATTCGGATCCTTGCGCTCGTCGAAGGGCGCCAGCGTCGCGAACACGATGCCGGAGTTGGAGCTGTTGGTGAAGCCGTTGATCGACAGGCCGGGGAAGGACACCGCGTGCTCGACGCCGGGCTGCTTGAGCGTGATGTCGCCCATGCGGCGGATCACGTCCTCGGTGCGGTCGAGCGTGGCACCGTCGGGCAGCTGCGCGAAGCCGATCAGGTACTGCTTGTCCTGCGCCGGCACGAAGCCGCCGGGCACGGCCTTGAACAGCCCGCCGGTCACCGCCAGCAGCACGAGGTACAGCCCGACCATCACGGCCTTGCGCGAGATCGCCCGCGTCACGCCGCGGCTGTAGCCTTCGGCACCGCGCTTGAAGGCGCGGTTGAAGAGCGCGAAGAAGCGGCCGAACACGAAGTCCATGCCGCGCGTCAGCGCGTCCTTCGGCGCGCCGTGGCCCTTGAGCAGCATCGCCGCGAGCGCCGGCGACAGCGTCAGCGAGTTGATCGCCGAGATCACCGTCGAGATCGCGATCGTCAGCGCGAACTGCTTGTAGAACTGGCCGGTCAGGCCGCTGATGAAGGCCAGCGGCACGAACACCGCGATCAGCACCAGCGCGATCGCGATGATCGGCCCCGAGACCTCGCGCATCGCGCGGTAGGTCGCGTCGCGCGGCGACAGGCCGGCCTCGATGTTGCGCTCGACGTTCTCGACCACCACGATGGCGTCGTCGACCACGATGCCGATCGCCAGCACCAGGCCGAACAGGCTCAGCGCATTGATCGAGAAGCCGAACAGGTGCATCACCGCGAAGGTGCCGATCACCGACACCGGCACGGCCAGCAGCGGGATGATGGACGCGCGCCAGGTCTGCAGGAACAGGATCACCACCAGCACCACCAGCGCCACCGCCTCGAGCAGCGTGTGGATCACCGATTCGATGGAGGCGCGCACGAACTGCGTCGGGTCGTAGACGATCTCGTAGTCCACGCCTTCGGGCATGAACTTCTTGAGCTCGGCCATGGTCTCGCGCACGTGGTTCGAGATCTCGATGGCGTTGGAGCCCGGCGCCTGGAAGATCGGCACCGCCACGGCCGACTTGTTGTCGAGCAGCGAGCGCAGCGCGTACTCGGCCGCGCCGAGCTCGATGCGGCCCAGGTCGCGCAGCCGCGTCACCGCGCCGTCGGCGCCGGTCTTGACGATGATGTCGCCGAACTCTTCCTCGTTCTGCAGGCGGCCCTGGGCGTTGATCGACAGCTGCAGGTCCACGCCCGGCAGGCCCGGCGAGGCGCCCACCACGCCGGCGGCCGCCTGCACGTTCTGTTCGCGGATGGCGCGCACCACGTCGCTCGCCGACAGGCCGCGCTCGGCGACCTTCTGGGGGTCGAGCCAGACGCGCATCGAGTAGTCGCCCGAGCCGAACAGCTGCACCTGGCCCACGCCTTCGATGCGCGCCAGCCGGTCCTTGACATTGAGCACCGCGTAGTTGCGCAGGTAGGTCATGTCGTAGCGGTCGTTGGGCGACAGCAGGTGCACGACCATCGTGAGGTCGGGCGAGCTCTTGACCGTGGTGATGCCCAGGCGGCGCACTTCCTCGGGCAGGCGCGGCTCGGCCTGCGAGACGCGGTTCTGCACCAGCTGCTGGGCCTTGTCGGGATCGGTGCCGAGCCGGAAGGTGACGGTCAGCGTCATCAGGCCGTCGGTGGTGGCCTGGCTGCCCATGTAGAGCATGCCCTCGACGCCGTTGATGGCCTCCTCCAGCGGCGTGGCCACCGTCTCGGCGATCACCTTGGGGTTGGCGCCGGGGTACTGCGCGCGCACCACCACCGAGGGCGGCACGACCTCGGGGTATTCCGAGATCGGCAGGCCGCGCAGCGCGATCAGGCCGGCGATCAGCATCAGCAGCGACAGCACGCCGGCGAAGATCGGCCGGTCGATGAAGAATTTGGACAGGTTCATGGCGCGCTCCCTCTGCGCTGGATCGTTCGGACTTGTTGTGGGGACGGTGGCGCGGCGATCAGGACTGCGTCGCGCCCTCGCGTCGGGCCTGCACCTCGGGCTTGGCGTTCATGTCGACGCTCTGCGGCTTGACCAGCGAACCGGGCCGCACGCGCTGCACGCCGCCGACGACGATGCGCTCGTCGGCCTTGAGGCCGGCCGTGACGATGCGCAGGCCGTCGACCGACGCGCCCAGGCTCACCTCGCGGTAGACCACCTTGTTGTCGGCGCCGACCACCAGCACGAACTTCTTGCTCTGGTCGGTGCCGACCGCGCGCTCGTTGATCAGCAGGGCCGGTGCGCTGCGCGCCTGGCCCATGCGCAGCTTGGCAAACTGGCCCGGCATCAGCGTGCCGTCCTTGTTGTCGAACACGGCGCGCACGCGCACCGTGCCGCTGCGCGCGTCGACCTGGTTGTCGACGAGCTGCAGGCGGCCTTCGAGCGGCGTGTCGGCGGTGGCGGCGGTGCCCATCTGCACGGGGATGCGCTCGAGCTGCTGGCGCGCGCTGGCGCCGCCCTGCCCCAGGCCCTTGAGGGCGCGGGCGACGATCTGCTCGTCGGCGTCGAAGCTGGCGTAGATCGGGCTCACCGACACCAGCGTGGTCAGCACCGGCGCGCCGGGGCCGGCTGCGACCAGGTTGCCGACCGTGACCTCGAGCCGCCCGACGCGGCCGGCGACCGGCGCGCGCACCTGGGTGTAGGCCAGGCTCAGGCGCGCCGACTGCAGCGCGGCCTGCGCGGCGCGCAGGTTGGCCTCGGCCTCGCGCTGGGCGTTGACGCGCTCGTCGAGCTCGCGCTGCGCGATGGCGCGCTCGTCCCACAGGCGCTGGGCACGGTTGCCCTCGCTCTGCGTGTAGGCGACGCGGGCCTGCGCGGCGACGACCTGCGCCTCGGCGCGGTCGACGTCGGCCGCATAGGGCGCGGGGTCGATGGTGATGAGCAGGTCGCCCTGCTTCACCAGCGCGCCTTCGCGGAAGTGCACGGCCTGCACGGCGCCGGCGACGCGCGAGCGCACGTCGACGCGCTCGACCGCCTCGAGGCGGCCGGAGAACTCGTCCCACACCGACACGTCGCTCAGTACGACGGCGGCCACCGACACCGGCGTGGCCTGCGGCTCGGCGGGTGCGGTATTGGCCTCGGCGTCGGGCGCCTGCAGGCCGAACAGCGCCGTCGCGACGGCGGTCAGGGCGGTGAGCGCGGTGCCGGCGGCCCAGAGGCGGCGACGGGCGCGAAGCGGAAGCTGGTTCATGGGAGGTCCTGGGTGGTTTCGAGTTGATGAGGAGCAGAAAGGGAAGCCGGCTGCGTCGACAGGAAGTGGCTGAGCTGCAGGCCCAGCGGCGCGGCCCAGGCCGGGCGCTCGCCGTCGGCGGCCTGCATGCAGCTGCACGGCCAGCCGGTCCGGCCCGGCAGCACGGCCTCGGTCACCGGCACGCCGGCCGCGCGCAGGCGGGCGGCGTAGGCGTGGGTCTCGTCGCGCATCGGGTCGTCGTCGGCCGTGACCAGCAGGGTCGGCGGCAGGTCGCCCAGGCGCAGGGCGCGGCCCGGCGCGGCATAGGGATGCAGCGCGTCCTCGGGCTGGGACAGGTAGTCGTGCCAGCCGTCGGCCCAGCGGCAGCCGACCGGGCCGGCCTGCGCGCTGCGCAGCGAAGCGGTCGCGACGCAGGTGTCGAGCATCGGCGACAGCAGGATCTGCCCGGCCAGCGGCGGGTGCTGGCGGTCGCGCGCCATCAGCGCGACGGCGGCGGCGATGTTGCCTCCGGCTTCCTCGCCCGCGACCCACAGGCCGCTGGCGGTGCCGGCCAGGCGCAGGCGGCGGCGCCAGGTCCATTCGAGCGCGGCATGGCCGACCTCGATCGCGGCCGGGAAGGGCCGCTCCGGCGCGAGCGGGTAGTCGAGCGAGACCACGACCGCGCCGGCCTCGGCCAGCAGGCCGGCGACGCGCGAGCCGCTGTCCAGGTCGCCGGCCACGAAGGCGCCGGCATGGAAGTGCAGCACCAGCGGCGCCGGGGCGCGACCTTCGGGGCGGTAGATGCGCGCCCGCACCGTGGCGCCGCCGTCGAGCGGGATCAGCTCGTCGGTCGGGGCGACATCGGGACGGAGGGAAGTGACGGAGGACATGGCGGCTCGCCCACGGGGGGCGACTCGGCTTGCTGCGATGCAGCGAAAGATAGGGCCGGCCCGCCCGCCAATAAATAGCCACGCCGCTCATGCTTTGTTTCACCAAAGCAATAATCGACCGCATGGACAAGCTCCTCGCCATGCAGGCCTTCGTGCGGGTCGTCGAATCCGGCACCTTCACCAAGGCCTCGGATTCGCTGACCCTGCCCAAGCCGACCGTCACCCGGCTGATCCAGACCCTGGAAAGCCACCTGCAGACCAAGCTGCTGAACCGCACCACCCGCAAGGTGACGGTGACGCCCGACGGCGCGGCCTACTACGAGCGTGCGCTGCGCCTGCTGACCGAGGTCGACGAGCTGGAGTCCAGCATGTCGCACGCCAAGGCCAGCCCGCGCGGGCGGCTGCGCATCGACGTGCCGGCCGCGCTGGGCCAGCTGGTGCTGATGCCGGCGCTGCCGGACTTCTGCGCGCGCTACCCCGACATCCAGATCGACCTGGGCGTCGGCGACCGGCCGGTCGACCTGATCGGCGAGAACGTCGACTGCGTGATCCGCGGCGGCACGCTGACCGACCAGTCGCTGGTGGCGCGGCGCATCGCGGAGTTCCACATGATCGCGGCGGCCAGCCCCGGCTACCTGAAGCGCCACGGCATGCCCACGCACCCGAGCGAGCTCGAGGACCGCCATGTGATCGTCGGCTACTTCTCGGCCCGCACCGGGCGGCCGATCCCGATGGACTTCAACAAGGACGGCGAGCGCGTCGAGGTGACGGGCCGCTATCGCGTGTCGGTCAACGACTCCAACGCCTACACCGCCGCGGGACTGGCCGGGCTGGGCGTCGTGCAGACGGCGACCTTCATGCTGCAGGACCACATGAGCCGCGGCGCGCTGGAGCCGGTGCTGGCGGACTGGTGCTCGGACCCGGTACCCATCCACGTCGTCTACCCGCCCAACCGCCACCTCAGCGCCAAGCTGCGCGTCTTCGTCGACTGGGTGGCCGAGCTGTTCGCGCACCACGACTTGATGCAGCGCTGCAGCAGCCTGCCGCCGCTGCCGGCCACGGCGCGCTTCGCGCGCTGATCAGAAGCTGAGCGCGTCAGGCGGCCGGCGCGTCGGGCGCGGGCAGCGTCAGGCCCATCGCCTTGGCCGACATGTAGAGCGTCTTCGTCAGCAGCTCCACGCCGCCGGCATTGAGCTCGAGCGGGAAGATCTTGCCGTTGGCCATCAGCAGCTCCAGCAGCACGGCCTGGCCGTCGTCGGACAGCACGGCCTGCTTCAGGCCGACGCAGCGCAGGGGTTCCATCGTGGAGCTCATCGTCGTTCTCGTGGGGTCGGTGGCGGAGCCGGGATGCTGCCACGCCGCGGCGCCGCGCCGCGCGAGGGTCAGCCCGAAGGCCCGAGCATCCGGCGCGCGTCGACCCAGGCGTCGAACTGCTCGCCGCTGACGCCGCCGACCGCGAGCGCGGCCTCGCGCAGGCTGCTGCCGGTCTGGTGCGCGTGCTTGGCGATCCTGGCGGCGCGGTCGTAGCCGATGTGCGGCGCCAGCGCGGTGACCAGCATCAGCGAGCGCTGCAGCAAGTCTTCGACCCGCGCCGCGTCGGGCGCCAGGCCGGCCACGCAGTGCCGCGCGAAGCTGGCCATCGCGTCGGACAGCAGGCGCAGGCTGTCCAGCACGTCGTGCGCGATCAGCGGCTTGTAGACATTGAGCTCGAAGTGGCCCTGGCTGGCCGCGAAGCCGATCGCCGCGTCGTGGCCCATCACCTGGGCGCAGACCATGGTCAGCGCCTCGACCTGGGTCGGGTTCACCTTGCCCGGCATGATGGAACTGCCGGGCTCGTTCTCGGGCAGGCGCAGCTCGCCCAGGCCGGCGCGCGGGCCGCTGCCCATCAGGCGGATGTCGTTGCCGATCTTGGTGAGCGCCACCGCCAGCATGCGCAGGGCACCGTGGAAGCCGACCAGGGCCTCGTGCCCGGCCATCGCCGCGAACAGGTTGTCGGCCGGCGCGAACGGCAGGCCGAGCCGGCGCGCGAGCCGCGCCGCCACGCGCGCGCCGAACTCGGCATGGGTGTTGAGCCCGGTGCCGACCGCGGTGCCGCCGATCGCCAGGCGCTGCACCGGCGCGAGCGACTGCGCGATCGCGGCTTCGCACAGGTCGAGCTGCGCGACGTAGCCGCCGAACTCCTGGCCCAGCGTCACCGGCGTGGCGTCCTGCAGGTGGGTGCGGCCGATCTTGACGACGTCCGCCAGCGCGACGGCCTTGTCGTGCAGCGCCGCGCGCAGCGTCGCCAGCGCGGGCTGCAGCCGCTCGCGCGCCTGCAGCGCGACGGCGACGTGCATCGCGGTCGGGAAGACGTCGTTGGACGACTGGCCCAGGTTCACGTCGTCGTTGGGGTGCACGCGGCGGTCGCTGCCCCGGCGGCCGCCCAGGGCCTCGGAGGCCAGCGTGGCCACGACCTCGTTGACGTTCATGTTGCTCTGCGTGCCCGAGCCGGTCTGCCACACCGACAGCGGAAAGGCCTCGGCATGCTCGCCGGCCGCGATGCGGGCCGCGGCGTCGGCGATGGCACGGGCCTTGTCGGCGGCCAGCAGGCCGAGTTCGTGGTTGACCTCGGCCGCGGCCCACTTGACCCAGGCCAGCGCGCGCACCACCTCGGCCGGCATGCGCTGTTCGCCGATGGCGAAGAAATGCAGGCTGCGCGCGGTCTGCGCGGCCCACAGCGCGTCGGCGGGGACCTCGATGGGGCCGAAGGCGTCGGATTCGGTGCGGGTGGCGGTGGTCATCGGGGCTCCGGCAAGGGGTCGTGAACGGGATGGCGCCAGCTTAGGCCAGGACGACGGACCCTCCTCCGAACTTGGGATGCGGAGAGGCGCTAGTAGAGCGACAGTGCGTGCGAAGTGAAGCCAAGTGGAGGTGCGCCATGTTCGGCTCTTATCTCGTCGAGCTCGTGATCGGCATGTGTTTCCTGTTCGCAGTGCTGGGCATCGTGACCAGTGCGTTGACCGAGGTGGTGCTGTCGTACACGAAGGTGCGCGCGAAGCATCTGCAGGAGTGGCTGGTGCAATGGTCGAAGCAGTTGCTCGACGCGCCACGGGTCTCGTCCACCGGAACAACCGCACCTGAACCTGCGCCTGCGCCTGCGCCTGCGCCTGCGGACCCGAGAACTCCAGGCGAGAAGTTTCTCGAAGGCTTGCTGGACCACCCACTGGTCGCGTCGCAGAGGCACGGCGAGGCAAGGCCGAGCTACCTGCCGTCGGCGCACCTCGCCGGCGCGCTGCTGCAGACCCTGGCCATGCCCTTCAGCGAAAGCTGCGTCGGGCAGGACCTCAAGTCGGCCGAAGCCAAGCTCCGCGCGCACATCCGCGGCTTGCCCGGCGAGGGCCTGAAGCGCGCCCTCGAGGCCGTGCTCGACTCGGCCGTCACCAAGGCGGCCGACGGCACAGCGCTGATCGAAAGCCTGAAGAACGAGACGGCCTCCTGGATCGACGCATCCATGGGCCGCATCGAGGGCTGGACCAAGCGGCGCGCCAAGCTGATCTCCCTGGTCGCCGCCTTCGTCGTTTGCCTGGCCTTCAACGTCAGCGCGCTGGAAGTGCTGCGCGTGCTGTCCTCGGACGGCGCGGCGCGCACGGAGCTGGCGCGGACCGCGGTCGAGTACGTCGACAAGGACTGCAGCGGCAAGGCCGACCAGACCCGGCTGGCCTGTCTGAAGGAACGCTCGGACGAGGCCGTCGAGGCGCTGGGGCCGCTGTCGCGTCTTGGCATCGGCTGGGACCGACCGCCGGCATTCATGACGATGAAGGACCCGGCCCCCTGGGCCCTGGCCGGGCATGCGCTGGTCTGGCTGGCCGGCCTGCTGTGCGCCGCCTTTGCCGCCTCGCTGGGCGGCGACTTCTGGTTCAAGTGGATCGGCGACATCGTCCGCCTGACCGGGTACAAGCCGGCGCGCCGGGACGAACCTCCGGCCGAGCCACCGGGCTGGCTGGCACGGCTGACGGCACGCCGCTGAGCCCGGGGTGTCCGCGTGGGCGCGAGCGGCGCGCCAACGTATGCTTCGCCCATGTACGCGCCGTTCTTCGGGCTGAAGCAGGAGCCGTTCTCGATCGCGCCGGATCCGCGCTATCTCTTCATGAGCGAGCGCCACCGCGAGGCGCTGGCGCACCTGCTGTACGGCGTGAAGGGCGGCGGCGGCTTCGTGCTGCTGACGGGCGAGATCGGCGCCGGCAAGACCACGGTGTGCCGCTGCTTCCTGGAGCAGATCCCCAAGCGCTGCAACGTCGCCTACGTCTTCAACCCGCGCTTGACGGCGGAGGAGCTGCTGCGCTCGGTCTGCGACGAGTTCGGCATCCCCAACCCGCACCAGGGGCCGGGCGCGACGACGGTCAAGGACTGGGTCGACGCGCTCAACGAGTTCCTGCTGCGCACGCACGCGGTCGGCCAGAACAACGTGCTGATCATCGACGAGGCGCAGCAGCTGTCGGCCGACGTGCTGGAGCAGCTGCGCCTGCTGACCAACCTGGAGACCAACGAACGCAAGCTGCTGCAGATCGTGCTGATCGGCCAGCCCGAGCTGCGCCAGATGCTGGCGCGGCCCGACCTGGAGCAGCTGGCGCAGCGCGTGATCGCGCGCTACCACCTCGAGCCGCTGTCCGAGAGCGAGACGCTGCAGTACATCCGCCACCGCCTCGCGATCGGCGGGCTGACCACCGCGGCGCCCTTCGGCCGCGAGGCGATGCAGCGCGTGCACCAGCTGTCGCGCGGCGTGCCGCGGCGCATCAACCTGCTGTGCGACCGCGCGCTGCTGGGCGCCTACGCGACCGGTCGCAATCGCGTCGACGCGGCCATCGTCGACAAGGCCGCGAGCGAGGTCTTCGACAAGACGCCCCCACCGCGCACCGCGGCGCGGCGCCGCTGGCGGCCCGGCCGCATCGAGACGCTGGGGCTGGGCCTGGTGGGCGGCGCGGCGCTGTGGGGCCTGGTGTCGTGGGCGATGGACGGCCGCACGGCCGCGCGGCCCGACGTGGCGAGTGCCCAGGCGGCTGCCATGCCGGCGGCCTCGGCGGCATCGGCGGCCGGTGCGGCCGGTGCGGCCTCGGGGCCGTCCGAGGTGCAGGCGGCGGCCTCGGCACCGGCCGCCGCCGTCGCGATGGCCGACCTCAAGACCAGCCTGCAGCGCATGCCGCGCGACGAGGCCGGCGCCTGGCGCGCCCTGGCGCCGCTGTGGAAGCTCGATCTCGGCGAGGGCGAGCCCTGCCGCGAGGCGCAGCGCCAGCAGGTGCTCTGCTACAAGGCCAGCGGCACGCTGGCGCTGATCCGCCAGCTGGACCGGCCGGCCCTCCTGACGCTGCGCGACGACGAGGACCGGCCCGGCTACGCGCTGCTGACCGGCCTGAACGCGCGCCACGCGACGCTGCTGCTGGACGGCAGGCCGCAGAGCGTCCCGCTGGTGGCGCTGGCGCAGCGCTGGCGCGGCGAGTTCGCGACGCTGTGGCGCGCGCCCACCGGGTATTCGCAGCTGCTGGTCGAGGGCAGCGCGGGGCCGCTGGTCGACGGCCTGGCCGCGCAGCTGGCCGGCCTGCAGGGCGAGCCCGCGCCCGCCGCGCCGCAGTCCTACGGACCGGCGCTGCGCTCGCGCGTCGTCACCTTCCAGGTCGCGCAGGGCCTCAAGCCCGATGGCCTGGCCGGGCCCACGACCTTCATGCAGCTCAACCGCGTGACCGGTGTCGACGAGCCGCGCTTGCACACGGAACACTGATGACGACCCCCGCACACCTCCGGTGTTGCCCCCCGCGGGGGCGCTCAGCCCTCTTGGGGCGGCCCGGCGAGGGCTGAGCCCATGTCCTACATCCTCGATGCCCTGAGGCGCGCCGATTCCGAACGCGAGCGTGGCGCGGTGCCGGGCCTGCATGCGCAACCGGGCGCGGCGAGCAGCGACGACGACGAGGGCGCGGCCGCCGGTGCCGGGACCAATCCGCTGGTCTGGGTGATCGTGGCGCTGGCCCTGGTGCTGCTGGGTTCGCTGGCGTGGAACATGATGAGCGGCGGCGATGTGCCGGCGACCGTCGAGCCGGTGGCGGTCGTGCCCGCGCCGACCCCGACCCCGACACCGATGCCGGCCTCTGCCCCCGCGGCCGTCGTCGAGACGCCGAGGCCACCGCCCGTCGCCGTCGTCGCGGCAGCGGCGCCGACCCCGACCCCGACACCGGCACCGAAGGAAGTCGCGCCCGTGCGCGCGACGCCCGAGCTGCCGCTCGACAAGCCGCTGCCCCGCCCGCAGCGCCCGGCCGCCGAGCCTCGAAAGGCCGACCCGGCGCCGGCCGCATCGAAGCCGGCCACGACCCCGAGCAAGTCCGAGCCTGCGAACACCACCGACGCCCCCGCGGCCGAGCCGCGCCTCTACGCCGTGAACGAACTGCCCGAGGACGTGCGCCGCGCCTTGCCGCTGCTGGCCTTCGGCGGCTCGGTCTATTCGGAGACGCCGGCCAATCGCATCCTCATCATCAACGGGCAGGTCTACAACGAGGGCGGAAGGCCCACGCCCGATGTCGTGCTGGAGCAGATCCGCCTGAAGAGCGCCGTGTTGCGCTTTCGCAGCTATCGCTACGAAGTAGCGTATTAGGCGAAAAGAGGCGAAGAGAGGCGAAGAGAAGAAACCGAGAGAAGTCCGCAAAGACGACTTTCCGGTCGCGCACGAAGCCTGACCCGGGATTCAGCGCCGACTCGTTATCCTCGGGGCTCCCGTTGGGACCTTCACTACAAGGAAACGAGAATGACCCGGACCATCGCTCAGATCGAGAAGCAGATCGCACGCCTGAAGAAGCAGGCCGATGCGATCAAGCAGAAGGAAGTCGGCGGCGTCGTCGCGCGCATCAAGGAAGCGATCGCGCATTACGGGCTCACCGCCGCGGACCTGGGACTCGCGAAGCGCGCCAAGGCCGCAGTGGCCACGAAGAAGAAGCCGGGCCGCCGCAAGAAGCGCGCGCTGCCGGTCAAGTTCCGCGACGCCGCCGGCAACAGCTGGAACGGCCACGGCCGCCGGCCGAAATGGTTCCTCGAGGCGCTGGCCTCGGGCAAGTCGCCGGACGACCTGCTGGTCTGAGCGTCAGTCGAGCCGCGGGCGTCCGCGGCCTTTCATCCGCCGCCGCCCGGCGGCTTGCCGCCGCGGCCCGGCACGAGCCTCAGGCGTCGCTGCGCATCGAGGCCGGGCGTGGCGCGCATGTCGGTGTCGACCTGGCCCGCATCGAGGTCGCGCTGGGCCTGGCGGATCACCGCGTCGGGCTTCTCGGCCACCGCGCCGGCGAACTGGTCGCGCTCGTGCGGCAACGCCAGACTCTCGTCGGTCGACGAGGGCGGCTTCGATCCCGGCGCGCGGGGTGACTTGCCGACCACGGCGAGACCGGCGCGTCGCTTGACGGCCTGCGGGGGCGGAGCAGGAGAGCGGGGCATGGCGTTTCCTGGGAGTCAGTGCCGCGTCGAGGCGACGTCGTAGGAGCCGAAGACCTGGCGCAGCGGCCTGGTCTCGGGCAGAACGTAGACAACGGCGCGCTGCGCGGCGAAGGTCGGCTGGATGTGCGCGTCGTAGAACGCCGCCGGCACGTTGATGCAACCGTACGAGATGCGGTTGTCGTCGATCGTCGCGCTGGCGAGTCGCTCGGCGCGTCGTTCCGCCGCGTGGGTGGTGCGGACCCGGTGCATCGACACGGCGGCGCCGTAGTCGATCCAGATCACGTCCTCGCCCAGTGCGTTGCGCCCCGGCTCGGCGACGAAGCGACCGGCCGGCGTGGTGCGCTCGTGCGGGCGCACCTGATCGACGGGGCGCGTGCCGATGCCGGGCACCGATTCGTCGCCGCGCGCCGACCCCAGCAGCACCGGACTGCTGGCGCGTGCTCGCGGACTCGGCCGGCGTCGCGCGATGGGCGGCACTCGCGCCCGGCGGCCCGACCGGCGGAAGCACGAGGCCGAGGATCGCCGCGCCGGCAAGCGCGCCGCGCCGCAGGTCCGACAACGCGAACCGGTCGCTCGTCGTGGCCACGGCGTCAGGGTTCCGTGCCGGCGCGGGTGCTTCAGTTGCGATCGGCGATCGGCGCACGCTCGTCGGCGTTCGTCATGCCTCTGTCGACCGAGGGAGCGGCGGTGGTGCCGCTCGTCGTGCCGCTGTTGCCCGTCGTGTCGGTCGCGCCCGGGGTCCCGCTCGTGCCGGAGTTCGTGGCGTCGGGCTGCGCCGGGTGGGTCGGCATGGTCTCGGTCGTCTGGCCCGGCATGGTGTGCGGTGCGGTGGTCGTCTGCGCGTAGGCGAAGGTGATGCTGCCGACGACCGACAGCGCGGTCACGGTGGTGACGAGGAACTTGGAGGTGTCCATGGCGGTGGCTCCTGCAGGGATGAGGGGATGGACATGGCACCGATCGAGCGGTGCCGAGCCCACCGTAGGAGCATCGACGGGCGACGTCTGTGCGTCGGCACACAGTGCCCGCATCGACGAACTCCCGCCGACGCAGCGCCGCTGCCGGCCCGCCGCTACTTCTGCGCGTAGAAGGTGCGCGGGAAGAACACCAGTTCGCCGGGACGCTGCACGCGGTACAGCTGCGCCGGCCTGAAGTTGCCGGTGCGCATGCGCTCGACCGGCTCGAGCCAGTCCACCGACAGCATGCGGGTGCGAAACGCGCTCTTCTCGAGCGGGCGGCCCAGCACCGTCTCGTAGCAACGCTGCAGGTCCGTGAGCGTGAACTCGCGCGGCAGCAGGTAGGCCGGCAGCGAGGTGTATTCGACCTTGGCGCGCAGGCGCTCGAGCGCCTGCTGGACGATGCGGCGATGGTCGAAGGCCAGCGCGGGCCAGCGCTTCTCGCCGTCGACCGGCCACCACTGGGCGCGCTCGGCATTGCCGCCGGCCTGCAGCTCGACCTCGTCCGACGGCATCAGCGTGAAGTAGACGTGCGTCGCCGACCAGCCGCGCGGGTCGCGCGTCGCGTCGCCCCAGCTGCCCAGCTGTTCCAGGTAGGGCGGCACCACCGCCGTCTTATCGCGCAGCTTGCGCTGCGCACAGGCCTCGAGCGATGCATCGCGCGCGACATCGACGAAGCCGCCCGGCAGCGCCCAGCGGCCGGGCTGGGGCTCGTCGCCGCCTTCCGGTCGCCGGACCAGCAGCAGGTGCAACTGCTCGTCGCGCACGGTGAAGACCACCACGTCGACGCTGCACAGCGGCCGTTCGATCGCGGCGGCAGTGCGGGCGGGCGCTTCAGGCGGGCGTGGCATGGATCACGGGTGGGGACTTGACAAGCCCGATCTTAGTTCTATTATCCAACTTACATAGTGGCCTGATCCCACTATTAATGCGAAAGGAGCTCCCCATGCTCGGCATCCAGTACATCAAGACCCCGCCCACCACCTACCTGATGCAGTTCCGCGGCGGGCGGCTGGTGCGCGAAGGCGCCGGCCTCTCCCTCTTCGTCTACGCGCCCGCCAGCACCCTGGTCGCGGTGCCGGTGGCGAGCCGCCGCGACGACTTCATCGAGCCCTACACCACCGCCGACTTCCAGACGCTGACGGTGCAGGGCCAGATCACCTGGCGCATCCGCGAGCCGCGCAAGACGGCGGCGATGCTCGACTACTCGCTGGCGCCCGGCGGCAAGGCCTACGTCTCCGACGGCCCCGAGAAGCTGCCCGAGCGCGTGCTGAGCCTGCTGCGGGTGCTGGTCCAGCAGGGCATGAAGCGCCGCCCGCTGAAGACTGCGCTGCAGGCCGGCGACGAACTGGGCGCCGAAGCACTGCGCGCGCTGGCGGTGCACCCCGAGATCGCCGCGCTGGGCCTCGAGGTGCTGGGCCTGGCCGTCGAGGCGGTGCGCCCGACGCCGGAAACGGCGCGCGCCCTGGAGGCCGAGGCGCGCGAGTCCATCCTCAAGTCCGCCGACGAGGCCATCTTCCTGCGCCGCAACGCCGCGGTCGAGAACGAGCGCCAGATCCGCGAGAGCGAGCTCGAGACCGAGATCGCGGTCGAGCGCAAGAAGCGCACGATCCGCGAGACCGAGGTCGAGACCGAGGCCAGCATCCAGGACAAGCGCGCGCAGCTGGCCCGGGCCGACATGCGCTCGAGCATCGAGCTCGAAGACGAACGCCGGCAGCTCGTCACCAGCCAGGCCGCCAACACGCGCGCGCTGGCCGAGGCCGAGGCGCACCGCGTCGGCGCGCTGATGGAGGCGCTGGAGAAGGCCGACCCCAAGGTGATCCAGGCCTTCGCCTCGGTGGGCATGGAGCCGGGCCAGCTGATCGCGCAGGCCTTCGGCGGCCTGGCCGAGCGGGCCGACAAGATCGGCGAGCTCAACATCTCGCCGGACCTGCTGCGCTCGCTGATGGGTAGTGCGGGAGGCGCGCCGGCCCGCGGCGCCGCGGGCAAAGCCTGATCGGACGCAGAGCGAACGGAGACCCTCATGGCCGCCCTGGAACGCAAGGTGGTGCTGGTCACGCGGCGCACGCGGCTGGAGGAACTGCTGCTGCGCTTCGTGACCCTGGAGCAGGCGCGCTTCTACGTCGAGCGCCTGGGCGCGGACTTCCACGACTACGAGACCGAGCACGCGAGCTACCGCGCCGCGGTCGCGTCGGTGAAGGCGCGGCTCGAACGCCACGGCCGCTACCAGCTCGTGGACCGCGGCCTGCTGCCGAACTTCCTGTTCGGCCCGGACGACCTGGTGATGGCGCTGGGCCAGGACGGCCTGGTCGCCAACACCCTGAAGTACCTGGACGGCCAGCCCCTCATCGGCGTGAACCCCGACCCGAAGCGCTACGACGGCCTGCTGCTGCCCTTCGGCGTGGCCGACGTCGACCCGCTGCTGCCCGAGGCGCTGGCGAACCGGCGGCCGCTGAATGCGGTGACGATGGCGGTGGCCTCGCTGCAGGACGGCCAGCGGCTGTTCGCGGTCAACGACCTCTTCATCGGCCCGCGCAGCCACACCTCGGCGCGCTACGAACTGCAGCACGAGGACCGCCACGCGGTGCAGTCGTCGAGCGGCATCATCGTGTCGACGGGGCTCGGCTCCACGGGCTGGATGCGTTCGGTGCTGGCCGGCGCGATGGCGATCGCCGGGGGCCTGCGCGGCGCGCCGCCGCCGCCCGAGCGGGGACCCATGCCCTGGGACAGCGAGCGCCTGCTGTTCGCGGTGCGCGAGCCCTTCCCCAGCCGCACGACCCAGGTCGATCCGGCCTGGGGCTACGTCACGCACGAGAGCCGGCTGACGCTGCGCTCGCGGATGGCCGAGGGCGGCGTGATCTTCAGCGACGGCATCGAGGCCGACTACCTGGCCTTCAACGCGGGAACGAAGGCCGAGATCGCGGTGGCCGATCGCCAGGGCCGGCTGGTCGCCTGAGGCGGGGCGGCGACGGCGGACCGTGGGTACATTGGCATCCCGCCACGACGCACCGACGACCCGCCCCATGGCTGCCTCCGGCACCGGCCCCTGCCCAATCGCGCCCGCGCCTCCGCGCGAACGGCTGTTCCTCCGCTTGCGCGAGGACGCGACCCAGGGCCCCGAGTCCGAGCTGCCGGCCGGCACGCTGCGCAGCGTGCCGGTCGACGCGGCCCTGCGGCCCCATGTGGCGCACATCCTGGTCTACCGCGAGACGCTCGCCGACAGCGAGCCCGTCATCGAGCGCGTGCTGCCCGACGGTGCCCTGCGGCTGATGATCCACCTCGACGAGTCGCCGACCGGCGTGGCCGCGACGGCCTGCGTGATGGGGGCGTCGGCGGCGCCGGCCCTGGTGCCGCTGCGCGGCCGCATGCACGGCCTGTCGCTCACGCTGCAGCCCGGCGCGGCGGCGGCGCTGCTGGGCCTGCCGGCCGGCGAGCTGCCCGGCCTGCCGCTGCCCTTGCGCGAGCTGCTCGGCGACGACGCGGACCGACTCCTGGAGCAGATGGAGCGGATCGGGCACGCCGCCGCCGACGATGCGCGCGTCGCCCTGCTGCAGCGGCTGCTGCTGGCCCGGCTGTCGCGAGCCGCGTCGGCGCCCTCCCCGAGCCTGCCCCTCGCCACGCGGGCGCTGGCCCTCATCGACGCGGCCGGCGGGCAGCGTCCGCTGCGCGAGGTGGCGGCAGCGGTCGGCGTGGGCGAGCGGCGGCTGCAGCAGGTCTTTCACGAGCAGGTCGGCCTCACGCCGCGCACCGCCGGCCGGCTGGCCCGCCTGCATCACCTGGTGCGCGCACTGCGCCGCGACCCGGCCGAGCCCTGGGCCCAGCTGGCCGCCGGCGGCGGCTACTACGACCAGGCGCATCTGGCGAACGAGTTCCGGGCGCTGTCCGGCATGACGCCGAGCGCGTTCCGCGCGCGGCGCGCGGCTTCGGCTTCTTCCAAGACGACGGGCTGAAGCAGCGTTAGCGTCTGCCTTCCCTTGATGCCGGAGGCGCCACGATGCAGACGAAGGAACGACCCTCGCAAGCACTCACCGGCCGCGTGGCCGTGGTGACCGGCGCGAGCCGCGGCGCCGGCCGCGGCATCGCCGTCGAGCTGGGCGCCGCCGGCGCCACGGTGATCGTCACCGGCCGCTCGACGCGCGAGCAGCCCGCCACGGGCTACGAACGGATCCTCGCGCTGTCGTCGATGAGCACCATGCCCGGCAGCATCGACGAGACCGCCGAGGAGGTCACCCGCCAGGGCGGCCGCGGCATCGCGCTGCGCTGCGACCACGGCCGCGAGGACGAGGTGCAGGCGCTGTTCGCGCGCGTGCAGGCCGACCACGGCCGGCTCGACCTGCTGGTCAACAACGCCTGGGGCGGCCACGAGAGCTTCGACGGCGTCTTCGACGCGCCGTTCTGGGAGCATCCGCTCGCGCACTGGGACTCGATGATCGACCGCGGCGTGCGCCACCACCTGCTGGCGGCGCGCTGCGCGGCACCGGCGATGGTGAAGCAGGGCCACGGGCTGATCGTCGCGACGAGCTTCTGGGACCGCGACCGCTACCTGCGCGGCAACCTCTACTACGACCTGGCCAAGGCGATGATCAACCGCCTGGCCTTCGGCCTGGCGCAGGAACTGCGCGCGCACCGGGTCGCCTCGGTCGCGGTCTCGCCGGGCTGGATGCGCACCGAGCTGGTCCTCGCCGGCCACCAGACCGACGAAGCGCACTGGCAGGAGCGCCCGGCGCTCGCGCGCACCGAGTCGCCACGCTACCTGGGCCGCGCCATCGCGGCGCTGGCCGCCGACCCGGCGGTGCTGAGCCGGACCGGCCGCGTGATGCGCGTCGCCGACCTCGCGCGCGAGTACGGCTTCACCGACGTCGACGGCCGGCAGGTGGCGGCGTTCGAGCTGGACGAGGACTGAGCGGCGACCACGCCGTTCCCGCCGGTCCTTCAGACCGGCGCGAAGCGCCAGCGCAGCCGCAGCTCGTTCTGGCCGCCGCTCACCGGCACGCGGACCTTGTCCTCACCGGCCGCACGGAGGTTCTGCAAGCGCTGCTGCAGCCAGTCGGTCGCCTCGCGCCATTGCAGGCTGACCGGCCCGTCGTGGCGTTGCGGCGCGCGGCCCTTCTCGCTGCGCACGCTCAGGCCCGGCACTTCGGGCGCCACCATCGCGGTGTGCGCCCAGAGACGGCCGTTGCGCGTGTCGAGCACGGCCTGCACCAGCGGGCATCTCATCTCGTCGCGCTGGCGCGCGTCGGCCTGCACGGTCTCGGTGAAGGGCACGCTGCCCTGCACGTCCTGGAACGAACCCTCGGTGCGCCCATCGATCTTGATGGCGATGTCGAGCTGGCAGGCGGTGCGGCCGATGAAGTGCAGGTAGGGCGTCTCGACCTCCTCGTCGCGATCGCTGTCGTCGGGCGCCCCGCCGCCGGCCTGGCGCCGCGCATTGGCGATGCAGGCCTCGCGCGCGGTGCCGGCCGGCTGGCTGCGCTCGCAGCCCTGCACCGCGCTGCCATAGGCCTGCAGCCGGCCCTGCATGGCACGATCGCCGCCGGCGGTCTGCGCCGCACTCAGGGCCATGGCCTCGCGCATCAGGCAGTCGCGGTCGTTGCCGCAGCGCGCCTGGATCTGCTGCGCCCGCGCCTGCAGGGCCTGCATGTCCGGCGCTGCGCGCACGCCGGCGCGGTCCAGGCCCGCCTGGACGCGCTGCTGCGCGCGCTGGGCCCGCTCGAGCTGGCGCTGCCCGTCCTGCGGATCGAGCGGGTTGTTCGGCATCGGCGTGCCGTCGGTGTGCAGCACGACGCTCAAGGTGAACTGCTGCGCCAGGCGCTCGCGGCCGCGGTCGGCGCCGTGCTGCAGGGCGCCCTCGCGCAGGCCGTCGATCGTGAGCGTGAGCCGGCGCGCGGCGGGAGACGCCGCGTCGGCCGGCGCGCCGGCCGCGCCGAGGGCGGCCGCGAACAGCGTGGCGATCAGGGCGGGGCGCAGGCGGCCTGCGTGGGTCGGGAAAGTCGACATGAGCACTGGGGTCGGGTTGGGAGGGAGCGCATCGTGCCGGATCGGGTGCGCCGGGTCATGACCCGGAAGAGCCATCGCGACGAACGCCAGGCTCCACCGGGCCACCGGACCGCCGATACTGGCGTCGGAGGACGCGACATGAACGGTCAGCAGCGCACCGTCCCGATGGCCCTGCGCAGACTCGTCCGCTCGCCCGGTGCGGCCTGCACGCTCGGGCTGGTGCTGGTCGGCCTGATGGCGAGCAGCGGCGCAGCGCGAGCCGAGTCGATCGAGTTCTGCGGCGGCCTCTACCGCTACATCGACCTCGAGTTCATGCGGCCGCGGGCCTCCCAGGGTTGCCTGGGTGTGCGCTGGCCTCGGGCCGACGAGGCCCTGGGCTGGACGTGGTCGGAGACGCCGCCTGACGCCAACGTCGAATGGATCGTCGAGCACGCGACCATCTGCCAGGGGCTCGGCCCGTCGACCGATCGGGTCGTCTCGCGCGGCCGCAAGGTACCGCGCTACCGCGTCACCGGCAAGCCGTACGAGTTCGGCAACTATGTGACCGACGTCGGCACCGCGCGAACGGAGGCTTGTCAGTCGGTCGAGTACACGCCGCCGCCGACGGCCCGGCGGCCGAGCGCGGAGGCCATCGACCAGCACGCGCCTCTGGTCTTCGGGCCGGTGCGGGAAGGTCCGGTCGAGATGGTGCCGCGCGGCGCGATCGTCAAGGTGGCGCGCAAGAACATGCATCTCTACGGCGTGGTCGAGGAGCCGCGGCAGCGCGAGGCGGTCCGGCAGCTGCTCGCGAACCGCCATGCACGCTGCCAGGAAGTGGACCTGGGCGGCTACCAATGCCTGATGGACGGCGAAGACCTGTCGCTGCTGCTGGCCTCGCGCGGCCTGGTCCGACCCCACAGCTCCGCCACCTTGCGCATCCGACGAGCGGCCGAGAGCGCCAGCGCCGCGCCGCCGGCCACCCCGCCCGTGGTGGCCCGACCCGGCACGCCTGCGACCGCACTGCAGCGACGCTGCCGCCAGCTGGCCGACACCGTCGAGCGCGACCGTCGTCTGGCCCAGCGCCATGCACGCTACGAGCAGCGTGTCGCCGATGCCGAAGCAGCCTACCGCGAGACCTGCGGTCGTGAAGCGCCATGACGCCGCGCCGCGCCTGCACCGTGCTGCTGGCCCTCGTCGGGGTGCTGCTCCAAGGCGCCGCCTTGCCAAGCGCGCGGGCCGCGGGTCTGGGTCATGTCCCGACCCAGGAACACGATGCGCGGGCTTGCGTCCGCTTCCTTCGCGGCCCCGCCTACGCTGGCACGCAACTCAAGAACGCCTGCAACACCTTCATCCACGTGCAGTATTGCTACGAACCCAACCGGAACCATCGTTGCGACCGCAACGGCGGCATCTGGGACAGCCGCGAGCTGGGCCCGCAGGCCGTGGTCCAGGTGGCCTATGTCGACAGCATCCCGTACTACGGCTTTGCCTGTCATCTGCCCCACCGGGCTCGGCTCGCACGGGGTCCGCGCGGGGCGATGACCGCCCTGCACTGCGAGGAGGCTTCGCCTCGACCGCGCAGGCCGCCCCGGGCGTCGCCGACGCGCGCCTCGCGCCAGACCCCACCCTCCTGTTCTGACCAAATAGATTCGTAAACAGCACCCCGCGAAAAGCCTAGCGATCCGGCGTGGCGATTTGGCCACATGACTCCGCGAAGTCGAAAACACCAGGGGTCTGCCAAGCCCACGAGGCACCGTGCTCACCAAATGGAGTCGTAAACGCCTTGCATGGGGCTCCCTGCAGCCCATAGCTGCCCCGCCTCCAATCGAAAGAAAAATCCGTCGCGCGCTTCAGATGAGTCCTGTGAGGCGGCTCTGCAGCAAGACTGTGTGAGACCAGCTCGCTGCCCCGTTGGAAGCCGTTCCAGGCGGCATGCGCGCGCTGCGCGTCACATTGAACCAGGCAGGCCCACAGTGTGCGCACGCGCGACTCATTAACTCAAGTCACTTCATTTGGTGCAGTAGCCGCTCTGGATGACCTTCAAGCCGCGATTGCGTTGTTCCGCCTTCCATACAATGCAAACTAGTTCTGGTGATCAACCGAAAGAGGATATCCAAAAGTGGCGCAGCGATCTCTTCTGAATGCCTTCGCGGACGCCTTCAATAGACTGAGAGGTGCTTTGGACATGTTCCCCTCCGCAGTGCGGGTCAGGGTTGGCGTCTCGTTGGTCTTGCTGTGTCTCCCCCTCGCAGCGCAGGCTCAAGATGCGCCCACTTTCGATGAGAAAACGGCCAACCGATGGGCACTGACAGCCCTGGGTATCAAACACGACAAGGGGGCATCTGCCGCCAGCCTTGGAACGCTTCTAGCGTCCACCACACAGAAGGCGATCAAACCCCCGAAGGGCGTTCCGCTCACTGAGCTGGAGGGTGCGTTCAACGCATTGCAGCCTTGCAGGGTCACTCACTCGCACAACGACCTGTCCATCACGGCTGCCGAGCACTACTTGTACATGCGCATGCGGTCCGCAGACACAGGTGACAAACGGTATCGCGAGTTGCCGGCGAGGTACTTGGCCAAGAAGAAGGAGAAGATCGCGGATGGAACTGTAAAGGAGCTGCAGACAACTCCGCAGCCTGTTTCGCCTCCAAGTGAAGACGTGCGGCGTTGGGGTGAACTTGGCGCCGACCATGGCAGCTTGGACTACAGCCGCCTTACCGGCAACGCGGCATCGGACGGCGTTTCGGCGTATCTCGAAGGCGCTTTGTTCGTGCTGTTCTCCAAGTATCGGGTGCCGGAGACCCGCCCCTGCGATCTCCAGTTGAAATGAGCGGCTCTAGGTGGATCCGTTTGCCGGTTGCACGTGATGCAGAGCCGGTCGCGGGGGTCTGAACACAAGGCGGTCTCAGATCTGAAGCGCAACACCCCTGGACCGTTGAGGTGCCTCGAACGGAGCTCAAAACATTGAGGAAGTGATGGGCGCACGGCGACCATCGCAAGCCGGTTCGCGCCTCTCGTCAAGTTGGGCCTCGGCCCCTTCACGTAACTCCAGCACCCGAGCGCCCACAATCTAATTTCTAACGACACCGCACAGCTCCGCTTGATCTTGAGTCGACAACAAGATCTAGGTCGCAAGGTTCTTATCGTGAATTCGGCCAAACGGCGTCCCACGGCGCGGCCTCGCCCACAGCGAGGCCAGAAGACCAACGGGCTCGCCGGTGCGGCAGCGCAGGTCCAACGGCAGGTCGCCTAGGTCTTCTCGACTGTCCAGAGCCGTACCTTGCCGCCGAACTGCTTGAACGTGATTTCTTGAACTGACTTCCAGGACAGTTCTGCCGTGTAGGGTCCCGGATCGTCAGGTAGCCCCTCTGTACAAGAATTCCTCGTCAAGTCTTTCACTTTGACGGCGCTGTTCAGGATCAGTAGTTTTTCGTTGGAATTGGGCGGGCCATCCTTGCCTAGGATGGTGAAGATGTGCCCGTCGCCATAGGAGTCTGTGCCGATTCGCGTGGCAGAGGCCAGCACCACATCCTTCACGGCTACGCCGAGGAGGAAAGCAGGTGGTACCACTGCGCCCGTGCTTACCCCCGAACGTTTTCCAGCTTCGGAACCGACTTCAGCCTCTGAAATGTCCTTGAAGACCAGTTTGTATCGCCCGCCGGTGTAAGCCTCGAAGCCTTTCTGCACGTGCGCATGATTGACGCTGGCTCCTCCAGAAGCCTTCTTGATCTCCGCGCGGATTGCAAGTTCGACGCCTCGCAACTCGGCGGCGGTTCCAACCTTGAATCCGGGATCCTTCTTGAAGGCTAGGGCAAGGCCAAGCGCGTATGACTGACAGGTGCTGCTGAGCGCCTGTCCAGTCGGCTTGACCGCAAAGCCGGGGTCTGCAAATGCTGACCCCGCCGCCTGCATGAGCAGCATTGCGAGACAGGCGGACGATTTTTTGATCATGTGCGTTCTCCTTCCTTGCGCCTAAGTGGTACATGGGCCATGAAGCGGGCCCCGCTCTCAGCCAGTTCGCGGTCCTCGCGAGCCTTGGTCAGATTGGTCTCCTCATTTCCGTCCGCGCTGCGGTACGTGGTGTGGCGTCTGCGCTCCACTTCCTCAACGAACACCGCAAACTTGCCCGCGCCGGAGGCATCAGGATCCTCAGCGAGAAGAAACGTGTGCGTCCAGGAGAGCCCCTCGTTCGTGCGGCGTGGCTGCGGAATCCCGCCCTCGTCATGGTCGAGCCCGCTGTCCCACTCCAGTGGCTGGCCGCCGGAGTCGAGTGCAACGCATTCTCCCTCCAAGTCGAGGCCAACCGCTTTGTCCTTTTGCATGACGCGCATGCGCACGACTGGACGATGCCGCTGAAGCACGTGCGGCCCTTCCTCGTGCGGCAGACTGATCGCCTGATCATTGCCGGCGCGCAGCGATCCTCGTCCGCGCACTTCCACGGTTACCGGGTAGCCGTCGCCCGTTCGCTTGCCGAAGACGACGCTCACCGTTCGACGCGGCATCGGTTGCACCCACTCAACCACTGGCTCCGATACTTGCAAGTCCGGATGCGCATTGGGCTGATAGCGAACAAGTCCCAGTCGAACGAACGGATCCGGCAAATCCAGTGGATCTATGTCCAGGTCCACGTACCACTGCTCTTCGCGCCAATCGAACTTGGGCACGTAGGCAAGCAATGAAACCTTGAGGAATCTCTCATGTCGCTCGGGAGAGCCCCCCTTCACTGGCTGGAGGGGGTCGCCCCCCTGCCGAAACTCGTCTCCGCCGGGTATCGGCAGGTTCACCCCCGAGATCCACTCAGCACGAGCAGGCTCGCCTGAGGGAGAAGGATCAAGGTCACGGAACGCCTCACGCGGCATGAACCATCCTTGCGGAACCGGCCCCTTCCGGATCGGGTCGGCACCCCAGCGGGTGACGTATGAGCCGCCTCTGCCGAGCGCAGCGTCGTCAAAACTGGAGTCCCAAACACGATCAGGACCACTCTCGCCCGGTGCTACGTTTCCGGCCAGAAGCGCGCTGTGCCGCGACTTAAGGTCGTGCGGCCACACCACCAGGCCGAGGCGCTCACCTTCTCCGCTGGAGAACCAAGGCCGCTGCAGGCGCAATCTGATCCGACAGCGCCGCTCAACCTGAACTGCTCTCGAATCGGACCTCGACCACACAAAGGTCGGTACCAGCGTTCTTGGATCGATTCGATCTGGACGCTTCATCGACGGAATCCAGATGCCGATCGTGTTCTTCTCGTCAGTGATGCTTGTATGCCGCGCTTTGCGGCCGCGCGCCTCACCCATCATCTCTCCGAAGCGGGAGTACGCCGTCATGCTCAGCGTAACGTGCCTCGCTTTGGTGTCAGCAAACACATGCCGCGACGTAGGTCGCCGAAGGGACGTCTGCTCGGGGGGACCGAAGTTTGATGAACCAAGTGCCACTGCGGTCGTGGAAAACAGCACGTCCAGCGGCTCTCGGCCTTCTACCCGCTCTGACGCTGTCGAAGGCTCTTCAAGATCGTCGAGGCGCAGCATGCATACGCGGGTACGCGGCAACGTGACGTTTCCTTCGATGTCCACCTTGAAGCCCCAGGTCTGCTCGGGATGACTCGGAAAGACGCCTCTGGCCCGCTCGGCCTCGGTCATGCGGCGAGCTGGGTCGTCAAAGCGACCGTGCGCCGGGAAGGGCATCTCGCCTTCAATCTCGATACCCCCGGTGGTATTTAGTTCTACAAGCACGGATCCACCAATCAGGACGTCAGTGGCGGCATCGGCAAGATCGGGATCGCTTTCTCCGGGAGGATGATCGCTGCCACTTGGCTTCCATTTGCCGGGCCACGGAGTCTTCCAACTCGAGACGGGGTTCTTGGCTAGCCAGCGCAGGCGCGTAGTTTCATCGCGGAAGTTGGTCCGTAGGACCTTGATGCCCTCCTGGCCTTCCGAATCTGCGAAACGCGGTGCCACGACCGGACGCGACACGGCATGCACTACGCGCAGCACACTCCAGCTCGCTACCTCCGGGACCGGCCGTTTGACCATCTCGCGGTGCAATGCAATGCTCATCCGGCGGACTTGCTCCGCCTCCGGCAGGGGAAGACCACCGCTGCCGCAAAGCGGGCCGCTGGTTGCTGTGACCCCGCCAGTCGCTGGCCCTACCTGCAGCTTCGGCAGGCTGCCACCGCACAGGACCTTGAAGCCCCGCGCCATCGGCTGGGCGGACTCGCCCCCGCCATCAAGCGTGCACCCCAGGCTGTCGCAAACCAGCGCGGCTGATTCAACAATGTCAAACCAGCGATACAAGGTCGCCGCATCAGAGACAAACCAGCTGACCAGATCGAAGTCTTCGCCAGGCGCCAGCAGTATTCGTACGCGAACGGCGGGCACTTCGGCAGATGCGGGACCCCACCCGGCTAGGGATGCAGTTCGGAACCGACCCTGCGCGTCTAGCACGCCGACATCCCTAAGTCGGTCGTGCTGTAGGATCGCCTGCGTGGCACCGCTGGCTCGGCCGCTCGCCTCTACCTCCACCAATACAACCGCCGGATTCGGATACGCAAGCGCGCCGCCAGCGTATAGATCAACTTTGATGGGCTGGCCGTGTAGCCAAGAGCAATTGCCCCTGCGATGACGCAAGGCCAAGACCATCCCGCGTACGGCCGGATCCGGGTAGTAGGGCAACCGCTCGCGCCGCCCTGAAAAAACACCCCCCCGCGGCTTGAACACCGCATCGGTTCGGACTGCCTCTTCCGGATCGTTCGTCGTTCGGTACTTCGAATCGAGCATAGGGAAGCCACCGCCAGGCTCACACTCAAACTCGACACCGCGCAGGCCGTCTGGCGGATGTAGCTCCGAGCATGAGTCAAACACCCCGTGCCACGACGCGAACGCCTCTGGCACGACAGGGGCCACCAGGATTCGATGCGCAGAGGCCGTAGCTAGCGCTGCATCTTCCGCGTGGTTTGCGGAGCGGACGATCGCCACGGGTGCGGTGGGCGTTTCAAGGCGCCCCTGCCTGCGCAGATTCTGAATGTCGGCATACAAGAGAGTAAGGAGGGGAGCCTCCATCCTTTCGTGGCGCAGGAACCGGCGCGCACACTGCCGGGTGTCTGGGAGCGCGAGGCTGCTGTTCATCGCCGTTTCGTAGGCACTCTCAGCCTTGGAGAGCGGCAAGGACACGCCGCCGGCGAACACGGGCCGCAGCCCGATGCGATAGCGCCATCCCAGACGCAAGAGCGGGGGTCGCGGAGACGATTGCGTCGAAGGCAGTCCATAGCGCGTGTGTATGGCGAGGTCGTGCCGCGCGTCGACCACCACAGAGGTCTTACCAGATTGGATGCCGAGCAGATCCCCTTGCCACAACGCCACGGTTTCCTCTGCAAAGCCTACCGTCTCGCTCTTGCCTAGTTTCACCAACCGCGTCGGCGTGCGAACTTGGCCTGCAGCGAGCGTGCGCAGCGCTGGGCCGACCTCGTCAGGCACGTTGCGGAAGCAGTCCTTCAACACTTCGTCGATCCAGGGACTTGACGCTTCGGTTGGATCGCCGAATCTCACGGTCCGGTCGTTGAGCGATCGCCAGATGTAGTTTGCGGGGCTGTTCCGCTTCGGAACTCCGACGTCCATCCGATAACCGGTGCACAGGGCTTTCGCATCCAGCACCGGTGGTCCACCCTTGAGAAGATTCAGCTGCGCAGCCGCCTCGTCCATTGCCTGGCTTTGCCGACCGCGGTCCACGAGCGAGATACCTGAGGTACGCAGGGTCGCGCGACCGACCGCACGGACCGGCCCGCCGTTGGCAAGCGCAGTTCGGTCGGCGCGCGATGACTGGATATCTGTCTCGATGGCCATTGGATCGAGCGTCGTCAGATCCCACCGTGGCCCGCCGCAATGCTGCTGCGCCCCAAGGTCCACAACGCCATCGCGGAGCTCGATCATCGCCCGCAAGGCAGGGTCGCTGCAAGCAGCGGCGCTTGAAAGGCGTAGATCGATCTCCTCGTTCGTGCAGGGCCAGAAGTGCGCCTCCGCGGATCTAGAAGGCGCGGGTGGGAGGCTCAGTTTCGCGGTGGTCCATACCGCGGGTGACTCGGTCGTGGACCAGGTGGCGCCGATGTGCAGATACCAAGACCGAGCGCCCTGGGCCGCAGCGGGATCCGAATGCGGCACGCATTGATCATCGAGTGCTTTGAACTGCTCGAGCCACGCCAGGAGACCGCCCTCAGCGAGTTCAAACTCGATGTCAACAGTCAGGTCGAACAGGCGTTGCAGAAGCGGCTGTGAATGCAACGTCATCAGTCGACGCATGGCGGCTTCCTGGCCAACCGGAAGTGCCTCCGAATCCTTATCCGGGTCATCGCCTTCGCCTCGCGCTGTTGAAGCCGAATGCAGGTTTCGAACACGCGACTGCGCAACTCGGACGTCCTCTTCGGACGCCTTTGCAATGTCGCGCGCCACATCACCTGGCACGGGGATTGGGCTCGGTGCGCAACGCTTGCGGTCCAGCGCCTTTGCAGGGTCGATGCCGGCAAGATACTCCGCATGACTCCTGCGCAGCGCGTCAGCATGTTGACGATCCGCCGCGAGGCATGTCTTGAACTGCTCGGCAGGAACCGGCAATGCAGAGCGGGAGGAAGATGTTGGACCTCCCGGCGCGGCGGAGGCTGCCGACGCTGCGCCCGCAGTCGCGGAAACTGCCGGGGCGTTCTCGCCCGTTGGACGCCAAAGGAAGGACTGCTCGCAAGACGCATCTCGCGATTCGCCCATCCACGGCTCATATCCACAGTGATCCCATCCCACGCCAAATGCGGCTCTCTGGTGAGGATCCTTGGCATGCCTGAAACGCTGCGTGGCGTCACGGGCTCGCATCAAGGACATGAGCAGTGCAGCGTCCGAGCGCGGAACAGACAGGATCTGCATTTCGTCTTCTGCACCTGGGGGCGCCGTGGGAGTCGCCGCCGGGGGCGCCGATCCGTCAGTTCCCTTGGCTGCCTGGGGCGCCGTCCCCGCTGCTCCAGTACGAAGGACACTAAGGAAATCTTCCCATGGGTCGGATGCACTATTGCAGGGAGCCATGGCTCGCTGCCAAAGGTCGAGCACCTTCTGTGCGTGGCGTCCTTCGCCGGGCGCAAGGCCAAGCCGCCGCCAGGATATCTCTGGCTGGGAAGGGTCGGGTTGAGGCCGTGGGCGCCCTTGTGTTGCCTGTTTGACAGGCGAAATGCGGAGGGTGAGCGACGGTAATAGCTTTGATGCGATCTGCATGGGCCATTGCGCAATCTGTATACGCGGACCGCCCGGTTGGTCACTGGGCATCAGCGCGAGCGTCGCGCGCAGACGCCAGCCCCTCGCCCCGCGTACAGCGCCGCATGCCACGACGCGGGGCAACACATAGCACTCGTGCGAGTTGCAGTCGTGCCGTTCACGTCTGTATGTGCTGGGTGTGGGAACCACGCTCAGACCTCCTGCGTCAGACTTGTGTCGAAGTACTCGCGGTACTGCCTCCAGTTGCTCGCCTGGCAGACCGCACTGCTGGAGAGCACCGCGCCGTATTGATCGCCCGGAGCGCACGCTAGTGAGCCGTGCAAACGATCCGCGCCGTCTATGGTTCCCTGCTTGTAGGCAACCGTCTTTAAGCTTGCCGGCGCACCGCGCGCATCCGCCGTGCGCACCGTAGGCTGGGCATCGAAGTGCAACGACGTCACTTGACCTTCGGTAGGCTTCGGTTCCTCCTTTGACTTGGGCTTGTCGACCTGACGACCAACGTTGACCTTGAATCGAACCTTGGCAAGACCCACCGAGAATGAATAGCTGAAGGTGGCCTGCCCCTTCATCGCACCACCTTCGCCTTGCGCCATGCGTACTGCCAAGGATGCTGCGATGCCGAAGCAGGCCACTTGCGCCGACCCTCCGCAGTAGAACAGTCCCTCCATGTGGAACTCGTCTGCGGCACTGCGGATGAAAAGTCCCGTGGTGATGCGCCCTTGCCCTTGCAACGGCCCGAATTTGAAAGCTCCCACGCCGCCGTACTCGAACGACAGGTCGAAGGCCGTGACCTTGTTCCCGTCGGACTGCAAGCCGACATAACCGCCACCGCCATATGGCGCGACCGAAATGAGGAAGGGGGAATCACGCCGCGCAAGCGATGCAGTAAAGAGCGGCTTGCCATCGTCGAAACGGAGCAAGCAGCCCACGCCGAGCGACACGTTGATAAAGGACAGCGTACCGAATGAAATGATGCCGAGGTTGACCGAGTAACCCGCCTCGATGCCGGTCATGCCAGGCAGCATCTGCAGGTAGAAGCCATCGTCGCCTTGAGGCGACAGGAAACTCTGCAGTGCCTTTAGGAATTGCACGTTCTCCCCGAGATCGACACTTTTCACCTTCATGTCAAACGTCGGAGCCGAGCCATTGTCGGACCGGAACGTCGTAGGACTGAAGTGCAGATCGGCTACATGAAACTTGGGCAGGAGTCTTAGCCTGAATGGCGCCATGCGGCCGCGCATCTTCACCTTGGGCACGGGCGCGCTCAGCGAGATTGCCGTCTCAGCCTCAAGGTACAGGTGTTTCTGCTCGGCTTTCCCCGTCGCGCTTCGCGCCTCCTCGACTTGGAACAGCCCTCCTGCCACAGACTTGGCTATGTCAGCCCCGAACTCGTAGCGTGTGGAGATCCGGGTCGGGACAAGTTGCTTGAGTTGGTCCTCCAACATCCGGCGTGGCGCGTCCAGGTCAACCAGGTTGGCCAAGTCCCCGCTCAGCACGGTATGCGTCAGCGTCTCCACGCCACGCACCAGGCGGACAGCGGCCGCGTCCTCTCGCAACTGGACCAGAATCTTCCGCGCTCGAGACAGCCGATCTGCGAAATCCTGAAGCGAAACTGGTGCAGCGAGACTATTGATCGATTGGAGTTGCTGCTTCTCTTTCTCCAGGGCCTCCGCCGCGCGATGCAGAGGAGAACCTTCGACGAATGGACGTCCAAGAAGCTTGGCGAGGAACGCTTCGAGGGGGCCAAGTTCCTTGCCCTTGGGAATGTGGGCCTTCAGGTTCTCCCAGGCCGCCAGGAGTGCGGCGTCGATCACCTCCGCACCCTTAAGTACCGGCGCGACCATTTGCCAGCCGAACCTGACCAGTCTCTCTGCAGCGTCGGCCTGCGCCATCAGCGTGCGCGCTAGCAAATGCTGCACGGATTGCTCGATCGTCGAAGTGCTCGCCGCCAGCATTTCCACTTTCGCAGCGCTGTCGATGATTTGTTGCGTCAGTTGGGCAGGGATCATTCGAGAACTGGCACTCGACGTCAACGCCTGCAGCGCAGACTTGTATTGCGAAGCGATTGCAGAGATCCCGCGGTCGGATGCCCTGAGTTCTTCGAGCACCTTTGTCGCAGCCTGACCGAGCGATGAGCCGGGATATCTTCCGGCGAGGCGTTGAAGGCCCTTCAGCAGGCGATCAAGTTCAGCGCGCCGACTCTTGTCTTCTCCCCAGTGCCACAGCCCCGCCGCCTCGCCGGCCCCCCCGCCAATCAGACTCGCCTGCCCGATCCACGGCAAGACCGTCAGCATGGTGCGACCAAGTGCACGAGCGCACTCCCGCCACACGTCCTCCACCAATGCTGCAGGCAGATCCTCGGAAGCCGGTGCGCTCGAGAGCACAGCGACAAGAGCGCCAGTCCCCTTGCTCAGACCATCAAGTGCCTCTCGGGCCGAGGTCAAGACAGAGCGACGTGCTGTCTCAAGCCGCGGGAGCAGTGACAGCGCTTCCCTTGCCACCGGTTTGCACGCAGATTTCGCCCAAGGGTCGTCGCTGGTGAATGCCTTGCGAACTTGAGTGACTTCATCTGCTTCTCGGCAAAGCCTCTGCCAGATCGTGCTCAGCTGGTTGACTATCGCCGTCAGTTGGGCCTCAAGCCTAGCGATCCAGGCTTTTGCAGATTCCTCCTTGACTTGCTCGAGTCGGGTTCGGACCACGTCGCCCTTTAGCGCTTTTCGCACTTCGATGCGCGAGTCGACGCCGTCTGCGCGGCAAGCGTTGAGAACAGGATCGGAACTGTCGAAGCACATTGCGAGCAATGCGTTCTGCAGCAGCGTCGCGCCTTCTTCGCAAAGTTCCTTCGGCACGACGTTGACATCGCCTGGGAGCGCTGCTTCCAGGAGCGTCTGAAGGGCATCCTCACATGCCCGCTGCTGTCCGCGAATGCCTTCGAGAGCGGCGTGAACGTCTGCCACGGCCCACGCAGCTCGCCCCTGCAGCAGTGACATGAGGCCTGAGGTCGCGTCATGGAGTTGACCGACAGCCTTCAGTGCGTGCGGAAGCAATGGTCCAATCCAGTCAGCCTGCACGCGCGCGCGGTACGCCTCCAGCGCGTCGGCGGCCTTCGGGTGTAGTTCCGATGCCTGCTTAATCCGGGCCAACACCCGATCTCTCACCTTCTGCGTCGCTTGCCTCGAAAGATCCTCGAACCGGCCCGGGCCTCCTTCCTTGCGCAGCGCAGCGAACTCCTGCGCCATCCATCCGTCGATGGCGGCGGCAATGTCATCAAGGCCAATGTTCTGCGGCGGTAGCGGATAGGCGAACACTAGCCTGCGCCAGTTCTCGAACCTCTCGTGCGAGAGTAGTTCGGCGACCTGTGCCAGTACCAACTTGCCGGCCTCTCCGGGAAGCGCTTTCTCCAGTTGCAGTCCGACGTCGCCGGTCAGATTCAGCTGGTGCTGGCGAATGACCTTCCGTAGTTCCTCGCGCACCGGCGCGAGCGGGTCGCGAGATGCACGCGACAGCGCAGCAGTCAGTCGCCTGCCCGTCTCGTAGACGCCACTCAACGCGCGTGGCAGTTTCTCGTCCCCGCCCGGTGCGCACGCAGCAGTTGCCTCGCCCACTGCGGCCCGACATGCCATGGCAGCTTGGCCTACGTCGGGATAGAGTTGAAGCAGGACGGCGCCAGACTGCACGGTCTGGCCGTGGCTCTTGATGCGATCGTTCGCCCGATCAACTTCCCGAACAAGTTGCTCTACAGCCTGCCTTACCGCTGACAGCAGGTCACCACACGCCACCTGGCGCAGCGATCCCGCAACTGAGTACTCGACCTGTTCCTCGAGCTTCGGGGCGACAAAGTCTTCGAGAACGGTTCGCAGGTCGACGAAGCCGAGGATCTTCGCGTTGCTGCTGAAGAAGTCCTTCGGATCAAATCGCGGAACCTGGTTTGCCTCGTATGTGACCGATACCGGTCCGTTATCGGCCGACACCGCGTTCTGAACCGACTCTGGCTGGGCAACTCCACCACTTCGGTGACCGTTAGGCGCATAAAGCCGTCCGTTGGTCGCGCCCTGCCCCGAAAAACACATCGGCACGTGGTCGATCAGGTCGAGGTAAACCGATGTCCGATTTGCTCCGGGATCGAATCCGGACGCAACGTAACCCGAGGCGTAGCGGGCCCTGACCGGGGAGACGCTTGCGCCGGAGAAGCGCTCCACCTGCGAAAGCGATAACTCAGCTTCCTCGAGCACCGGATAGAAAGGCGGCTGGTCGGCCCCTTCCAGCACCGGGTCGGTGACGAAGTACGCATTGCCGCCGGCTTGACCGGCCGCAGGATTCTGAAGCGAGCGCCCTTCGACCGAGAGCTTCCAGCGATGCGTAGTGTGCGTGTTCTGACCGGACGCTGATTCAGGGGCGTAGCGGCGGCGCGCGCCACCATGATTGACGGTGCGCAGCAGAAGCGACTGCTGTCGACTCCTATCCGTCGCTTTCCCGTCTTCGCGCGAGTTGGTTGGCCGCTCGGTACCGAGTTGGTTGTAGTACGCCGCGAGTGCCTCTAGCGTCTTCTCGTCCTTGACTGCGGTGTTGTCAGCGAAGATCAGCGGGAACAGTACAGAACCGGCGCTATCGTCGATCTGCACTTCAAAGCGGATGTCCTGGCCATCACTCGCACGCGGCCAGAACATGAGTCCTCGATCCTGCTGGCGCAGCCGCAGGCGCCCGGTACGGTCCGTGTGCGCGCGAGCAGACAACTGAGCTTCGCTCGGAATGCTGCTCGGAGAGGTCGCGTCAAGAATGTCGGGAGTGCGGCGGGTCAGGACTCGCAGGTGCTCGGCGGGCCAGCGCCTGCCCCCATCAGGCTGTCCAAGTGCAGGGAATGTCTTGTCAGGCCGCCCAATGCGCAGAAACATGCGCTGGACAAGGTAGGCTGTCGGGTGCCCGCCCACAGGGTTGCCAAGGAAGCGACGCTCCGTCAGTTTGACCAGCGAGCAACGCACTCCGAGCGGAAAGAGGAAGCCCTTGTAGACAACCTCCACCTCGATGTCGCGCCCAAGGACGGCGCGGTGCCGCCAACGCTCCAGAGAGAACGCGTCGAACATCGGCTCCTTGCGACCAATGCGTAGTGCCGCTGGAGGCTCAAACGAGGTGTCGAGGTTGAGGCTGCCGCCGAGGCAGGAGAGCGAGAGTTCGTGGACATTGAGCGCTCGCGGAAGGTAGATCGCCTGTCTGTCCGCGCCAATGTCAGCATCGGTGAGCCGAAACTCTTCCGGCGGTTCTAGTTGATGCGAGTCGAGTTGGCCAGAAGGTAGGACGCGGGGCAGAACCGGCAAGCCATGTATCGACGACAACCCGACGATCTCGTGCCGGTCGTACGCGTCCATCGAAGTTCGAAACGGCCGGTTGGCGAGGGAGGGATCGGACGAGTGCCGCAGCCATGGCGCCTGCGCTCCGCGTCGAGGGACCTTGCCTCGTTTGGCGTCGCTCGATGGCAGGTACGCTGTCGCCTGAAAATCATCGGACCAGATCGCGCGTACCGTGCTGTGCCCGGTTGGTTCATGCAAGGTCATCTGCCACAAGGGCACACCGGCGCTTCCGTCTTCACGAGGAGCCGGCGCGTTGCTGACGCGCCAACGGGCAGTCTGGGCGGGCGACAGGTGGAGGCGAAACGGCAGTTCGATGGCGGTTTCGTGAGGCTTCGGGGCCTTCAGCGTTCCGACGATGTCTACCAGGCGTCCGGCGGCCGTTGTGGTGGTAAGGTCCTGAAACTGGTAGTGCAATGCCGCAGCGAGATCGCTGGTTTTCTGCGCTTGTACCTTGTTCTTCCAGTCCGGGTGCTGGGCAAGTTGTCGAGCAGTGACAGCCTCCGCTCGACGTTGCACATTCAGGTCGAGATCGGACCAGTCCGTCAGGTCCCGCAACGTGTAGTCGAAAACTGTCTGGCCCGCTTCGGCGCTGTCGGGAACTCGGAAAGAGACGCGCGAGGGGCCAGACAGGCGCGCACCGGCCACCTCTTCCAGAGCCTCAGGATCCCCCGAGGTGTCCATTTTTTGCTGGAGGGCCCGCAGGAGTTCACGGGCCTCCCTGTGGTAATCCGCAAGTTCTGATTCGCTGAAGCGATCGAGCAAGTCACGACCGCCGATGTACTCCTTGCTCCCATTGCCGATATCCCAGCCGAACTTGGTCAGGTTCGGACGCTGCGCGAACTCCGCGCGAAACGCACGGTAGAACGGATCAATGCGGTCCTTGAGACCTTCCACCAGGCGCCAGTGCGCCGCGTTGTCAGGTTCGAAACGGACTGCCTCATCCTTTCGATTCGGATCTTCGCGCAGCAACTCGGCCGCTACCGCGCGATCCAGGTCAAGCACCACGTTGGGCAGGAAGACGACTTCTTGCCGTCCCGCCTTGCCGCTTGCATCAAGCGCCCTGAAGTAGGCGCGCTCGGCGACATGCTGAGGTGGCAGTTCCACAGTCATGACGGCCGATCGGGAGGCGGCCCCTGCCGAAGCAAGCGCAACCGCTGGCGCAGATCGCACGATCACCGGTACGCCTGAATCGACCAGCAGAGTGAGGCCGTGGAATCTGAAGCGCAGGTGCATGAGATCGAGTGCGCGTGCAGCTTCAACCTCAGCGCGGTTCAGGCCAAGGCGCAAAGACGCCCTGCTCCCGAACACGACTTCACTTTCCAGCGACGGACACTCCGGAGGCGGAACGCCATGAAGGCGCACAAGGGCCGGTTCGCCCTCCTCGCCGGGGAATCGAAGCGCATCGAAATCGCTGCCCGCCAACTTGACCGATGCCTGATGGAGACGCACCGCCCCACCAAAGCGCTGCAAGACGCCTTGCTTCGCTTCCACTATCAACACGCCGCAAGGCTCGCAAGTCGCCTTGCAGCCGCCCGAGATCACAAGCTGGGCTTTGCGACTGCGACAGCGTTGAGGTTGCGGCGGCAATGGGTGCGAAAGCGAGGCACGGATTTCAGTCGCGGTCTGATGGAACGTGAGCGTCGATGCAGGGCTGCGTATGGGCCCCTCATCCTCTCGACCTTCCCGTATGCCCAACAGCGCCTCTCCGCGAACCTCAAGCGAAAGTGGCGCCTCGCGGCGATCAGGAGACGTCCATGTCAGTTCCAAGCGCGAGGCGTGCTGCACCCAGATCCGTGCGTCCTTGCGCGTCCAGACGGTCTGGGCCTGAGCGCCGGGCAGTGGCAACCCCTCCGCGCTTGCAACGGTCGCCTGCAGCGGCTGCGCCTCGACCGTGCGCGTTGCTGGAGTAGCAGGCGAGTCTGGAGTCGCTTGGGCTTGTTGAAGGCGTCGAAACCTCACTTCGCGCACTTCTGCCCGCGGGCCTAGCAGCGTCGTCATGGGCTTGCCGACCGCGGCACCACTCCAGATCAACGGCCTACCGATGCCGAGTGCCATCGGGCTCCGACATTGCATCGTCGCGCCGAGTACGGACTTGAGGGCTTCACAAGCGGCGGCGCTCGAGAGGTTAGTACGAAGCTGTTCGGTATCAGCGAGCCACTTCGCGAGCCTGACCGCATTGAACCGCGTGGTGCCTGCGACAGGCCACCGTTGACTGCGCAGGGCAATCGTCCACCCTTCTGTCGCAGCGGCAAACTCGAACTCCAACTGAAAGCGCGCACCATCGCGCCACTGGGCGTCTTTCACTCTGACGTAGCGCTGGCCTGCATCCTTGTCGTCGATGTGCAGCTTCGCCGCTTCGCCGAACGCTTTGCGCGGTATCCGCCACGCCTCTCCGCGATACCGAACTTCGACATCGAGTAGCGCGTCAGCGGGATGCTGGATGACAAGTTCCTCGTCGGCAGGACTTGCCTGGCTTCGAGCCGGCGCACCTGAAACGACCGCCGCTGCGCCCGCGGCCGCCCCGATGAACTCACGTCGCCGCAAGTTGCAAGCAGGTACGTCGATAGCCCTCTCCGAAGGCAGCTCTGAGATGAAGCTTTCGCTCTCGTTCAGATCGGGACGACCGGGATTACCTTGCACGCACCACGCTCCGTTCAAGCCAGAACACCCGCACGCGATCTCCATATCGATGCCAGTCAAATGCGCTTGATGGCATCCACATCAGACGAACAACGTAGTCAGAGTCAAACAGCGTCGGGTCAGCCGCATCCGGCGTGCATTCGACGTCTCGTCCGTTCGCAGCCTCACCGCCTGAGCGGATGTCGCGTGCGAATCGCGTCTTTGCACGCAGCACGAGCAATTGCGGATTGCCACCCGCTCTCGTCGAGAAGACCGGGATGAGATGGCCGAATGAGTAGGAGGCACCTTCTGCGCGTCGCGCCGAGAGCAGAACTGGCGTCGCTACGTTGACACCTAGTGGCTGAATGCGATCATCGATGGAACGGGATGACGCCAAGCGGGCCACCAGCGTTTTCCAAAGATCATTCGGGTGGACATCGACCGAGCGCAGCGCGTATGCGCCTCTCGTATAGGAAGCGATGGCCGCAGCGAGATCGCCATGACTGATGGCGCGAGCGTCAGGTGCGCTGAGACTGCCGATTGCACGCGCGTACCGCGCTTGTTGGGCGGCCTGCTCCAAGCCAGCTTGAGCCTGCAGAATCTGCTCTGACTGCCCCAGTGGAAACGCCGGATCGCGTTGCCATGCAAGCGCAACCGCTAGCGCATAGCGCTGGCACGCGTTACCCAGCACTGCGCCAGCCGTGGAAGGGCTATTGATGGAGAAGTAGTGGGCCTGTGCCCCCGTGCACGAAAGGATTCCAAAGAGAACCAGTGCACAAGCAGATTGGTTGCTCGTTCCAGGCGTCGACTCGAGTTGCTCAGGCTGGCCTTCGGGCCTCGCCTGCCTGACGTGGGCAGCGGCCATTCCCTCCTCCCCATTTCTTTGTGCCGAAACATAGCTGGTCAGCGCTCGTTTGACAACATCAGCAGGCGACAAAGCGTACCGCACGGCACTTGCTAGATGCCACGTGCGACTTTGGGCCGAAGCCCTCGCGCGGTTCCGCGAGCCAACAACTATTCGCCGCCGCTAGGGCCGTGTCGCGGGACCTGGAGATACCACTCACTAAGTCCAGTAGTTGTCCAGATCGGAGAAGGCTCGTTCGTGCTGATCCACCGCAACGAGCGCCGAAGGAGCTTCCGAAGTCCGATGGCCTCGAGCGACGGCTTTCGGGCGATGAATCCTCCCTCCCGAACGCGGTGCGGGTCGAAAGGGTGAGTTCGCTGGCTGCGGCTGCAGTCGTTCAGCCCGCGGCGTCGAAGGTACCCCCGATTGCGATGCCGTCAGCCCCTGGGAACAGGTGGCCATCAGTACGACGATCAGCCAGCGTCAAGTTTCAGACGGCAACCCCTGGATGGTAGCTATGGGCCGACTCCGACATTCAGCCGCTCAATCCGAACGGCTGTAGACAGTCTGAAGTCGCCGCTGGTTGTCCGTCGGCGACGTGTGAATCGCCCCGGTGCACCAAACTATCCCCCCCGGTAAACAATCGGCCGAACGCGCCAGCATCGGCGAACCGTCTCGGCAACCGCGCCCAACTCGAGTCCGAGGTCGGATAGCCACCTTCTGTACCAGCGTCGAGCGCGATGCAAGGTGCCGAGGGTGTCGTCGGTGCAGCTTGCGTCGATGACTTGAAGCGCAGCTACGAGGCCGTCGTGGATCACATTCTCCGGCTCATCGGACAAGTAGAGCTGCTCGAACGCTCGCCAGAAAATCAGTTCGGGACCGACGCGCGGACCATGGGTCTGGTAGCGATCGGTCCATGCCAGCGCGTGCATCGCGAAAGCTGCACTTGCCAGATCCAGCGCCCAAGCCTGAAACCTGTCGGCCACCAAGAACTCGCTATCTGTTGACAGCCCGAAGAGCAGGCGATGCACGAACCCCTCGGGCTCATCACCGGAAATCCCAGCAGCATCCCAATATGGGTACGGCACAGCCCGGCGATGAGCTGCGAACATGTTGGGCTTGAGTTGCTCATAGCGGTTCAGAATTTGCGCTCGCTCGTCAGCGTCGGCCCGAGTCCATTTCAGCTCTAGGTATGGAGTGAGCTCGCGATAGATCGTGCCGCCTCTTGGCGACCAGCGTTTATGTAGCAATTGCATCACGCGCTTCGCGGATAGGGCCTTGACCTTCTCCCAGCTGACGTCGCCGTTGCCCTCTGACATAGAAACTGCCTCGATGGCGTCGAAGTGCAAATGAACGGTGGACTCGGGCGTGTACTCAAGCGCACGCTGAGCCAAGGCGATCTCAGGCAGCTTCGCTTCTGTGGGCTCAAGGAGCCTTGAAGCCAGTCCGCCCTCGAGTAGCGCAACGAAGAAGCGGCTTGTCGGTGCTGCCTTTGGAAAATGACTTCTTCGCGGGTCCTGGACGACGTCGAGATATCGATCAAGCACCATGATACCATCGCTTCGGGCTCGACGCGGGCGTGGCTCGCCGAACCATCCTTTCCAGGTGCGGGCGTCAAGGGTTCCGTCCAGTCCTACGACGGCCATGGCCTGCATCACCTCCTTCGTCTGATGCGTGCCTGGAACATGTGCCTCTTCAAGGACGCCGAGCTTGAAGAGGTTGATCGTCGCGGGCTGGCGCAGCCGTCGCAACGGAATCTCAAAGTCGTCGCTGTCGATCGCCTCTGTGGGCTTGATGGCTTTCGATCCCATGGTTCCGCGTGCAAATCACTGGGGGGAGTTTCCCCCGGAATTGCCTCGCTGCGTAGCGAAGCCTTCGGTAGCTTCGCAGGATGTCAGATCGACGCGCGCAGCGACACCTCCCTCACGACCCAACACTCGGTCAGCGCACAGCATCTAGCTCGGACGGCTCGCCTTGGTCCTTCGGAGAAGCTGTGTTCACACATCGGACTCAGCTCGGGATTTCGCAGGCGGCCGTAGCGGGCGCTGCAAAGGTAGCCGCCGGCTACTTCTCCGAGATCGAAAACGGCAGGCGCGTAGCGCCGCCACGTGCGACCGCAGTGCGGATCGCCACGGCGCTCCAACTCCGCCCAGAGCACGTACAGCAGCTAGTCGCCTTGGCAGAGGCTGAGCGCGCTGCCTCGACCCACGACGCGCACCTGGCGCCGGGCGTCCGGCAACTTTTGGCCGAGATTCGTTCAGCGGCCCCTCAACTGCCTAGAGAGGCGGTTGAGCACCTCCGGGCCCGTCTTCGGGAGGTATCCATGTGAGATCCAGAAGACAGACCCTCTCTCAAGGGCCTGTCCCCCGGAAGCCGAGGAGCTACCTCAGCCGTCGCAAGCACAGCGTAGCACCTCATCGCCGCGGGTCAAGACGGCCTTCACTTGTCAGCGAAGACGGGCGATCGCTATGCCTCCCGCGCCCGGCGATTCGGTCGAGACCAATCGCCCCGCTCGCTTGCCTCCAGCACTGCGCCGCAAGAAATCCATCGAGCGGGGACGCGCGCCGACAGAAGTTGGCGCTGCTTCGGTTCACGTCGCTGCTTGGCAGGCCCTCGCTTGAACAGATCTCGGCGGACGACGTGACTTCCCACCCGCTTTCACCAACTTCACCAATGAGGAAGGAGGTCGGCATGAACACGTCGTAGGCCCAAAGAACAGCGGCGTCACAAGTACCAGTTGTGACGCCGCTTCCGCCGGGGGGATTGCCCAGGACTTTTTGCTATCGACGCTCAGTCTACGGACCCGAACGGGCGCCGTCAATTCCCCTTTCGCCTTGAACTTTTCAAAGCGCTGTCGCCGTGCGTTCGTGGCCACGACAGCGAGGGGAACTGCATGCGAACAACCAAACTGTTCACGCCCGACTTGCTCGACCGATTCCGCAAAGAGGGTCGCGGACACGGAACCTACATCCGATATCGCCCGTGGCATGGCGTTAGCCGCGGCGATCCGGCCAGTCTCGGCCGTTCCCACCTGATGACGTGGGGTGGTCGCCAGCGGAACCTGCTGAGTGACGACGAGTGGGTGGCCAGCCTGTTCACGCCCTTGACACCTGGCTCGGACGATCTCAGAGAGCAATTCCCGTTGAGCCTGGAGTCGGCGTGTCATGAGTTGGGCGCGTATGACGTCCGACTGGGCAAATCAGGCTTCCCCGGCACGATCGAGATAGCACGCCAACTTGGCTATCGGCATCCCCGCGTGAACGGCAATGGGCGCTCTGCCCCATGGGTCTTCACCACGGACCTGCTGTTCACGCTGATGGACGAGACCGGCACACGCAAGTTGCTGGCTGTGGCATGCAAGCCAACAGCCAAGCAGGAGGAGTCGAAAAAGAAGCTTCTAGCCATCGAGCGCGCGTACTGGTTAGCACGAGATGTCGAGTGGCTGTTCATCACTCCAGACCAGTACGACGAAGCGATCGAGCTCACCCTTCGGACCTCGTTCCAATGGTGGCAGGGAGAACCGATCGCGGAAGACGCAAAGCGCGCTGCAACCGCCTTGGCTCGTCAGCTTTCGGGCTTTCCCTTGACTTACGTACTTGACCGTATCGACGAGCGTTTAGGACAAGGTCTCGAGTACGCGCAAGTCGCGTTTTGGCAGTCGGTCTGGACTCGCGAACTGCCGTTGGATTTGCGTCGTGGCTGGAGGCCACACCTGCCCATTGAGTTTGTCTCTCCCTCGGATTTCCTTGCCTTCAACCCGATCGCATCGAGGAGGACAGCATGGAATTGATGCATAACGAGGTGATTCGCATCGCTGCCGGAGAGCTCAAGGGGCTCTATCGAGTAGTGCTGGACGAGCCGAGCATCGAGCGGGTCGTGGCAGTGAGGTTGGACGCCGCCGCAGAAGATGCCCGCCCCAAAGGGGGACGCAGGAAAAAGGAGAAAACCAAGCGGCCCCGCAGAAAGGCACCTGCTCCCTTGGTCGGTGGACTTCTTTGGCTGCCGCGTGGCGAATTGGAGTCATTAGATCGCGACCACCATCTGCTCCGTGCAGAGATCGATCTCGATCCAATTTTCTATCTTCCGACCTCGGTGGATGGTGACGAAGAAGTATTCGAATCCCGCAAAGCGGTGATGAAGGACTTCCTGTCTTTTCAGACTCTGCGCGACAGCATTCTTGTTCACTCCGGTCTCGGCGGCCTTGTGAAGGCCGTCATTCAATCGGCCACTGTAAGCAGAGCGCTGGTCTACAAACTCTGGTCACTGTTATGTCGCCACGGCATCAGTGAAACGAGCTTACGTCCGATGCGCGAGAACTGTGGTGCACCGGGGGTAGCGCGCCCATGCGACCCAGGCGGGCGAGAGAAGGCGGGCCGGAAGACCAACAAGCAAAGGATCAACGCCAAGGTCGGAATCAAGTTGGCTCCCGAGCAGCCTGGTATGAGTACGGACTGGCGTAACCGGATCATGGCGGCCGATCTGGCCATCCCTGAACCGAAACCGGAGATGCCAGCCCGCTACACGATGATCATCAACAGCCACTTCGTCGATCGCTTCAAATACGTCGATGGCAAGTTGGTAGCCGTAGAGCCTGACAAGGCATCCGAGCTCGCGAAGCACAAGAAGAATGGCGGGAAGGCCGCCGAGGTTGACCCTGAGAAAGGGGCGTACCCGAACTACCCACAGGTTCGTCGAGTGCTAGAGGTGGGAATCCCCCGGCTTGTGCAGCTTGCGCAGAGAACCACCGCCGGCCACTACAAACGCAGCCTGCGTGGCTTGCTGGCCAGAAACTGGAAGGGCGTCGCCGGGCCTGGGCACACCTATGCAATCGATTCGACCATTGGCGACATCTACTTGCGCTCTTCCGTGAATGCGGCCTGGATCATCGGCCGCCCCGTGGTTTACATCATCTGTGACGTTTGGTCGACTGCGATCGTGGGTTTTTACGTCTGCCTGCAAGGCCCAAGCTGGGCCATGGCGAAGCTCTCTCTGTTCAACACCGGCGCAGACCAAGCGCTGATCGCAGATTTGTGGGGCTATCACCCCCTGCAGACATTGTCGCCAGCACCTACTCTGCCTGCAGTGCTGATGTGCGACCGCGGGGAATACTTGTCCCGCGCGGCAAGTCAGACGGGTATGAAGCTGATTCCGGTATTGAGTTATGCACCACCGTACCGCCCGGACTTGAAGGGCATCGTCGAGGTTCTTCACCGCATCATGAAAGACAACCAGCGGTGCGATTTCATTCCCGGTGCTATTGACGCTCGCAGGGCAGAGATGGAGCTCCGCCGGTTCAACCCACATGACGGCATCTTTACCGTCCGCACGTTCGTCCACTACCTGCACACGATCTTCACCAAATACAACCTCACTGCGGACCGCGAACACCGGCTGGACGCACACATGAAGGCTGCAGGGGTGTTTACCAGCCCTGCGGGTCTCTGGGTTTGGGGACACCGCATGGGTGTGGGGTTCCGTCGTGCTGTCCCGCAATCCGAGCTTATTACTTCGTTGCTCTTTGCCGATAGGGGCCGCGTGAGCCGCAACGGCGTGATGTACGCCGGCAGGCACTACAGCAATACCGAAGTAGATGAGCAGCAATGGACTGCGTATGCGCGGAACTTTGGTGGCTGGGACATTCCCTGTCACCAGTACCCTGGCTCGGTTTCTCGCATCTGGACGCCCAACGTCGCAGGTCAAGGGCTCCTGGATCTCAAGTTGTCTGATCAGTCGACTGCTTCGCCGGAACTGACCTTTGATGAGGTCGCCGACTCGTTCGCATTTGCATCGCTCAGCCGTGCCGACGTGGCTCACGTCAAGACGATGGCAGCTTTGAAGGCACTGAGGCAGGTCCAGGACTTGGTTGAGTCAGCCAAAGCGCAGACAGCGGCGGCGCTTGCACGCCACTCCGGCGCAAAGCCGACCATGTCGGAGGCGAGGATGTTCGAAGGCATGCCCCTGCCGCCGAGCTCCCCGCAGGAGCAGGTTCCACCGCCGCAGCAAGCGCTGGGCGAAGCGGAGCAGGCCTATCTGGAGATGATGCGGGCAATTGCTGCTGCTGAGAACGAGGCGACAGACCATGGCTAAATCGACCTGGACTGACCCCTATGCGGGCAATATCCTGATCAAGGACCTTGGCCCGATCTTGTCCCGTGAGCAGGCTCTGGCAAAGCTGCGGTGCGTACCTGCTCTTCCTGGGGATATGACCTGTGTTCCGAAGCATATTCGGCTTCACATGCTTATGGCGGTTCGTGACTTTCACCTACCCTCCTTGGAAGGTGCCCGCGTAGTCGAAACAACTGACCTCCTTATACGTCAGGGCTATCGCTACCGGGATCCGGTGGCGGCGGCCACGTGGGCAGCTGTGAGCAACGACCCCTTAGCGGCGCTGCAACCCCGTGCGCCCGCCCAGGTAGCCGCCGTTGTTGGCCAGTCGGGAACTGGAAAGACAGTCGCCGTTCACAAGGCGTTCGATTGCTATCGCCATCAGGTGATCGTGCATCCGTCTTTTCCAAGACTCAGGGGGCAACACTACCAAATGGTCCACCTGTCGGCTGACGTTCCGCCAAGCGGTCGCGAAGTTGATCTTGCGGCGAACATGATGATCGGCTGGGACGATGCCGTAGCTCGGATACTCCCTGATGAGGCCCGGCGGTTCGCGACATCACTTGGCAAGGAGAGGAGAGACGGCACGAAGATGATGGACGAGTTTCGCCAGGTTTCACGTGCGCACTTTCTGGGCGGTCTTCATCTGGATGAGGTACAGAATTTCTTCAAGATCCCGACACTTGAACGGCGGCGCAAAAGCAAGGTGAGTAAGGCCGGGATTGCTGAGGAACAAGAGACTCCGCTGGAGCTAAGTATCATCGAAGACAAGGCACTGAAGAGCGTGCTCACACTGGCTAATACTGGGCTCCCCTTGATTATCTCTGGCACTCCGGACGGCGTTGGTGCCCTCACGAAGCGCTTCAGCAATACTCAACGCATTGTGGCTGCTGGCTATCACAAAATGTCTGAGTTCCTCAGCGCCACTGACCCATTCTTCATTTCTTTCATGAGCACGCTCGGCGCTTTCCAATACGTAGTGAAGCGTCTGCCAATAGACAACGAACTGCGCGCCTTGGTCTTCTCGCTGACAGCCGGCATCCAGCGACTGATCGTGGC
>CAZUUU010000003.1:0-64244 GCA_964622685.1 uncultured Methylibium sp.
TGCGCTCGAGCAGCGTCTTCTTGTTCACCTGGTAGGGGATCTCGTCGACGATGATCGACTGACGCGCGCCCTTGTCGATGTCCTCGAAGTGGCACTTGGCGCGCATCACCACCTTGCCGCGGCCGGTGCGGTAGCCCTCGCGCACGCCGTTCAGGCCGTAGATGATCCCGGCGGTGGGGAAATCGGGCGCCGGAATGATCTCCATCAGCTCGTCGATCGTCGCCTCGGGGTTGCGCAGCAGGTGCAGGCAGGCGTCGACGGTCTCGTTGAGGTTGTGCGGCGGGATGTTGGTCGCCATGCCCACCGCGATGCCGGCGCTGCCGTTGACCAGCAGGTTGGGCAGCCGGGTCGGCAGGACCAGCGGCTCCTTCTCGCTGCCGTCGTAGTTGGGGCCGAAGTCGACGGTCTCCTTGTCGATGTCGGCCAGCATCTCGTGCGCGATCTTCGAGAGCCGGATCTCGGTGTAGCGCATCGCCGCCGCGTTGTCGCCATCGACCGAGCCGAAGTTGCCCTGGCCGTCGACCAGCATGTGGCGCAGGCTGAAGTCCTGCGCCATCCGCACGATGGTGTCGTAGACCGCGGTGTCACCGTGCGGGTGGTACTTGCCAATCACGTCGCCGACGATGCGCGCGCTCTTCTTGTACGGCCGGTTCCAGTCGTTGTTGAGCTCGTGCATCGCGAACAGCACGCGCCGGTGCACCGGCTTGAGCCCGTCGCGCGCGTCGGGTAGCGCGCGCCCGATGATGACGCTCATCGCGTAGTCGAGGTAGGAGCGCCGCATCTCCTCTTCGAGGCTGATCGGCAGGGTTTCCTTGGCGAACTGGGTCATGCGAACTCGGCGTGGTCACCGCGGTGTGGGTCCGCGGGGCTTGGGCCCGGCGGACGTCGCGTCGGGCCGGTCGCAAGGGGCAGCGGGAAGACCCGGATTCTAAGTGCCGGGCGCTGTAGCAGCAGCGCAACATCGGCCCCAGGCCTCGCGGCGCGGGGCGGTCAGACCTTGTCCGTCATGTCTCGTATGGCACAATGTTTTGTCGGTTCAGAGGCTCTCTGCCCATCGAGAGCTCGGTGGTTACGCATGCTTTTGGTATGGACGTCTGCCGCGACAATGCGGCCTACCCGAGAGGAGAATCATGAATAAGTTGAACAAGGTGGCAACGCTCTTCGCGACTATCGCGCTTGCCGCCTCCGCCTCCAGCGCGTTTGCGCAGAACAACGACAACTGGCGCAACGTCGACGGCAACGTCTGGAAGAACGGCACCAACGAGCTCTGCTGGCGCGACAACTTCTGGACCCCGGCGACCGCCGACGAGCGCTGCGACGGCGCCCCGAAGAAGGCTGCGCCGCCGGCCCCGGCCCCCGCCCCCGCACCGGCTGCTGCCCCCGCACCCGCCCCCGCCCCCGCGCCCGCCCCGGTCGTTCCGCCGGCCCCGGTCAGCGAGAAGGTCACCTACGCCGCCGATGCGTTCTTCGACGTCGACAAGGCGGTCCTGAAGCCCGATGCCAAGGCCAAGCTGGACGACTTGGTCAGCAAGATGGGCGGCATGAACCTCGAAGTCATCATCGCCGTCGGCCACACCGACTCGGATGGCTCCGACGCCTACAACCAGAAGCTGTCGGTGCGCCGTTCCGAAGCCGTCAAGGACTACCTCGTGTCCAAGGGCATCGAGAAGAACCGCATCTACACCGAAGGCAAGGGCGAGAAGCAGCCGGTCGCCGACAACAAGACCAAGGAAGGCAAGTCCAAGAACCGTCGCACCGAGATCGAGGTGGTCGGTACGCGGACCCGCAAGTGATCTGACGGTCGCTTGAAGCAAGAACCCCGCTGCGGCGGGGTTCTTTTTTGCCTGTGCGCGGGCGATCGCGCCGCCGCTACCATGGCCGCATGAACACCGCGACCCACGCCAACGTCGACCCGCAGGAACTGGCCAAGTTCAGCGAACTGGCCCACCGCTGGTGGGACCCCGAGAGCGAGTTCCGCCCGCTGCACCAGATCAATCCGCTGCGGCTCGAGTGGATCGCGCAGCTGACCGGCGGCCTGCAGGGGCGGCGTGCCGTCGATGTCGGCTGCGGCGGCGGCATCCTCGCGGATGCGATGTCGCGCCGCGGGGCCGACGTGCTGGGCATCGACCTGGCCTCGAAGCCCTTGAAGGTCGCGCAGTTGCACGCGCTCGAAGCCGGCACCCCGTCGGTGCGCTATCGCGAGGTGGCCGCCGAGACGCTCGCGGCCGAGGAGCCGGGGGCCTTCGACGTGGTGACCTGCATGGAAATGCTCGAGCATGTCCCCGACCCGTCGTCCATCGTCCGAGCTTGCGCGACGCTGGTCCGGCCGGGCGGCCACGTGTTCTTCTCGACCCTGAACCGCAACCCCAAGTCCTTCCTGTTCGCGATCGTCGGTGCCGAGTACGTGCTGAACCTGCTGCCGCGCGGGACCCACGAGTACGAGCGCTTCATCCGCCCGAGCGAACTGGTACGCTGGTGCCGTGACGCCGGGCTCGAGCTGACCGCGACGCGCGGCATGCAATACAACCCGCTCACCCGCCGCTACTGGCTGAGCGACGACACCAGCGTGAACTACCTGTTCGCGTGCCGCCGGCCATGACGCGGCGCTTCGCGGTGCGCGCGGTGCTGTTCGACCTCGACGGCACGCTGGCCGACACGGCCCCGGACCTCGGCGGCGCGGTCAACCGGCTGCGCGAACGACGCGGCCTCGACGCGCTGCCGATCGAGCGCCTGCGACCGGTCGCGTCGGCCGGTGCGCGCGGCATGCTCGGCGTCGGGTTCTCGATCCGGCCGGGCGATGACGGCTACGACGCGCTTCGTGACGAGTTCCTGGCCGAGTACGAGTCCGCGCTCGACCGCGATTCGCGCCTGTTCGACGGCATCGCCGAATGCCTGGCCGCCTTGCAGGCGCGCGGCTTGCGCTGGGGCGTCGTGACCAACAAGGCGCAGCGCTTCACCGGCCCGGTGGTGGCGGGCCTGGGTCTGGCCGAAGGCGCGTCGGTGGTGATCGCCGGCGACACGACGCCTCATGCCAAGCCGCATCCGGCGCCGCTCCTCGAGGCCTGCGCCCGGCTCGGCATCGAGCCGGGCGAGGCGGTCTATGTCGGCGATGACCTGCGCGACATCGAGGCAGCGCGCGCGGCCGGCATGCCCGGCATCGCCGCCGCCTACGGCTATCTCGGCGAGCACCCGGATCTCGCGGCCTGGCGGCCCGACGCCGTGATTGCCACGCCGATGGACCTGCTGCCGCTGCTCGACGCCGCCCGGCGTTGACCGGCGCGGCGGCGCTCACGCACACTGCGCCGACCCCGAGGCCGCGCCCCATGCAGTCCCCAGCTTCCCGCCTCGCCGTGCAGGCCGCCGCCGTGCCGCGCTGGTTGTGGCGCGCGCTGGCCGTCCTGGCGGGGCTCGCGCTGCTGTGGACCGCGGTCGGCGGCTGGTGGCTGCCGCGCTTCCTGCAGCCGCGGCTCGAGGCGGCCGCGAGCGAGGCGCTCGGCGCGCCGCTGAAGCTGGATCGCATCGAGATCTCGCCCTGGAAGCTCGAGGCCGGTGTGCTGGGCCTGCAGCTCGGGCCGGCCGACGCGCCCTGGCTGCGCGTCGCCGAACTCCGCGCCGACGTTTCCAGTGCCTCGCTGTGGCGCCTGGCGCCGGTGCTGGATCGCCTGCTGGTGCGCGAGGCGCAGATCCGGCTCGAGCGCCTGGCCGCCGACCGCTACAACGTGACGCCTCTGCTGGAGGCCTTGGCGCGCCGGCCGGCCGGGCCGGAGGACGAGGAGCCGGCGCGCTTCGCGGTGCACAACATCCGCATCGAGGACGGTCGCATCGTGCTTGCCGACCGCGTGACGCGCACCGAGCATCTTGTCGAGAGCCTGCGGATCGGCGTGCCCTTCGTGTCCAACCTGCCCTCGCAGGTCGCGATCGACGTCGAGCCCCTGCTCGATGCCGTCGTCAACGGCAGCCGGCTCCACGTCCAGGGGAAGACCCAACCCTTCAACGAGGGGCAGCGATCGACGATCGCCGTGGACTGGCAGCAGATCGATCTGCCGCGCTGGGTCGGCGCGCTGGCGCCGCTGTTGCCGCAGCGGCTGCCGGTCGATGTCGGCGGTGGTCAGCTCGACCTGGCCTTGAACATTGCCTTCGAGCAGCTTGCGGCCCCGGCACCGCCGCGCCTGCGGATCAGCGGCGACCTCGGGGTGTCGCAGTTGCAGGCGAGCCTGCCGGCGCAAGGCATCGCACTCGGATGGGACCGGCTCGCGGTCCAGGGGCTGGATCTCGAGCCATTGGAGCGGCGTGCCGCTGTCGCGGCGGTGCAGCTGCAGGCGCCGCAGCTCGAAGTCGACCTGCCTCGCTTGCTCGCCGGGTCGCCGCCCTCCGCAAAGGATCGGCTCGAGCTGTCGGCACCCGTCGCGGCGGCCAGCGCGGCGTCGGCGCCGTCTGCTTCCGCGGGTGTGCCGGCAAAGGCCTGGCAGTGGCGCGTCGGGCAGATCGAGCTTGCCGAGGGTCGCGTGCGCTTGCGCGATCCGGCCTGGCCGCAGGGCCAGCTCGTGTCGCCGATCGCCGCCGGCGTGAAAGGACTGGCCAGCGCTGCCGACGCACCGCCGGCCACGCTGCGGCTGACCCTGGGCGATGCGCACGGCGCCAGGCTGCAGGTCGAAGGGCAGCTGATGCCTGCCACGCAAGCCGCGCAGCTCAAGGCCGACGTCGCGGACCTCAAGCCCTTGCCCTGGCTGGCGCCGTGGCAGTCGCTGCTCCCGGTCCAGCTGCTCGATGCGAGCCTGTCCGCGCAGGCCCAGGGCCAGATCGGCCAGGACGGCTGGGCGGTGAGCGACGCCGCCTTGCAGGTGGCGGGGCTGCAGCTGCAACCGGCCGGCAGCAAGCTCGATCGCGGCAAGGCTGCTGCCGATCGCCTGGTGCTGCCCCAGCTCGCGGTGGCCGGCCTGCAGGTCCAGGGCCGTCGTGGCGAGCCGATCGCCGCGCAGCTGGCCAGCGTGACGCTCCGAGGGCTCAATCTCAAGGCCACACGCGACGAGCGCGGCACGATCGCCTGGGCGCCGCAGGCGACGTCTCGGCGCGAGACGCCGCCTCCCGCGGCTGGCGGCGGCGGCGCGCCGCCGCGCTGGCAGGTCGGCGAGCTGCGCTGCAGCGGCTGTGCGCTGTCGTTCAGCGATCGCAGCGTCACGCCGACCGCGGCCTTCGGTATCGCCCGCACCGAGCTCACCCTGCGCAAGCTCGACAGCGATCTGGCGCAGACCCTGAACTTCGAGCTCGCGACCCAGGTGCTGAACGGCGGCCGCATCAAGGCCAGCGGCACCGCGCGGCCGCAGCCGCTGGCGCTGCGCAGCCGCATCGACGTGACCGCGCTGGACCTGCGCATGCTGCAGCCCTACCTGGAGCCGCGCGTGAACTTGTCGCTCGTCTCGGCCAAGGCGAGCGCCGCCGGGGAACTGAGGCTCGACGGCACGGCGCGCGATCCGGTGTCGGTGGCACGCTGGCGCGGGCGCGTCGCGCTGAACGAGGTCCGCGCGCTGGACCAGCTCAACCAGGCCGAGTTCCTGCGCTTCAAGGGCCTGCAGCTCGACGGGGCCGACCTGGGCTGGCAGCCGTCGGGCCTCGAGGCCGACCTGGGCGAGGTGGCGCTCGACGACTTCTATGGCCGGGTCATCGTCAACGCCGACGCTCGGATCAACCTGCTGGACATCGCCAAGCGCGCCGGCGAGGAAGGCCCGCGCTCGCTGACCACGCCGGAGGCCGCCGGGGCGGGGCAGGCGCCGGCTCCGACGCCATCGCAGACACCCGCATCAGCACCCGATCCCGCGGCCTCGGGCCCGGTGCCGGCCGCGCCGCCGCCGCAGTTGCGCTGGCGTGCGATCCGCCTGGCCGGTGGCGTCGTCGACTTCACCGACAACTTCATCCGCCCCAACTACTCCGCCAAGCTCACCGACATCGGCGGCGACGTCTCGGCACTGGCCTGGAACGACCCGCAGCCGGCGACCGTCAAGATCTCGGGCAAGGTCGACGGCAGCGCGCCGCTGGAGATCGCCGGCAGCATGCACCCGCTCGGGCCGCGCCTGGCGACCGACATCACGGCCAGCGCGCGCGGCATCGACATCACGCGGCTCACCGCCTACTCGGGCCGCTACGCCGGCTACGGCATCGAGAAGGGCACGCTCTCGGTCAAGGTTCGCTACAGGATCGAGAACGGCAAGCTCGAGGCCGAGAACAACCTCTACCTCGACCAGCTGACCTTCGGCGACAAGGTCGACAGCCCGAGCGCGCTGAAGCTGCCGGTGCTGCTGGCGGTGTCGCTGCTGAAGGACCGCAACGGCGTCATCGACATCGACCTGCCGATCAGCGGCAGCCTGGACGATCCCAAGTTCTCGATCGGCGGGATCATCGTGCGGGTCATCGTCAACCTGATCACCAAGGCGATCACCGCGCCGTTCTCGCTGCTGGCCAGCGCCTTCGGCGGCGGCGGGCAGGAGCTGGGCTACGTCGAGTTCGCACCCGGCTCGAGCGAGCTGACCGACGCCAGCAAGCAGCGGCTCGACACGCTGGCCAAGGCGCTGAACGATCGCCCGGGCCTGAAGCTCGAGGCCACCGGCCGGGCCGACGCGGCGCTGGATGACGCCGCGCTGCGCGGCCAGCACCTGGACCGGCTGATGCGCGTCGCCAAGGCCAGGTCCACCGGCGAACTGCCCGACAGCGTGAAGATCGAGCCGGCCGAGCGAGCGCGCTGGCTCGAGGCCGCCTACAAGGCCGCCGATCTGAAGGACAAGCCGCGCAACCTCGTCGGCCTGGCCAGGAGCATCCCGCCGGCCGAGATGGAAGCGCTGCTGATCAAGAGTGCGCCGGCCGGCGAGGCGAGCCTGCGGGCGCTGGCCGACCAGCGTGGCGACCGCGTCAAGGCCTACCTGGCGGCCAAGCTGCCCCCCGAGCGCGTGCTGCTGACGGCATCGAAGCTCGGGGCCGAAGGCATCGACGACAAGGGCCGCACGACCCGGGTCGGTTTTGCCGTGAAGTGAGCGCAGCGCGTTGGCGCCCGCCCTTGAAGCCGGCGCGGGACCCCCGACCTACAATACCTGTTCAGGGGCCGACCTGGTTTCGACGTGGGTGCGGATCTGGAGTGGTGCATGCCGAGCATCAGTGAGCTCGTAAATCCAGCTGAAACAAACCAACTGCGAACGACGAACGTTTCGCCCTCGCCGCTTAAACACCGGTGAGCGTCTCAACGGCAGGCCGATGGGCCGGGCCCAAGCCGCAAGGTGGAAGGCTGAGACGTCATGCACATCGGCTGGTTGCTCGTCGGGTCACTTGGCGTTCAACGAGATTTAGGTGACTGGCGCTGTCCGTAGCGTGCTCCTGCGCGACGGCGGCGTGAGATCCAAATCAGGAAGCTAAGCATGTAGATCTACCCGGTGATGGCTTGCGGACGGGGGTTCGATTCCCCCCGGCTCCACCAATCCCGACAGCCCGTCACAGTGAAAGACCACTGGGGCGGGATTTCTTTTGCCTGCTCATAGTGGCGTCGATTGGCGTCCGAATCGCACCTGGTTCGCACGCAAATTCGCACGTGAGGCGGGTTCAGACCTGCCCGTCAGCGGCCAGTCGCAGCCGGCTGGCCTGCGGGCGCTGATAGTCTTGACTGATGAACTTGCCGTAGACGCGGAACACCTCCAACTCCAACCTAGAACGTAGCCGCTGATGAAGGTCGGTGGCTCAGAGTTCAACTGGCGCGGACGCCTGTGCTTCGTTTGGATCGACAGCAAGCCGCGCGCGCTCGACGCCGGTGCTGTCGTTCACGCCGCGCAAGTCAGGAACGGGCTGGTCACGGCCCGCCGCCGACTTCGTCCGCGAGGAGGTGCCGGGGCGCGGTGTATTCGACTTCTAGGTGGTCCAGCGGCGCGCGCCTCATCGTGCCCGGCATCGGACCGATGCCCGGGCGTGTCATCCTGGCTCTGGGCCGGTGTCGTCGCGTCGCGTCCGGATGGGTTTCAATGGTGGACGGGTGCAGCCCATCGACGGAGTGCAGCTTCCGCCTCCCAAAGGAGAATCTCTGTGGCCTTGGTTTGCAAGCTCGTGATCGGCCTCCTGGCCTTGCCGATGTTCGCCATCGCGGCAGACGTGCCTCGGCTCGATGCCGTCGTCGAACGCGAGCATGCCGCAGGGCGCTTCGACGGCGTGGTGCTTGTGGGGCAGGGTGACGCGATCGTCCATCAGCGTGCCATCGGCCTGGCCGATCGCGAGACGAAGCGACCGCATCGGATCGACGGTGTCTGGCGCTGGGCCTCCGTCAGCAAGCAGGTCACGGCTGTGCTCACGATGCAGCTGGTTCAACAAGGCAAGCTCTCGCTGGACGAGACGCTGGCTACGCTATTGCCGAGCTTCCAGGCGCCGCGGGCGGCCGACATCAGCCTGCGGCAGCTGCTGCAACACACCAGCGGCCTGCCCAATCCGGACACGCGGGTGGACTTCTACACCCGCCGGTTCGACGATGAAGATGGGCCCTTGGCCCAGGCGCTCGGCTTCTGCAGCGGGCCGCCGGCTGGTGAACCCGGTACGCGCTTCGCCTACAACAACTGCGACACCCTGGTGCTGCAGGCCGTGCTGGAACGTGTGGCCGGCCTGCCCTATGCGCAACTGGTGCAGACAGCCCTGGCGCAGCCGCTCGGATTGCGCCAGCTCGGGGTGACGCCAGTGCGCGCGCGCATCCCGGAACCCCAGACGCCGCGTGGCTACATCGACTCGCGGACGCTCGAACCCACGCTCAACCTCGCCAGCTTCGGTGCTGGCGGTGCGCTGCGAGGGACGCCGCACGAGCTGTGGCAGTTCGATCGCGCGCTGATGCAGGGCCGGCTGTTGGATCCCGTGTTCCTGAACACGCTGTGGCAGGGAGACCCGAAGCTGGGCTACGTGGCGCTCGGCGCCTGGTCATTCCCGGCCCGGCTTGCCGGCTGCTCCAAACCCGTGGCGCTGGTCGAACGGCGCGGGCAGATCGGCGGTATCCAGGTTCGCAACCTGCTGGCGCCCGAGTTCGGCGCGGCGCTGATCGTCTTCAGCAACACCGCAGAGACCGTCTTCGGCGAGATCTGGCAAGGCCAGGGGCTGACCTACGAGATGGCGAGTGCGGCGTTCTGCACATCCGGGGAGAGGAGCGGCCCGGCGGATGTCCCGAGGTCGATACCCACCTCGTGAGGACTGCGGCGCGGCAGCCGTCTGTTGGATCGCGGCAGACTCCTGTGTGCGATCATCTAAAGCCCACGGCGGGCGCCGGACGCAAGGCGTTCGTCGCGATCCTGAGATCGAGAGGTTTTCTATGAGGACGGGTGTCATGATGGCTGTGCTGGCGGCTTTGCTGGGCCAGGCACACGCTGCGGGCGAGGGCGCCGCCCTCCGGGGCTCGGTGGCGTCGAAGTTCCGGGCTGCGGACCTCGCGCTCATGAGGGCCAGCGTCGGCCAGGCGCTGAAGGCCGGCCAGGACGGCGAGACGCTGGCGTGGAAGAACGACAAGTCGGCCGCGTCAGGCGCCGTGACGCCGCTGGACCGCCACACCTGGAACGGCATGGACTGCCGCCGGCTGCGCATCGTCAACAGCCACGGTCGCCTCACCGAGCAGGGCGTCTACCGCTTCTGCGAGAAGCCGGCGGGACGCTGGAAGCTGGTGGGTCCCGATCGATCGCCGGCGTGATGAGGTGATGTGAGCCGAGGTCCTGCACAAGGACACGGCGGTGGCCGGCGAGTTGCTGGCATGCAGGGCGCGGGCGCGCCCTAGGATGGCCGGCTGGGCCTGATCGCGCCGAGGCCGACCTGCCGGTGAAGCAGTAGGCGCAGTGATCAGGTGACGCACGGTTGCTGGCCGCGGCGTGGTTGCGGCGAGGGCCTCCCCGGCCACGTGGACCGTCGCCGCCGCCATCGGCGATGGCTGGAGCCGCCCGGTCCGTCACGCTGAAGCCTGGACGGCGCGAACCCTCTGACCTCGCACGACCTCCAGGCGCCTCGCGTCGCCTGCCGAAAGTAGCAACTGACTGGCACTTGCCGCATAGGCACGGAGCCTTGCGACTCGGCCACCTTCGTACAAGAGTGCAAGGCCGTTCGGTGCATAGAGCTCCCGAGGGCGAACGCCGACGCAGGTGGCAGGAACCAGGAACCTGTCGATGCCTTGTCGCGCGCTGTGCAGCGGCTCGTAGGCTCGCCCGAAGTGCGCCTCGTACCAGAGATGGACTCGAGCCTGGTTGGCTACCTCGATAGTCATCCCAAGGTCGCCCAGCACGCTGCTCACGTACGCCTGTACGCTCTGCTCACCCGCGGCGCTCGTATCCTCGGCGTCGAAGTAGAAGAGGTCGTAGTCCTTGATGCTTGTTTCGGGAGCGCGACCGTCTCGGATATTCCAGATCGTCTAGAACAGGCAGCCGGCGACCAGCCATCCATCAGGCAACGACAACGCCGTCCGGCGATCGAGGATCGTCCGGTTAGGCCGGTTCGTGAGGATGTCAGCGAAGAAGCGCTCTTCCAGAGCGTCCAGAAAAGTGGGTCCGTGAGGTGCGGCAGAAAGTTTAGCGAAGGACTTGACTCACCGTCGCCTCGGGACTTGCCGATGGCCTGCGAGTCGCTTCTTTTAGACGCACCGTGCCGTCGGGATGCACCTTGATGGTGGTGGAGTCCAGCGAAACCGCCTCGATGCGGATGCGCACGACTTGCGACTGCTGCAACTGCTCGAACACCCGATTGAGCACGCCCAGCTTGGACCAGCGGTTCATGCGCGTGCAGATCGTGTGCCAGTTGCCGAAACGCTTGGGCGGGCCGCGCCACTTGCAGCTGTGCTCGGCCACGTACAGGTTCGCATCGTGCCCGTTCAGGTTGCCCATGCTCACACTCCGGCACTGCGTGGGCAAGCAATGCTCGATGGGAGCGAACTGTTCGTCGGTGATCTGCATCTCCGCCGTGTCGCTCGCTTCTCGGCATGAGCGCCAGCGGTGTCAACACGCCCTAGCAACCAAACGCACCCCGTCACGCCGCCGTCACGCCGTGGTCACTTGTCGTCTAGATGATTCGGCAATCTGTTCAGGCGCAGGGGTGGCTCATGAGCCAGACGGCGATCGACGTGCAGGGTCTGCACAAGAGCTTCGACGGCAAGCCGGCGCTGAAGGGTGTTTCCTTTGCGGTCTCACCCGGCGAGATGGTGGCGCTGCTCGGGGCTTCCGGCTCTGGGAAGTCGACCCTGCTGCGTCATCTCAGCGGACTGCATCGCGCGGACGCCGGCAGCGCCTCACGCGTCCATCTGCTGGGCCGTGAAGTCCAGGCGGGCGGCAGGCTGAGCCGCGACGTCCGCGCCGTGCGCGCCCGGGTGTCGATGATCTTCCAGCAGTTCAACCTGGTCGATCGCCTGCCGGTCATGACCAACGTGCTGGCCGGCGCGCTGCACCGCCTGCCGCTGTGGCGGGCGCTGCTCGGCTGCTTTCCGCCAACGGAACGGCAGCGCGCGCTCGACGCGCTGCGCAGCGTCGGCATCGAGGCCTGCGCCTGGCAGCGCGCCTCCACGCTGTCGGGTGGCCAGCAGCAGCGCGCTGCGATCTCGCGCGCGCTGGTGCAGGGCGCCGAGATCATCCTCGCCGACGAGCCGATCGCCTCGCTCGACCCCGAGTCCAGCGCCCGCGTGATGAAGCTGTTGGCCCGCATCAACCGCGAGCGTGGCGTCACGGTGCTGGTCTCGCTGCATCAGGTCGACTATGCCTTCGCCTGCTGTCCTCGCACCGTGGCCCTGCGAGCCGGCGAGGTGGTCTATGACGGTCCAACCGCTGCGCTGACCCCGGATCGCCTTCGCCAGCTCTACGGCAGTCAATTCGATGAGCTCGTGCGCCCGCCGTCCATTGAGGCGGACACGACGGAATCCTTGCCGGCACTGACGCCGGCGCTGCGCGCGGCCTGAGGCTCGCGCCCCCACCCTGCTGACCGAGGAGTCCCACCATGCAACGTCGCACCACACTCGCCCTGCTCGCCACCACCGCGTCGCTGTGGCTGGCGGCCGCCACGCCCGCCGTCGCGCAGACGCGCGAGCTGAACTTCGGCTTCATCTCCACCGAGTCCTCGTCCAACCTCAAGACCGCCTGGCAACCGGTGCTCGACGACTTGCAGAAGGCCACTGGCCTGAAGGTCAACGCCTTCTTCGCGCCCGACTATGCCGGCGTCATCGAAGCCATGCGTTTCGGCAAGGTCCAGGTGGCCTGGATGGGCAACAAGTCGGCGATGGAGGCCGTCGATCGCGCCCAGGGCGAGGTCTTCGCCAAGGCCATCAACGCCGACGGCTCGCAGGGCTACTGGAGCCTGATGCTGGTGCATCGGGACAGCCCGATGAAGACGCTGGACGACGTGCTGAAGGCACGTGGCGAATTGACCCTGGGCATGGGCGACATCAACTCGACCAGCGGCACGCTGGTGCCGGGCTACTACGCCTTCGCGCAGAGCAAGGTCGACGCGGGCAAGGAGTTCAAGCGCGCCGTGCGGTCCAACCACGAGACCAACATCCTCGCGGTCGCCAACAAGCAAGTCGACGTGGCCACCGTGGCCAGCGACACCTTCGAGCGACTCAAGGCGCGCTCGCCCGAGAAGGTGGCCGAGCTGCGAGAGGTATGGCGCTCGCCGCTGATTGCCAGCGACCCGCTGCTGTGGCGCAAAGACCTGGACGTCGACATCAAGAAGAAGCTGCGCGACTTCCTGCTGGCCTACGGCCGCCAGGACGCACGCGAGAAGGAAGTGATGAAGGTGCTGACCTGGGCCGGCTTCACCGCATCGGACAACAGCCAGCTCGTGCCGATCCGCCAGCTCGCGCTGGCCGGCGAGCGCGCCAAGATCGAGGCCGATGCAGCCCTGTCGGCCGACGACAGGACCAAGCGTCTGGCTGACATCGACGCCAGGTTGGCCGAGCTGGGCAAGCAACTCGCGACGGCGAAGTAGCCAGCTCGCTCGAGGCGAAGGCGGGGCATGGCAGCACGGCTGGACAGCGGCTCGGTTCCGGCGACCATCGAAGCCGCGGCCCTGCCGCCCAAGACGTCGCTCTGGGCGCTGGCGGGTTGGGGCCTGCTGCTGGCCGTGCTGGCCGGCAGCTGGCAGGGCGCCGACATGCGGCCTGCGGACCTGTGGCGCGACGCCGGCAACATGGCGCAGTACGCCAGCGGCTTCTTTCCACCGGACTTCCGCGAGGCGCGCTACTACCTCACCGAACTGGTCGTCACGTTGCAGATCGCGATCTGGGGCACAGCTCTGGCGATCATGTGTTCGGTACCGCTTGCCTTGCTCGCGTCGAGCAATCTCACGCCGTGGTGGATCCATCAACCGGTGCGCCGCCTGCTGGACGCCTGCCGCTCCATCAACGAGATGGTGTTCGCATTGCTCTTCGTTGTCGCGGTCGGGCTGGGCCCGTTTGCCGGCGTGCTGGCCCTGTGGGTGCATACGACCGGCACGCTGGCCAAGCTGTTCTCGGAGGCAGTCGAAGCCATCGACCCGCAGCCGGTCGAAGGCATCCGTGCGGCCGGGGCTCACCCGCTGCTCGAGATCGTCTACGGCGTCATCCCGCAGGTGCTGCCGCTGTGGATCTCCTACACCTTGTACCGCTTCGAGGCCAACGTGCGTTCGGCCTCGGTGGTGGGCATGGTCGGCGCCGGTGGCATCGGCATGGTGCTGTGGGAGGTCATCCGCGGCTTCCAGTACGGCCAGACCGCAGCGGTGCTGCTGATGCTGGTGGTCAGCGTCTCGCTGATCGACGTGCTGTCGGCGCAGTTGCGCAAGCGCTTGATCTGAGCCGCGAGGCGGGCGACCGGCCGTGACTGCCGCCGACACCATTGCGCAGATCGAGGACCTGTTCGCCCGGTACGGCGAAAGCGTCTACGACGGTGCGCGCACCGAACCCGTCACGGCCCGAGCTCACGCCCTGCAGTGCGCCCACCTCGCCGAGGCGGGTGGCGCTGCCGCACCGCTCGTCGCAGCGGCGCTGCTGCACGACATCGGCCACTTCCTGATGCCCGCGGACGGCTCTTGCGCGGCAGACGACGGGACCGACGACCGCCACGAGGCGCTGGGCGCCGCGTGGCTGCGCCTGTCCTTCCCGGCCGCTGTCACCGAGCCCATCCGCCTGCACGTGGATGCCAAACGCTATCTCGTCGCCGCAGACCCCGGCCATGTCGCGACGTTGAGCCCGGCATCGGTGCACTCGCTCGCGTTGCAGGGGGGACCGATGGATGTCGAGCAACGGCGAGCGTTCGAGGCCAGGCCGTTCGCGGAGCAGGCTCTGAAGCTGCGGCGCTGGGACGAGGCGGCGAAGGAGCCGGCTCTCTTTTCAATCCTCAGTGGTGACGCGAGCGGGATCGAACAGTACCGTGAACTCCTGCGATCGGTGCTGGCGCGACGCAGCTAGCGATCCCGGGGCCACTTACGATCGGTGAGGCGGCCAGCGGGCCGCCGCGCCATGTGACCGACCCCGGCATGACAATCTCGCTCCCCTACCTGCTGGCCGCTGGAATCCTTGCCGCTCCGTTCGGCGCCTTTTTGCTGCTTGCGCAACTCCTCCGTCCGCACAAGCCCTCGTTGCTGGCAGGTCTCGGCGGCGCGTCTGCGTCGTGCCTTTTCCTCGGCTACATCCTCTGGTCAATCCAGCAAGACGTCATGGGTTGGCACAAGCCACTCGCGTGGTCCATGGCGTTCTTGGCTGGCTACGGAGCGCTCGCAGTCGTCCCGTGTGGCCGGCACCTCGTTCAGCTTCTGCGCAGCCGCGATGCAGCGGCAAGCCAGCAGCAGTAGCGTCAGCCATCCTCTAGAACGATGTCCCAGATCGCGATCAATGACGAGGGTTCGAGACTTCCGGCCGCCGGGCGCAGTGGAACGATGAGGCGGTCCCGATGTACGCCGGCGGTCAGAAGGAAACGGTCGCTGTCATTCAGCGGTTCGCCGGCGAAGTAGAGTTGAGTCACCAGCCGGTTGTGCCTGCCGACCACGTCGAAGTGAATGTGGGGCGCTCGCATCGTGCCTGGCGAGTCTGGATAGGCTCCGGGCTTGATTGTCTTGAATCGATAGCGTCCTTCAGCGTCGGTCGAGAGGGCTGCGTAGCCATCGAAATGAGGATCCAGGGCGGCGGCACTGCGGTCGCTCGGGTGGGTGTAGCGACCCTGAGCATTGGCTTGCCAGATCTCGATGCCTGCGTTCTCGACGGGCATGCCGCGTGAGTTGATCACTCGCCCCATGACCTCGATGACCTGCCCCGACGCCCGTCCGAGCCGACCGTGCACCTGCGTCAGGTCCGCATCCCGATCCAGTGGCTTCGCCACCGGATAGAAGGGGCCGAGAATCTGACTGGGTGTCCGGCGCAAGGCTTGCGACAAGGCCAGTCCAGCGTTCGTGGCCAGCGTCAGTGCGCTCGCTGCTGCGGTCACGCCAAGGACGCGGCGCCGCTGGTCTTTGCGCCGCTGCTCTGGTGCCGTCGTTGTTGCTTCTGACACGCGGGCTCCTGCAAGCTGCCGAGGGCAGGCACGATCGGGTCTCGATTATCGAAGCTTTCGCAGAGCGGCCAAGCCTTGCCGGCCGTCGTGTGCCAGCTGCTGCCGCGGGACCGAGCCCGCGCATCGGACCCGGACGGAGGCGGTGCAGGTGCCGCTGCGGGCGGCGGGTCTGCCCGAGGTGTCCTGGGTTGCTGCAGACAGCGCTTACGCTTCTGTCACCTGGCGGTTCGGGACATGTCATTCACCCAACGAAGAATCAAACACCGTGCTTTCATGCCGAGGATTCCCTGATGCGCCCACCCACCGATTCCGTGCCGCCCGATCGTCGCCGTCCGTCGAGGCGGGTTCTCGGCCGCGCCACGACGCTGGCGGCCGCTGCGGCGACGATGCTGACGGCAGGTGCTGCTCAGGCTCAGGCACCCGCCCTGGTCGCGCTCGACTGGCAGCGTATCGAGAGCTTTGAGATCGCCCGCACCGAAACCACGATGGCCCAGTTCGCGCGCTTCGTCGCGGCGACCGGTCTGCGCACGCAGGCCGAACAGCAGGGGGGCGGCCAGGTCTACGAGAGCGGCTGGGTCGCGAAGCCCGGCTGGACCTGGCGCACGCCGTTCGGCGGCGGGTCGCCGGCGGTCGACGACCTGCCAGTAGTGCACGTGACGTTCGACGAGGCGAGCCGCTACTGCGCCTGGGTGGGCGCACGCTTGCCGACCGACGCCGAGTGGGTGAGCGCGGCCTACAAGGAGCAGCGCCCTTCGCCACCGCCGCCGTTCAAGGCTGGTCGCACCTACACCTTCCCGACCGGTGCCCGACCCGATGGTGCGCAGTGCCTGGGCGACTGCGGTCCGGCCGCGGCAGCACGCGCCCTGCGACCTGCCGAAAGACTGTGGCGTGGCGATGGTCCGGCTCGAGCAGGCACGACGCCGGTCGGCGTCAATGGGCTGTACGACATGGGAGGCAACGTCTGGGAGTGGGTCGACGAGCCGCGCGGTGCCACCGGCGCCGAGGAGCGGAGAACGCGCGGCGGTTCCTGGTGGTATGGCGCCGCCCAGATGCGCGCCGAGCATCTCCAGAGCAAGCCGTCCAACACCGCGGTTGCGTACATCGGCTTTCGGTGCGCGCGCGACGTGCCGGCGCGCTGAACTCAGATCACGCGCCGTCCCTGGCGGTAGACCTCGCGCACTGCGGGCTCGCCGCCGATCATCCGAACGCGCACGAGGTCGGCCCGCAGGCCCGCTGCGATCTCGCCTCGGTCGTCCAGGCCGCAGGCCAGTGCGGGGCCACGGGCGACGATGTCGACCGCGTCGCTGAGCGAGAAGCCGGCATGCCGCTGCAGCAACCAAGCCGACTGCAGCAGGCTGGATGGCACGTAGTCGGACGAGAGGGCATTCAGCACGCCTTCGCGCGCCAGATCCAGCGCCGAGACATTGCCGGAATGCGAGCCGCCACGCACGACGTTGGGCGCACCGGCCACGGTGGACAAGCCCAGGGCCCTGGCGCGGCGTGCCGCCTCCAGCGTGGTGGGGAACTCGCTCATCGCTGCGCCCAGCGCGTGGGCTTCGTCGACGTGCGTGGCGGTGGTGTCGTCGTGGGTGGCGAGCGCGATCCGATGCTCGCGCGCGAAGTCCGCGAACCACCGGCGGTGCGGTTCGGCATAGCGTGCCTGCCGCTCCGGCGCGATGCGGACCTCCTCGCGGAACTTCTCGTCGCTCCAACCCTTCTTGCCGGTGTAGTAGGTGCGAGCGTGCTCCACGTCGCGCCACTGGCGCTGCCCCGGCGTGTGATCCATCAGCGACATCAGGCGCAGGCGGCGGTGGCCGACGAAGGGTTCGAACAGCGCGCGGGCGTTGGGCGCCGGCAGCTCGCAGCGCACGTGGATCAGGTGGGCGGCGCGCAGCGCCCCGGCATGCTCGAGCGCGTCCAGCACCTTCAGCAATGAACTCTGATCGCGCGACCGGAAGCCCTCGTCGTAGGGATCGCCGACACCGATGGCATCGAAAACCGTGGTGATGCCGGCTGCAGCGATCTCGGCGTCATGCGCCTGCACGGCGCTCTGCATCGGGAAGTAGACCCTGGGCCGCGGCATCAGGTGCCGCTCGAGGTTGTCGGTGTGGATCTCGACCAGGCCAGGCAGCAGCAGGTCGCCGTCGAGGTCGATCGCACCGAGTGCCGACGTCGCGCCGCCGTGGATCGCGGCAATGCGTCCGGCCTTCAACTGCACGCTGCCGCGAACGATCTCGCCGCGCAGCACCAGGAGGGCGTTGGCGAGCACCACGTCAGCACTCATCGCGATGCCCCCAGTTCGACGCAGCGCGTGGCGACTGCGTCGCGCACTTCCTCGTCGTGAAAGATGCCGATCACCGCGCACCCGCGGTCCTTCGCTTCGTCGATCAGGCCGGTCACGACGCGCCGGTTGGTGGTGTCGAGTGACGCGGTCGGCTCGTCCAGCAGCAGCAGCCGCGCCGGCTGGACGAAGCCGCGGGCGATGTTGATGCGCTGCTGCTCGCCGCCCGAGAAGGTCGCGGGCGGCAAACCCCACAGGGCGGGTGGCAGATTGAGACGCCGGAACAACGCGGCGACCACCTCGTGCGCCGCGCGGCGCCGCGCGGCGTGCTGTTCGTCGTCGAGCTCGTGCTCGTCGTCGTGCGCCTGCAGCCAGCGCTCGGCCACCACGTCGGTCGCTGGCACGCGCGGAAGCGCACGCAGGAACTGGCTGACATAGGCGATGTCGCGCCGACGCAGGGCCAGCACCTGTTGCGCGCTGGCGCTGGCCAGGTCGATCCGGCCGGTCGCGGTCTGCATCCAGATCTGCCCGGCGTCCGCACCATAGCTGCCGTACAGACACTTCATCAGCGTCGACTTGCCGCGGCCTGACGGGCCGACGAGGGCGATGCACTCGCCCGCATCCACTGTAAGGTCGACGTCGTCCAGTACCGGCAGCTCCATGCTGCCGCGCAGGTGCAGCGTGAACCGCTTGCCGAGCCCGCATACCTCGAGCAAGGGCTGAGGGGGTCGATCGCGGTTCATGGCGCCACCACCGAAGCCACCAGCAACTGGGTGTAGGGATGGCGCGGATCGTCCAGCACGCGGTCGGTCAGACCCTCCTCCACGACGCGGCCGGCCTGCATGACCACAGTGCGATGGGCCAGCAGCCGGGCCACGCCGAGGTCGTGGGTCACGATCAGCGCGCTCAGATGCATCCGAGCCACCAGCAGCCGGATCAGGTCCAGTAGCCTGGCCTGGACCGACACGTCGAGGCCCGAGGTCGGCTCGTCCATCAGCACGAGGCGCGGGCGGGTCACCAGGTTGCGCGCGATCTGCAGGCGCTGGCGCATGCCTCCCGAGAAGGCGCGCGGGCTGTCGTCGATCCGGCCGGCATCGAGCTCGACGCGTTGCATCCAGTCGGTTGCCGTGCTGCGCAGCCGCCCGTAGTGACGCTGGCCTTGCCCCATCAGTCGCTCGCCGATGTTGGCGCCGGCGCTGACGTTCATCCGCAGACCGTCGACGGCCTGCTGCTCGACGTAGCCCCACTCCGTGCGTGCGAGCACACGCCTGTCGCGCTCGCTCAGTGAGCCGATCTCGAGCCAGTCGCCACCGGCACTGCGGTAGCGCGCCTGGCCCGCCTGGGGCCGCAGCCGCCCGGCGATGCACTGCAGCAGCGTGCTCTTGCCCGAACCGGACTCGCCGACGATGGCAACGACTTCGCCCGGCCACAGCGTCAGCGACGCTTCACGGACCGCGACCTGCCCGCCGCCGGCGCTGGCGTAGCGGTAGGACAGGGACTGGACCTGCAACAGCGGCTCGCCGCTCATGCCAGCCCCGCCACGAAGCTGATGCCGTGCCGCTGGAAACCCAGGGCATCGTAGAACGCATGCGCGGCGTCGCGCTTGCCGTTGGACGACAGCGCCAGCTTGTAGCAGCCGGCGTCGCGCGCCATCGCCATGGCGCGCTGCATCATGGCCCGCCCGATGCCCTGGCCCTGCATCTCGGGGTGCACCGCCACGGCTTCGACGACAGCGGCGCTGCCGCCCTGGTGGGCCAGCTGCGGCAGCAGGTAGAGGTGCAGCGTGCCGACCGGATGCGCGCCACAGCAGGCCAGCAGCACGCGGGCGCCGCTGGCCTGGACCCGTTGCCAGGCCGGCTCTCGCTCATCGGGAGGGAGCAGCGTGCTGTCCAGCCCGGCGACTGCATAGAGTGCCAGCACCGCATCGAGATCGGCCCGCGTCGCTTCGCGGATCGTCGGCGTCATCGATGGCCTCCGGCATCGACGGCCTCGCGCTGCTCGCGACACCAGTCGGTGTCGGAGCAGGTGTGGAGGGTGGTTCCGTCGGGCTGCGGCAGTTCGTCGAGGAAGCTCGTCGTGCAGCCGCACAGTGCGCAGGCATGGCCGCTGGGAGCGACGCGAAAGGGATGGTCGTCGAAGTCCAGGCTCACGACGTCGGTGTAGGGCGGCACGGCATAGAGGCGCTTCTCGCGGCCTGCACCGAACAACTGGAGCGCCGGCATGCGATGCATCTTCGGGTTGTCGAAACTCGGGATCGGCGAGGGCGACATCACGGTCCGCCCGTCGACACGGACGGGATAGTCGTAGGTGGTGTCGATGCGTCCCCAGTGGGCAATGTCCTCGTAGAGCTTGACGTTGACCAGCCCGTACTCCTCGGCGGCGTGCAGTTGCAGCGTCTCGGCGCGCCGCGGCTCGAGCTTGTACAGCGGCTCGGGCTGCGGCACCTGGTAGACGAGGACCTGGCCTTCGGTCAATGCCCGCTCGGGGATGCGGTGGCGGGTCTGGATCAGCGTGGCCTCGCGGGTGCGCTCGGTGGTGCGCACGCCCGTCGTGCGGGCGAAGAACTGGCGGATGTTGACGGCGTTCGTGGTGTCGTCGGCGCCCTGGTCGATGACCTTCAGGACGTCGTTGGCACCGATGATCGCGGCCGTGACCTGGATGCCCCCGGTGCCCCAGCCATACGCGAGCGGCATCTCGCGCGATCCGAAGGGCACCTGGTGGCCGGGCAGTGCCACGGCCTTGAGCAGGGCGCGGCGGATCATGCGCTTGGTGCGCTCGTCGAGATAGGCGAAGCTGTAGCCCTCGGCCTGGCCGGAAGAGCTGGTCGCCGCCGAGGCGCTCATGTCGCCACCTCGCTGGGTGCGACGGGCGCTGCGGCGCTGGGGGCCTCCTCGGTGCTGACCTGCGCGGCCCGCGCCGTGATCTCTGCGCGCAGCAGGCGGACCAGCTCGAGTTCGGACTCGAAAGTGACGTAGTGCGGCAGCTTCAGGTGCTGCACGAAGCCCGAAGCCTCGACGCTGTCGCCCTGCGGCAGCACGAACTCCTGCGCCTGTGCAGGACTGGTCGGCGGCTCGCCGAACTCGTCCCAGCGCAGTGCGCGGTCGACCAGCGCCATGGCCATCGCGCGCCGTTCCGCATGACCGAAGGACAGTCCGTAGCCGCGCGTGAACTGCGGTGGCGCGTCAGCACTGCCGGCGAACTGGTTGACCATCTCGCACTGCGTCAGCTCCACCTCGCCGACGACGATGGGGAAGTCCAGCTCGTCAGGCACCAGTTCGACCTCGACCCAGCCGTGCCGCACGTCGCCCGCGAAAGGGTGGCTGTAGGCATAGCCGCGCTGCGTGGAGTACCCCAGACCCAGCACCCAGCCCTCGTCGGCGCGGGCCAGCATCTGAAGCCGAGCGCTGCGCGGCATCGGGTAGGACGGCGGATCGCGCGTGATGTCGGGCGGCGGCGGGTCGCCCGGGCCGGGAACGAAGTCCTCCACCAGCCCGTCGCGCAGCAACTCGCTCAGCGCGCTGGGCGTCTCGGTGCCGCCGTCCGGCGCGGCGGCCGTCGGCAGCGTGGACAGTCCGGCGTCGCCTTGCAGGAGCGCGAAGTCCAGCAGCCGCTGCGTGTAGTCGTAGGTCGGACCGAGGACCTGACCGCCCGGCAGGTCCTTGAAGATCGCCGAGATGCGCCGATCGATGCGCATGGACTGCGTGTCCATGGGCTCGCTGCTGGCCAGCCGCGGCAAGGTGGTGCGGTAGGCGCGCAGCAGGAAGGCCGCCTCGACCGCGTCGCCGCGCGCCTGCTTGACAGCCAGCGCCGCCAGCTCGGGGTCGAACAGCGAGCCTTCGGCCATCACCCGCGCGACCAGCAGTGTCAGCTGTTCGCGCAACTGGTCGACCGTGAGCTCCGCATGCGCCGGGTCGCCGCGCCGGGCCGCCGCCAGCAGCGCCCGCGAGGCCTCGATCGCACGTTCCCCGCCCTTGACGGCGATGTACATGGTTCAGTCCATCCAGCCGACGCGCGTGGATCGTGGAATCGCGGCGATGCGGTCGCCGGCGACCAGCACCAGCTCGATGCCGCGCGGCCGGTCTCGCTCCAGTGCGATGCGCTCGGCCCAGAAGCTGCGCGGCAGGCCATCGACATGCAGCCGCTGGACATCGGCAATGCCCGGGCCGCGCAGCGCCAGCGACTCCCAGCCGGCGACTTCGGCGAGCATCGGCACCTGCACGAGCAGCGTCGCACCGAGCTGAGGCTCGGTGTCCGTGCCGCGTGGCAGCTGCGACCACAGGCCGGCACGGACCTCGTCGGCGTGGACCGCAGCAAAGGACGTGCCGGATGCGTCGCCGCTGCAGGCGACGCCGGTGTGGAAGCGCAGCCAGTGACGAGCGGCCTCGCTATCGCAGCGACCGAGCAGGGCAACCCGCGTTTCGCCGTCGAGCACGGTCAGCAGCAGGGCCGCGAGGCCGATACCCAGTCCGGGGGGCGGCTGCAGGGCCGCCAGCGTCGCGGCCGGCAGGGGCAGGACGCGCCCGGGATGCGACATCGCGTCCAGCAGCACCCGGAAGCAGCCTTGAGCGTCGTGCACGGCATCGCCAAAGCCGGGCGTCAGTTCGGCCAGCGACATCAGTCCGCCTCTCCGCGCTGCAGCTCGACGAAGCGCACGCGGCTCGCCGCGGCGCGCTCGCGCTGCGCCGTGCGCGCTGCCTCAGTCCGGGCTTGCAGCGGCCGGACCACCGCCTGCATCGCACGGTCGTGGTGGTCCGGCTGCTGCAGCAGTGCATCGAGCTCGGCGATGCGGCGCGCTCGCGCACCCTGGCGCCCCAGCACATAGCCGACACCGATGGCGGCATGCCCGCGCGCGTCGCGATGCCTCACGACGCAGCGCGCCAGCGTCGCCTCGCCCAGGTTGAACCGGTCGCCACTGCCGCCAATGCGCGTGCAGAGCATGGCCAGGCCTTGCTCGACGGTGCGCAGAAGCTCGAAGGCCTCGCTGTCGACCAGCGGCTGCGACAACGCCAGCAGCGCGTCGGGCGGCGCCAGCGCCAGCACCGCCAGCCACTGTTGGCGCGGTGATCGGGAGGAAGGTACGGTCGTCACAGCGATGTCATCTAGATCACTCTAGGATCGCGGCCAGTATGAGCAGCACCGATGACAGTTTCTTGAAGGTCGCGGAAGTCGAAGCCGGGCTGAAGCGCTGGGAACAGGTGGCGCAGGCCTTGCGCGAGGACCTGACGGCGGGCCGGTATGCGCCGGGTGCGAAGCTGCCGAACGAGACGCAGCTCGCCGAGCGCTTTGCCGTCAACCGCCACACGCTCCGCCAGGCCATGCAGGCGCTGGCACGAGAGGGCTACGTGCAGGTGCTTCACGGCAGCGGGACGTACGCGCGCGAGCTCGTCGTCGATTACGCGCTGCAGCGCCGCACGCGCCTTAGCGAGAACCTGGCCCAGGCCGGCGAACGCGCCACGCGCGAACTGTTGCGGCAATCCATCGAGTCTGCCGGCGAATGGGGGGCAGCGCTGAAGCTCGGTGCACGCGCGGAGGTGGAGTTGCTGCGCACCCGCGCGGTGGTCCGGGGCCGACCGGTGGCACTGACGCGTGCGGCCTTCGTTCGGCCACGTCTGGCCGGCATCGGCAACGCGCTCGCGCGACGCGGCAGCGTGACCGAGGCGCTGCGCGCGCTGGGTGTCGCCGACTACACGCGGGCGCGCAGCACGATCTCGGCGCGCCTGCCGCAAGGCGACGAGGCCGACCTCCTGGCGCGTCCGCCGAGCCAGCCGGTGCTGGTCGTCCACTACCTCAATGTCGATCGCGAGGGCGCGCCGCTCGAGGCCGGCTGCACCCTGTTTGCGGCCGACGCCGTGCAGCTGACCGTCGAACCCGAGGGCTGGGGCGGCGAGCCGTGAGCCGGTCCACCGCGCGGTACGCGGTCTACTGGGTACCCGAGGAGGACCACCCGCTCTGGGAAGCCGGCTGCCGCTGGCTTGGACGCGATCCGCGTCTCGACGCGGCCGGTACGCCGCCGCCGCTGCGCAGTTCGCCCTGGCGCTACGGTTTCCACGCGACCCTGAAAGCGCCGATGCACCTGCGCGACGACGCGAGCCTGGATGGATTCTTGCAGGCGGCGGCCGACCTGGCCTCGCAGTCGCGGTGCCTCGAGCTGCCAGTCCTGCAAGTCGCCACGCTCGGCGATTTCGTCGCCCTGCGACCTAGCCAGGAAACGCGTGGCGGGGATCCCCTGCATGAGCTTGCCGCGCGCTGCGTGCGGGAACTGGAAGCGTGGCGCTCGCCGGAGGTGATGTCGCGCAATACCGCCTCGCTCGATGCGGAGCAGCGTGCCCTGCTGCTGCGCTGGGGCTATCCCCATGTGCTGGAGCGCTGGCGGCTTCACTTGACCCTCAGCGACTCGCTGGACCTGTCCAGCCCCGAGGCGGACTCTCTGCTGCACACGGCGAGAGCGCACTTCTCGGCGGCACTGGCACACCCCCTCCACTTGAAGTCGCTGTGCATCTTCGAGGAGGCAAGCCGCGGCGCGCCGCTGCGGTTGATGGCGCGCTTGACGGTGGCATGAAGCGCTGAAATCGGAAGCAGTGCGGACGCAAGCGAGACAGGAAGGGCCTGGCGACGGGATCTGCACCGCTTTTCCACAGCCTTGCCCACAGAGCGTGGGGATAGTTGTGCTGGTCCTCGATCGCGGGAGTGCGTAACGGTCGTCCATTGAGCCCCCACCCCTGTAGAGTGTCTTGCAACGCTTCGAGCGGGGTGAGGCATGGCCAAGAGCAGTATCGATCCATCGCAGTACAGGTTTCGGGCGGTCGAAGAGGCGTGCTTCTCCTTCCTGGCCGCGGTCAGCAGCATGTGCCGTGGCGAGAGACCGCTCGATGTGGATCACCTGCTCAGACTGGCCGACATGGTCCTCGAGGTGCAAGACCAGTGTCTGCAGCGAACTGAGGCTCAGTACGCCTGACACGCGAGCGCGTGTTCCAGCGGGGTCGGATTGGCCGGCCGCGCGGCTCCCGGGGCTCGCGATGCGGGTGGTCGAGCCGGCGCGCGGGGCAGCGTCACGATGACCCGCGGTGGACGGCTGTCCGCGAACTTGCGTAGATTCGGCGCATGAGCACTCCCAGCGTCCTGCCGCCCAGCCGCGAGCAACTCCTCTACTGGCTGCACGAGGCCTGCGAGATCGAGCACCACCTGATGTGCTGCTACCTCTACGCAGCCTTCAGCCTCAAACGCGGCGATCCTCGCTGGACCGATGAGCAACGTGCGGCGGTCCAGCGCTGGCGTGCCTCGATCATGTCGGTGGCGCTCGAGGAGATGTCGCACCTGGCGCTGGTCGGCAATCTGATGAACGCGCTCGGCGGTACGCCTCACTTGAACCGGCCGGCCTTCCCGGTGGACGCAGGTCCCTATCCCGCCGGGTTCGTCATTCGCCTCGCGCCCTTCAGTGCGGCGACGATCGAGCACTTCAAGTTCCTCGAGCGCCCGCACGACCGGCAGCTCGCGGCTGCACCCGGCTTCGAGCCGACCCGCCAGTACCGGCGCGCCGTGCCCGAGGGTCGGCTCAGCCCGGGGCCGCGCGACTACGACACGGTCGGCGAGCTCTACGAGGTGCTGGCGCGATCGCTCGACGCCTTCGTGGAGGTGCACGGCGAGGCGGCGCTGTTCGTCGGCAGCCCGGCGCTGCAGGTCGACGCGACGCTGGCTCCGCTGCCCGGCGTGCGGCCGGTGACCGATCTCGCCAGTGCCCATGCGGCGATCCACACCATCGTCACGCAAGGCGAGGGGGCTGGGCCCGAGGAGGTCGACTCGCACTTCTGCCGCTTCTCGCGCATCGCCGACGAGCTCGCGGCGATGCAAACGGCCGACCCGGGCTTCGAGCCCGCTTGGCCGGCCGCCACCAACCCGGTGATGAACGCGCCGATCCACAGCAGCGCCGAGCGTGTGCACGTCAGCGCGCCACGCATCGCGCGCTGGCTCGACATCGGCAATGCGCTCTACACGACATCGATGCGCTGCCTGTTGCAGGGATTCGGCGCGACCGAGCGGCGCGCCAAGGCGACCTGGCTGGCAGCCAGCTTTGCGCTGATGCGCGGCCTCATGCCGGTGGGACAGGGTCTGTCGGCAAGACCCGCGACCGAAGTCGGCGGTGCGCCGCATGCCGGCCTCACCTTCACGCCGCTGCGGGCGCTGGCGGTGTTGCCGGCTGATCGCGCGGCACTCTTCGTCGCCGAACGCATTGGGCAGCTGCGCGCCCGTGCCGAAGAGCTCCCGCTGGAGCTGGTGGCCGGCGAGACGCCTGCCATGTGGCACGACGTGATCTCGCTGCTGGGCCGCCAGCAGGCGGCGCTGCTTGAGCTGGCCGGCTCGCTGGATGCGCCGATCGCGCCGCCGGTGCAGCCTTCGAAGGCCGATGGTGCGATGGCGAGTGCCGTTGTCGCGTCGGGGGTGCCGGCCGCCGCCGCGGTCGAGCGTGCACTGGGGCGAGACGTGACCGTGCTGTTTGAAGCGCGCCGCTGCATCCACTCGCGCCACTGCGTGCTGGACGCTCCCGAGGTCTTCAAGGCCAATACGCCCGGTCAGTGGATCTACCCGGATGCGATGCCGGTGGAGGCCGTCGTCGGTGTGGCACACAGCTGCCCCTCGGGGGCGATACGCTACGAGCGTCATGACGCTGGCGCCGCCGAGTCGGCGCCACGCGTCAACCAGCTGCGTGTCCGCGAGAACGGACCGTATGCCTTGCATGCTCCCTTGCGGATCGCGGGTCGCGACGACGGCTACCGGGCCACGCTGTGCCGCTGCGGGCAATCGGCCAACAAGCCCTGGTGCGACGGCTCGCATGTCGGTGCGGGCTTCGTGGCCAGCGGCGAGCCCGCGACCGGCGCCGTCGATCCGCTCGCGCAGCGTGATGGGCCGCTGACCGTCATGCCGCAGCGCAACGGCCCGCTGCGCGTCGAAGGCAATCTGGAGATCTGCGCGGGAACGGGTCGAACCGTGGCGCGGGTGACCGAGGCGCGGCTGTGTCGTTGCGGCCAGTCGCGCACCAAGCCGTTCTGCGACCTGTCGCATCTCGCGGCCGGCTTCGAGGCCGATGGTGACTAGGGCTGCGGGCCAGCGCAGCGACGCTCCGGCTTGTCACATCAACGATCGAACACTCGTCGGCGTCATGTGTTGGAGGCGCAGCAGAGCAGCTGTCGAAGGTTCGTCTTTCTGTTCGTTGTTCGACAGGGCGCGTGGACGAGGCGTCTTGCGCACCTGATGTCGTGGAGAGTACCGAGGGAGAAAGCGGTCGAGGTGGCACGTGCCCAACCCTCGGATCATGCCCGCCGACGCCCCGTCGAACCACCCGAGCTCCTCCGGCGCTGTCGCTCTCGCTCGCAAGGCGCGGCCAGCGGCCGCTACCGGCCCGGCCCGTCCGGCCAATCCTGGGGCGTAGCGCCAAGCCGCCTGATCGCATCGACAACGATGGATTCGACGGAGGTCGGAATGGTCACCTCGACTTTCCTGGGCAGTAGGCCGAGCAGCTTCCTTTGCTCGAAGGCGCGGATCCACAGCCCCCACTCCGGCGCGCCCGGCTGACCGCCCGCGGAGTGCTCGTTGAGGTTGTAGACGGCAATCTCGAACTCGGTCGAGCGCTGGACGCTTCCGAGGATGAGCCAGCCCCAGTCCTCGTCGAGGAAGTCGGCCGTGAGACCGTTGCCTCTGAGCTGGTCGCAGAAGTAGCCAGCGACGTCGCGGCCGTAGAAGCGGTTTCCTGCGTTGTAGTGGGCAGGCAGGTCCGAAGTGAAATCGAACCGTGCGGTCTTGAACGAAGTGGCCTTGCCAAGATGTCTCATGGTGCCGTTGGGCGTGACTACGCTAGGGACGGTGTCGCGACAATGAGGCGAGTGCGACCTCAGGGCGGTGTCAGGCGCTTCCTGCCGCGGCTCGGGCGGTGAAGGATACGGGCACTCACGGTTGGCGGGAGACGCTGCAAGTGGTCCGTTCCCGACTCAGGATCTGCACGGCGGGGTTGAACGTGCATGGCGTCACGCGCTGGGCGGCGCGCATCCGGTCGTGCGTTCGTCTTTCGCCGTTCTGGTCCCCGCGTGTCCTGACGCGGGGACCGTGGCGAAGCGGGCCAGGGCGAAGTCCCAGAAAGCGGGCGCATTGAACGAACCGGCCGGCACGAACAGATGGCTTCCGTTGCGGGTCTGCAGACGCACGCCTGCGGAGATCTCGGCGTCACCTTCGACCCAGACCAGCTCGGCCACATCAGCGGCGCTGACCGACTCGTGCCTGAAGCGGCGACCGTTGGCCGCCTGCATCGTCATCATGACGCCTGTGGCGTCGGCATGCAGTGTCCACGTGGACTTGGTTGCGTGGAACCACCCAGCGAGCGTCACGATGATGATGCCGAGCGCAGCGACAGGCAAGACCACCAGGCCCGACGCAACGAGCAGCGGCCAGGGCTCGGCATGAACCAGCGCGATCACCACGCCGGCCATCGCCAGCACGATGAGCCCGACGGCTGCCGTGCGGGCCGCGTTGGGACCGGACAGCTCGATCGTCTGCTTGTGGACGCCGCACTCGCTCATGCGGTCGAGCCAGGTCCTGCGGCAGGCTGCGCCGCGCGTTGCGCCGACAGGTAGGCCCTGACCCGTACATCTTCGGTCAAGCCGATGGCGCGCGACAGCGCTGCATCGGCAGTCGTCGGGCGCCCGAGCAGGCGCAGGACGTGGGCACGGGCAACCCAATAGGGCGCGTAGCTCTGCACGGCGCCGGGCGCAAGCTGGTCGAGCGCCTCCAGCGCGCCGACGGGGTCACCCGACTCGGCCATCGCTGCTGCCTGGCCGACCTGCGCGCCCACGCTCGGGTAGTGCGCCACCAGCGAGCCGTACAGCTGCGCGATCGCCTTCCATGGCGTCACGCCCGTGAAAGCGCGCTGGCAGTGGGCCGACTGGATGGCCGCCTCGAGCTGGAAGGGGCCGGCCTGTCGCAGGCGGGAGGCCTGCCACAGGCAGGTCTCTGCCTCGGTCATCAAGTCGCGACGCCACAGCGCAGGGTCCTGCAAAGCCAGCGGGACGAAACCGTCGAGGGCATTGAACTGCGCCGGCCGGCGGGCTTCGCAGTACAACATCAGGGCCAGCAGGCCCGATGCTTCCGGTGCGTCGGGTTGGAGGGCCACGACGATGCGGCAGAGGTAGATCGCCTCGTCGATCAGGCCTGCGGGTGCCGGCTGCAGACTGGTCGCGCTCAGCGCTTTGGGCCGATGGCGGGCGATCGTGTAGGCGGCATAGATGCTTTCGAGCACCGCATCGAGGCGCGCCGGCAGTTCTCGCGCCTCGGGCTCTTCGAAGCGCAAGACGCTGTCGCGGATCTTGGCCTTGGCGCGCACGAGTCGCTGGGCCATCGCCGCGGGCGAGACTAGGAAGGCCTCGGCGATCGTCTTCGCTTCCAGGCCCAGGACGGCTTGCAGCATCAGCGGCGCACGAACCGGCTCGGGCAGGGCCGGGTGGGCGCACACGTATAGCAGCTTCAGACGTTCGTCGGGCACCACGGGGACGTCCGGTGCAGCAGCGTCGCCGTCGAACAGGGCGGTCACGGCGGGGTCTTCTTCGACGCGAGCATGTCGCGCACGCTGGAGAAGATGGCGCTTCGCGGCGGTCATCAGCCAGGCCTCAGGGGAGGCGGGAACGCCATCGATGGGCCAGCGCGCGAGGGCGGTCGCAAAGGCCTCGCCGAGCGCGTCCTCCGCGGCGGCGAGGTCGCGCCAGCGGTAAGCCAGGAGGGCGACCAGCCGACCATAGGCCTCGCGCGCCACCCGTTCGGCGGCGCGCGAAGCCGGGCCGGTATCGCGTGGTCCGGCCTGTGGGCTCACTGCACCGGAGCGCCCGGCGGCGGGGGGAGCACGGGGCGGACCTCCGTGCTGCCGGTCGACGTGCATGGCGCGCGGGCCGCCCAGTCGAGCGCATCGTCCAGGGACGGCACTTCGATGACGAAGTAGCCGCCGAGGTGCTCGTGGGTGTCGGCGAAGGGCCCGTCCTGGACCTGGCGCTTGCCGGCGCGCAGCCGCACCGTGGTCGAGGTGTGGGGCGGCTGCAGGCCATTGCCGGCGACGACGATGCCGGCGCCCATCATTGCGCCGATGTAGGCGTTCCACGCGCCCCAGTAGGCCGAGGCAGCCTCGGGATTCGCACGCGTGGCAAAGTCTTTGGCGGTCTCCTGGTACATGAGCATGTACTGCATGACGTTCTCCTTGGTACGGCTCGAGGGTGGGTCAGCGGCTCGGGGCCATCATGCCCGGAACCGGATAGAAGGGGCGGACTTCGACGGCGCCGCCCGTGCTGGGTGAGGGCGCCTTCGCCGCCCAGGCCACCGCGTCTTCGAGCTTGTCGGTCTCGATCACGAAGTAGCCGCCGAGGTCGGTCTTGCTGCTGGCCACCGGGCGCGGCGCGACGCGCACCTGACCGCTTTCGATGGTGACGCTGCGCGCCTCGTTTCCGGCGTGGAGGGCCGCGCCGCCGCGCAGGATGCCCGCGGCCTTGAGCTGCTCGCCGTATGCGGCAAAGCGGTCCCAGTAGGCCTTGCCGGACGGGCTGGTATCGGTGCGCTTGGCCAGCTCGGCCGGGGTCTCGTAGATCATGATCTGGTACTGGGCAGCCTGGACGCCGGCGGCGGCCAGGCTGAGCAGGGCGATGGTCAGAACGCGCTTCATCGGTGGGCTCCTTGGGTTAGGGCCGCGACCATCGCTGCCCTCACTGCATTGATGCGCGAGCGGCGGGCCGATCGACAGGGGTCGGCAAACTTTTGCTCGTCATGCCGGTCGGGCTGCAGAGGGATCTGCGGCGAGCCCCCCGCTCGTCACCAGCGGCACCCGATCGAGGCGGGGTCGTCGGCGGCAGTTCGGTCTCTGGCAGATCACGGGCCTTGCCGGCATGCGGCGAGGCTCAGGCCGCCGAGACGAGCGCGACTATCGCCCTCCGCGGCCGGCGGCGCCGTGTCGCCGGCCCTCCCGGCGGGCTGCTCAGGCAGCGACGGGCTTGGCTTCGGCTGCCGCCGTCATCACCTCCGTTCGAGCGCGGCGCGCGGTGGCATCCGCGATCGCCTGGGCTGGTGCACTGCCTACCACGACGTCGCAGGCGATCTGGTCGACCGGAGTGGCGGTGTCGCGCACGCCCACGCCGCCGCACGCGCCAAGATCGCTGCGCACCGTCAGCTGAACGTTCGCGCCACCGACGCTCCCGTGAGGCCGCATCTGCGGTGACGGCGTCGAAAGCACCACCATGGGTGTTGACGACTTCGATGACGGCGGCGCTTCCCGCTTCACAGCGCTTCGAGTCAGAGTACGGCAGCGATGATTCCTGCCAGGAGAGTCAGCGCGGCCAAGCCTAGCGCGGCGCGCCGTTCGCGACGCTCCCCAGACGGTGAGTGCTGCGTGTGTGCATGGCCGCGCGGCAGCACGTCGGCGGGAAGGTGAATGAGGAACGAGTTCATCGGAAGCTCCAGTAGTGATGATGGCCTGACGTACGGAGCCCGCCGTCCTGCAGACGCAGGTCGGCTTGCTGCTGGTCGGTGTCCCCAGCCCTGCAACGCAGGTCCGTCCCAGGTATCACGCAGGGCGGAGGCGAAAACGGACGCGCCGCCGGGTCACCGATGCCGGCCCTATCCGCTATGCTCTGCGCGCCCGAGTTATTGGGGCTGGACGGGAGTACGGTATGGAAGTTGGCATCCGAGGCGACGAGGTGTTTCGGCGGACTTTGCGCGGGCAGCAAGCCGTTCTCGCCGGCCTGCCCGGCCTCGGGGATCTGGAGCGGCGCTTGCTGCTGATCGTCAATGGCGAAACACCGCTGCGAGCGCTCTCCCAGCTTGCCCCGATGGTCACGCAGTCCTCGCACGTCGAGCGACTGCTGAATGCCGGCCTGATCGAGGCCAAGCACGGCTGAGCGCCGATCGCGCCTGGGGGCGTGCCTGGACTGTCGGTCAGGCCCTCTCGTGATGATGCGCCGCTCGAAGGCCTACGGGCGCGACGGTTGGGCCACGAGAGGCTCACGCGTCGGTGCCGGGGCCCTGTGCGACCGATTGCAGCACTGCTCGGGAGGACAGCCATAGCACCAGTGCGTTGAGCAGGTGCCAGGCGAAATGCGTGCCGAGCGGCCACATGCTGCACAGCGGCCGGTCGGCTTGTCGAAGCGCCAGACTGAGTGCGAACAGCACCGTCGCGCTGCCGAGCAGGCTCGATGCGGGTGTTCTTCGCTTCAGGGCCGCCCATGCTGCCAAGCCGCCGAGACCCAGCCACGCCGCCGCGTAGAGGCCGACGCCCCGAAGCTGGGTGCCGGGAACGGCGGCCCATCCCGCCACGATGGCCACGCTGAAGATCGCGAATGCGGGCGCTGCCATCCAGGCCCGGCGCCAAGGCGCGCCGCCGACGCGGCGAGCGAACACGACCACGTAGACCAGAAGGTAGGCGGCGATGAACGCCGAGTCCAGCGCGCCCGCCCAGCGGGTCGACAGCGTGTGGAACAGCGCACTGGCCACGCCGATGCCGGCGACCAAGACCGGCAAGGCCAGCAAGTCTGGGCCTGCCGGCCGCAGCCGTGAGGCGCAGCGGCGACGCAGGTCCCAGGCGGCCAGCAGGAACGCCGTGTTCGTCACCGCATTGAGCGGCTCTGCCCAGAGCCCGGGCTGCGTTCGCTCGCAGTAGAGATCGACGAACGACGGATCCATCCCGGCATGGTCCCGATCGGAGATGTGCTGGCAGCCGCCGGCTCGGAGCGCGACGAGCCCGATGGCCGTCTTGCCGCAGCGGCCGAGGCCGCCTGCGAGCCGAAGCTCCGCCCCGGCTCGCGCGATCGAGCTTCAGCCGCGCGGCTTCCGGCGTCGGGAAAGGCCGGCCAGAACGCCCAGGCCTGCCAGCATCAGGGCCAACTGCCCAGGCTCCGGCACCGGCGCGGTGTAGGTCAGGTTGTCGAGCACGAAGGTCCCATCGGCGATACCGAAGCCGAAGATGTCGGCCGTCGCCCGGCGGAACCCGAGGAACTGGCCTTCGTTGTAGCCGTAGGCGTCGGTGTCGATCGAATACTGGAAGGTCTCGAGCGAGTTCCCGTCGGCGTCGTACGCCACCAGCGTCAGGCGGTTCGTCACGCCTTCGCGCTGGAACTGGTTGAAGAAGGCACCGACGGCCGACACGGGGTTGGTGAACGTGAACCCGAGCTCTCCGTTCGGCCGGATGAACTCGCTGGCCACGAATCGCTCCCCGACACCCCAGATGCCGTTCGTGCCCAGATCGCGCTCGAAGGCGCCGATCTCCGCCCACGGTGTCGTGGTCAGGAAGACGTTGTCGCCGACTTCGCTGCCGACGTTGACCTCGGCCGGCTGCCCGGGGCCTCCGACGCCCAGACCGTCGTAGCCGTTGAAGGTGATCACGCGCGCGGGCGACGGAATGAGGCTCGCGTCCGTGATGCTGTCGGCGTGTGCCCCGCCAGCGGCCAACAACGTGATGATGAGTGCAGCCCGGAGGCGCGCACGGTGCATGTTCATGAGTGCTCCTGTTGATGAGTCGAACGGGTCAGCTGCCGATCACACCACCGTCGTCCTTGGTGATGACCACCACCGCCGATCGTGGCCGGCCGCTGGGAAGGGGGGTGACGCCGTCGGAGCGCAGCGCCCATTGGCTCGCCGGCCAGCTCGAGAACTGCTGCGGATTGGCAGCCTGCGAGTCTTCGCCCGGATGCTGGATGCCGACGAACATCGTGCGTCCGTCCGGCGTCATCGTGATGCCCGTCACCTCCGAGTTGGGCGGCGACGTCAGGAAGCGTCGCACTTCGCCGGTGTTGGGGTCGGCGCAGGCCATGCAGTTCGCCCCGATGTTCACGAAGTCCCCTGCCGCGTTGCCGGCCTGGTCGGTCTGCACCCAAAGGCGACCGAAGTAGTCGAACCACAGGCCATCGGGAGCCCCGAAGTCGGCGCTGCCATCGGGCGTATCGACGATGTTGCCGGCGTACTGGCTGAGCGGCGTGCGCGTCGTGCGGGTGTCGCCCGCCTGGATGAACAGATCCCACGTGAACGTGGTGGCGAGCACGCTGGCGCCATCCTCACGCCAGCGGATGATGCCGCCGTAGATGTTGTTGGCGCGTGGGTTGGCGGCATCGATGGGCGGCCGGGCGCTGCCCGCGGTCGTCGAACCGTCGGCGGCGTTGGCGGCCGGTTGCGTGGCCGTCGGTGTGGTGCCTCGGCGGTTGTTGTTGGTCAGGGTGCAGTACACCTCGACGTTGTTGTAGCCGTAGATGCGTGGGCGGGCGCCGGTCCACTCCGGCCGGTCCATCATGGTGGCCCCGACGGCGTCGGCTGCCATGCGGGTCTTGATGAGGATCTTGGCCAGCACCTCGGCATCGTTGGCGCCGGCGAAGTTCGGGTTGTCGCGCAGCGCCACCCCGTTGAGCCCGACCGTGTCGGGCAACAGCGGGATCCAGCTGCCGGTCAGGTTGGCATCGAAGCGGGCGACGTACAGCACGCCGCTGTCGAGCAGGTCGCGGTTGGCCCCGCGGTTGTTCGGGTTGAAGCTTCCGGCGCAGACGAACTTGTAGATGTACTCGTTGCGCTCGTCGTCGCCCTGGTAGAAGGCCACGCGGTTCGCAGCGTCGACGACGAACTGGGCACTCTCGTGCTTGAAGCGGCCGAGCGCGGTGCGCTTCACCGGAACGCTGCGTGGATCATAGGGATCGATCTCGACCACCCACCCGAAGAGGTTGGTCTCGTTCGGGTTCACGCTCAGGTCGAAGCGCGGGTCCGTGGTGTGCCACCGGTAGCCGAAGCCCGCGGCGACGACACCGTAGCGGTTGTAGAGCTTGCCGGCCTCGGTTGTCGCGTTGGGATTGCCGTTCGCCAGGAAGTCCGGGGTAGATCCTGGATTCGTGGCGCCGAAGTTGCCGTTCCAGTTCTCCTCGCACGTGAGATAGGTGCCCCAGGGTGTGATGCCGTTCGCGCAGTTGTTCACCGTGCCGTTGGCGACGAAGCCGTTGGTGGTGTTGCCGGTCGGCGTCGTCGCGCCGTCGGCGATCGTGTACTCGTTGACGCGCATCAGCGGATGGCCGGCCGCCGGGCCCGAGACGCGCATCGGCGTGTTGGCGGTGATCCGCCGACCGAAGGGCGATGCCTTCAGTGCGGTCCAGCTTCCGTTGATGCGCCGCGCTTCGACGATCGACACGCCGTGAGCCGCCTGCGACTTGCGCGTCTTCGCGATGCTGTAGCCGGAAGCGCCGACCTGACCGTCCGGAAACAGGATCTCCTCGTGCGTGTACTCGTTGTTGACGCACAGGATGCCGCGATCGTTGGAGGGTAGGCCGCCCGCGCTGGTGAAGGGGAAGAAGTGCATGCCGTCGTTGTGCTCGCCGAACTGGCGCGCCTGCTCGGCCGCGGTGTTGCTTGCATCGGCGGCGAAGGCGGGGCCACCCGACATGATCGGATCCCCCCATGCGACGAACAACCGGGCCGTGTAGCCCGGCGGCACCCGCACCGCGTCGGGCAGCGGTGCCAGGGCCGGCGGGATGCTCTCGAAGCCGATCCCCGGAAAGCCGATGCTCGGCGGCACCGGCGCTGCCTCCACCGTCCCCACCAGGCCGCTCAGGCTCACCCCCCCCATCGCGGCCAGCGTGGTCGCTCCGACGGAGCCGCGGATGAACCGGCGGCGGCCGGGATCGATCTGCTCGATCACGTCGTGAATCGACGGGTTGCCCGATGGATTGAGCGTCCGATCGTTCTTGGGATGCCGAATGCCCTTCATGCGTTGCTCCTGCCTGTTCTGGGTGGGTGGGACGAACAGCGCTCCAGGTTGTCCGTCCGACCGGACAGACCCCAGAACTCGATGACCACCAATGTGTCGGCAGGCAACGTCAGTTTCGTGATGGCATTCGGCGGGAGTGAGCCGATCGGACGCGAAGTTCGGCGCGGCGCGGTCGAATGAGCCGTTCGGACTGCAGGCGTCACGGTCCAGGCGACGGCCGCGCGAGGCGTGCCGCCAGCAGCAGCGCGATGGCAGCCAGGGCCCAGGCGGGCAGGGGTACGTCGCCGACCGGCTCGCCGGGTGGGTCGTAGACCACCACCAGTCGAGGCCGGTTCGTCGCAGTGGCGTTGTTCCGGCTCTCGAAGCGCTTGGCGTTCTGCAATCCCTGCTCGTCGCCGATCAGGATCCAGCCGTGGTTGGCCGCCGGATCGTTGACCCAGGCCTGGACGTCACTGACCAGGGCCGGGGTCGACTCCCACCGATAAAAGACCCCTGGGAGGCCGACGCTGGTAACGGCACTGGCGATCGCCTCGAAGTCGCCGCCCGCTTGCGCCCAGAGTCCATCCGGGAAGCTGGTGTGCAACCAGGTCGCGTCGCCGGGCGTTGCCGGGGCGCCTTCGCCGGATCCGCCGCCGTTGGACGTGCCTTCGCCCCAGGCGCGCCGCACCCGGTGCACCCGCACCGCATGCTCGTTGCGGGCGCGCGACTCGTAGAGCGACAACGTGACCTCGCGCACCGTCGAGCCGATCGGGATCGACGTCGTGTCGAAGCGGACCAGCGCGCGCCGATTGATGCCGCCCGCGGTCACGGACACCCACAAGTACTCGCCGGCCCCGTCGCTGCGCGTCTCGTAGCCGCCGCCGCTGAAAAGGCTGGTGTCCCGATCGGGCACGAGGCTGAGCTCGGCGGCCCCGGAGAGCGACGCCGTCAGGCCGAGCCAGCAGGCGACGAGGCCCAGGGACCAAGGGGAGCGGGTCGACACGGCACAGGTCTCGTCGGCGCCGGCGGCGGCTGTCGCGCGGGTTGCAGGGATCGCGGCGGCGCGGTCAGCCGAGCCGCGGCTGCGGGCGCGTACGCCACCGCTCGTTCATCGCGCGGGCCAGCAGCACGAAGAAGCCCAGGCTGTCGATGAAGTAGCGGCGGAACATGCGCCGAGGCTCCTGGAGGAAGCGGTAGAACCATTCCAGGCCGCTGCGCTGCATCCAGACCGGCGCGCGACGAACCCGACCCGCCATCAGGTCGAAGGTCCCCCCGACCCCCATGGCAAAAGGCACCTGCATGCGCGCCTGATGCCTGGCGAGGAAGTCCTCCTTTTGTGGCGAGCTGATGCCGACGAAGAGGATGTCCGGTCTCGTGGCGGCGATGGCGTCCGCCACGCCCTGCTCCTCGTCGGGGCGCCAGTAGCCGTTGCGATAGCCCGCGATCTGGAGCGAAGGGTGGCGTCGCTGCGCCCGCTGCACCACTTCGGCCACGATCTCGTCACGGGCGCCGAGGAAGTAGGGGCGCCAGCCCTGCTGCTCGGCGCGTTGAAGCAGCGCGAAGAACAGGTCGACGCCGGTAACGCGCTCCTTCAAGGGTTGCCCCAGCAGCCTCGACGCCCAAACCACCGGCATGCCGTCGGCGCTGATCAGATCGCAGTCGCGGATGATGCGCGCCAGGGCCGGATCGCGCGACGCCTTGACGATCTTGTCGACGTTCACCACCACATGCTGGTGAGGCGCTCCGTCCGCGACCATGCGTCCGATGCGATCGAGCGTCTCGTCCATGGTCAGGTTGTCGACCTCACAGCCCAGCAGAGTCTGTCGCATCAGCTTCCCCTTGATCGTTGTCGATGATGATCCGCGTCGTGTAGGTCGCGGTGCCCTCGCAGAGCGTGGTCCACACCACGGAGGGCGCCGGGACCAGGTCGGCGAAGTGCGGTGAATGCCAGCCCAGCATGGAGCGATCGTCGCCTTCGTGGAGCGTCCAGCGGCCCCGCTCACGGTCCGCCTCGGCCATCTCCATGGTCACCGTCACGGTGTCGCAGCGGACGAGCACGCGCTGGCCGTCGACGATGCTGACGCTGCAGTTGGGGTCGAAGTGCCACGCGATCGCGGCCTGGTGGGGCCCACGACTGCGCAGCGTGTCCGTGACGACGATGCGCCGGGCCGCCGCATCCCACTCGACGCGCCGGGCATGGGTCAGTGGGTCGCTCAATCGGCGGTAGCCGTCGTGCTGCGCTGCCACATGACCCCGGACGTCGCTGCTTTCGAAGCTCTCGACGCGGGTGCGGGCCTTGCGCAGCCACAGGAAGGGTCCGCCGCAGACCGACTGGTCCACGCCGTCGACGCAGACCGTGTTATGGGCCAGGGTGCCGCGAAAGTAGCGGCGCCATGCTGCGGCGGTGTTGTACGCGAACGTGCCACGGTCGACGAGGATGGGATGTCCGCGAACCGACAGACGCAGCGAGAGCGCATCGGCATGGCCGTGAGCCGCGATGCCGAGATAGCCGATGGGTCCGGCATCGACGATGACGAGCACCTCGTCGAACTCCCCGAAGCGTTCGCCCAGCAGGTAGTAGCCCCCATCGGGGAAGGCGCGCGGCAGCTTGCGCCGGGTGACCAGCCGATGGTCGGGCTGTGCCAGCGAACGCGGCCGGGTGCGCCGGCGTCCGCCGATCAGCCAGGCGCAGACCGGCGAGTGGTGGTCGTCCAGGGGGGCCAGGTGGGGGGCGATCCGCAGTCCGACCGCAAGGCTGATGACGCGCAAGTAGGGGTCCTCGAGACCCGGGCTCAGCGACAGGGCACTTGCATGGTCGGCATCCCCGTGGTGGGAGAGGTGTCCGCCGCAATCCCGCAGGGCAGCGACGAAATGGGCCATCGCGCGCATCCGGCGGATCACGCCGTCGTCGACGTCGCGGCCGTGAGCACGTTCGATTTGCACGTGCACCGCCAGCACTTCGAACAGGAAGCTGTGATACCAGCTAGCCTGCTCGCGGTTCACCCCGTCCGGGAAGGTCTGGCGCAGGGCCTCCATGGAGAGTTCGCGCGACGCTTTCTCACCCCAGGCGACGACTTCGGGCCAGAGCGGCCAGGTTGCTCGCACCACGGCCAGCCCGAGCAGCTCGCCAGCGAGGTGGTTGTTCGCCGACGAGTAGCGGGACAGGTTCTGGCGGATGAAGCGTGCATGCGCATAGATGCTGTCCGTCCAGCGCGCGCGCAGCGGAGTGGGAATCCGGTCCGAGCGATGGCCGTCGAGCAACTGCCACACGATGGACCAGTTCAGCAGCCGCAAGGCCACGTCGAGCGCGGAGGCCCACGCCATCCCGCGGGACGGCGGGCACTGCGTCAGCCAGCTATCGACGTGGTCGATCAGGGTGTCGAGGTACTTCGGGTTCTCGCTCAGCCGCCAGGCCTGCGCCAGCCGCGGCAGGTGACCGTGCCGGTGCAACTGCATGGCGTGACGGATGTCGTCTTCCTCCTCGGGTCGAGCGTCGATCGCTGCGGTGTGGCGCCAATCTACCGGACTGCCGATGCTGCAGAAGCGCCCGTCGAGTCGTTCGACGAGGCCGGCAACGATGGTGTCCGCCTCTTCCAGGTAGGCGGCCGCGTCGACGGGTGGCGGGCTCGCGGCACCGGCCAGCCAGGGATCGGGGGCCGAAGAGCGCAGGCGCGGACGCGGCACCGCAGGGTTCCAGCCGAGTCGAGTGCGCGTCTGCTCCGCCATCGACCCCATGGCCGACAGCATCCGGTAGGGAAGCTCGGCCGACTCCATCGCCGACACGCGGTTCCAGTACCAGCGTAACGAGCCCTTGGAGAGTTGATCGCCCGTTCCCACGATCCCGGCCGCCCGGACCGCCATCGAGTCGCCGTCATTCATGGATCGCCGCTTCCCGGACGAGCAGGGCGTCCTCCTGGGCCGGTGTGACCGATGCGCCGAGGAAGGTATCGAGGTCGAGATGCTGAATCAGCATCCGGTGCTTGCCGCGTGCCGTGCGCTCGATGCTCGCGACCTCGACGACCTCGACGTTGCAGCCGCCCTGGGTCTTCTCGCGCACGGCGGCGGCGATTCGCTGTCGATCCGTCGGCGCGAGTGGGCGGGCAGCGACGAGCTTGAGGACCACACGACCGGGCTCGCGTTGCTCGAACTGGATCGCGTGCACCTGGCTCAGCTCCCCGAAATGAGCCGCACCCAGGGTGGTGATGGACACCAGCCGCCGGTCAGCGCAGACGACGAACTCCTGCCGGCGCCCTTCGATCCGGGCCATTGCGAACCGAGCCTTGCCCGATCGGCGCGGCGTCTCGAGCCACATGCCCATGTCCCCGGTGCGATAGCGGATGAACGGCATCGCGTGGTTGTCGAAGCTCGTTCCGACGATCTCCCCGAGGACGCCGGGCTCGTCGATGGGCCGGCCCTGGTCGTCGACCAGCTCGGGCAGGCCGTAGAGCGGAAAGAAGCTGCATCCCGGTGCGCCGGCTTCGCGCACCGCCATCAGGACGCGCTCGGAGTGGCCGTAGTGCTCGATCACCGCCGCGTTCGGGAACACCTTGCGGAACAAGGACGACTGGAAGTCGTAGACGTTCTCGGACGTCAGCAGGATGCCTCGGACGGCGGCCGTGAACGGCTCGCAGGCGTGGACTTCGAGCCACCGTGCCAGCGGGTAGAGCGCCGACGGGAAGGCGTGGATCACGCGGGGGCGATGCCGGGCCAGCGCTTCGACGTAGGCCGGCATGTAGCGCGGCTCGAGATGGTCCGTGCTGAACAGGAGGTGCCGCTTGATCGGCTCGATGGTCCAGAGCGCGCCATCGGCCTGCGCCGCCGTGGCCACGGTCCGCCCGCGCAGCGAGAGCGTCCACTCGCTCGTCCCGGCGCGCAGCAGGCTGCGTTCGACGTGCCGGATGTAGGCGCTCTCCTTCGGCCGCGTGACGTGGCGTTGCAGGTAGAACCGCATCGGATGCGCGGTCGAACCGCCGGTGAAAGTTTCCAGCAGGTCGGTCGGTCGGGCGCTCCGCGAGACGTGATCGCCGAGGCGGGCCTTCAGGTCGGTCTTCGAAACCAGGGGCAGCGCCTGCAGCCGTGACCAGGCCGGGCGACCGGCATCCAGGAGCACGGGCGCATGAGGCGCGTAGGCCGCGCAGTGGACCGCCGCGCGCAGCGTCGCATCGAGGCGCTCCTCGACCTCGCTCCAGGCGACGCCGTCGGTCGAGCGGCAGGCGTCCTTGCCGAAGGCGTCGAACCCTGGCCCGTAGCGGAGCCGATCCGGCAGGAACGAGTAGGCGGTGCCCGCGACCGCGCGCATCCAGCCGGGCGCTGCCATGTAGGCGCCCAGTGCAGCGTGCAAGCGATCCTCGAGAGCCATGTGCAGCCGAACGGCGATCGCCGTGTTCCCAAGCCTGGTGACGAAACCGCGAGGCTCGGCGGCAGGCGTGACAGCGCCGTTAATCGAGGACATCCCTTCGGCTCATGCCGGTCCGCACTCGGCAAGGCGAAAGCATGAGCCGATCGGATCATGCGGGGTGTGGCGGTTCGCGGCCACCCCGAGCGATGGGGCATGAGCGGAACGGAAGAGGCTCGATGGAGCAGGCTTGACACAGACCATTCATGCGCGCTGGTTAGCCTGACCGGTCTGCTTTGCTGGCTGGAGTTCCGAGATGAATCGTGTGCTTGGTGTGTGCGTCGTCGCCGGCCTGGGACTGGTCTTGAGCGCGTGCTCGGGCAGTTCGGGCAAGGAGAGCAAGGCTGCGTCCCAGGTGGCCGTCAAGGTCAATGGCGGCGAGCTGTCGATCCATCAGGTCAACGAGCAGTTGGCGAGGATCTCCGGCGTGGCGGCAGACCAGAAGGATCTGGCCCGCAAGCGCGTGGTGGACAGCCTCATCGATCAGGAACTGCTCGTCCAGCAGGCCAGCGAGAAGAAGCTCGACCGGGACCCGGAGGTTCTGGCCGCTCTGGAGCAGAGCCGGTCGCAGGTGCTGGCCCAGGCCTACCTGCAGAAGACGCTGGCGTCCCAGTCGAAGCCGACGGACGACATGGTCCGGGCCTACTACACGGGAAACCCGGCGCTCTTCGCCGAACGCCGTGTGTTCAGGCTGCAGGAACTCAGCACCGATCTGCCGGCCGACCGGGCCGACGAGCTGAAGTCCGTCGTGGGCAAGGCCAAGACCTTGTCGGAAGTGGCCGCCTGGTTGCAGAAGGGCAAGGCCCAGGTGGCTGTCAACTCCGCCGTGCGCGGCCCCGAGCAGCTGCCGCTACAGCAGGTCGCGGCCATCAATGCGATGAAGGACGGCGAGATGCAGGTGTTCGTGGCCGACGGCCGCGTCACGGTCCTGCAGATCCTGGCGTCGCAGCCGCAGCCGCTCGACGAAGCGCGCGCCGCACCGCTGATCGAGCAGTTCCTGAGCAGCCGCAAGCGCGACGAGCTGGCCCGCAACGAGATCAAGCGCCTGCGAGACAGCGCGAAGATCGAGTACGTCGGCGAGTTCTCCAAGCTGGCGCAGCTGGACGCGAAGGGCGAGGCGCCGGCGCCGGCAGCGGCCGCCGCACCGTCGACCGTGCCGGCCGAGGGCGCTGCCAGCAGCAGCGCCCTCGACAAAGGCGTCACAGGCCTTCGGTGACGGCGCCCCGCTTGAGCGCTCATGAACGACGCTAGCCTTCACGGCGTGCTGCGACGCTGGGGCCATCGGTGGCTCGCGCTGGCGTCGGTGCTGTGCCTGCTGGCTGGCGCGGCGCAGGCGCAAGCCGGTGGCGGGTCGCCGCCGATGGCGGGACGCAACCTGCTGCTTGGGGCCGGGGACCAGGTCCGCGTGATCGTCTTCCAGAACAACGACCTTGCGCTGGAGGCGCGGGTCGACGGGGACGGTCGCCTGACTTATCCCTTCCTGGGCGTGCTCGACGTCGGTGGCAAGTCCCCGGCGCAGGTCGAACGCATGATCGCCGAAGGCCTGGAGGCCCGGGGTGTCCTGAAGCGCCCGCAGGTGAGTGTGCTGGTCACGCAGATTCGCAGCCAGCAGTTCGCGGTGCTCGGGAACGTGAACCGGCCAGGTCAGTTCGTGCTCGACACGATGCTCTCGGTGTCGAGCGCGCTGGCGCAGGCCGGCGGCGTCACGGTCAATGGCGCAGACACCGCCGTCCTGAGTCGATTCGACGGCGGTCAGCTCAAGAACATCGAGGTGGACCTGGTCGAGATGTTCCGGGCCGGGGCCAGTCGCGGCCAGGACTACCTGCTGCAACCCGGCGACGTGATCTTCGTGCACCGGGCGCCGCTGTTCTACATCTCCGGCCAGGTGCAGCGGCCCGGCGCGCTGCGCCTGGAGCGGGGCATGACCGTGATGCAGGCGCTGTCCGCCGGCGGCGGCCTCAACCTTCGCGGGACGGAGCGGGGCATGAGCATCACGCGGCGCAGCCCGTCGGGCGAGCTGGTGACGCTCGAAGCGCAGCCGTCCACGCGGCTCGAACCCGACGACGTGCTGTTCATTCGCGAAAGCGTCTTCTGATGTCTCGTCGGACGACGTCGGGAGGTGGGCTGGCATTCATGCCTGTCAGGGGCGAGCCTGGCCGGGCCTTCGATGGGATCGGGAGTTCCGTGTGAATGCGATGCAGTTGTTGCGTATCGTCGTCGCCCGCTGGTGGGTGATCGTGCTCGTCTGCGGCGTCATGATCGGCGCCACCGCCGCGGTCATGCAGCTGCTGCCTCGGCAGTACACCGCGACGACCACCATGGTCATCGACTCCAGACCCACGGACGTCCTCGGCGCGGCGAACAGCCTGGCGCCGGTGGTGGCCCAGAGCTACCTCGCGACGCAGATCGACATCCTGCAGAGCGAGCGGGTGGCGCACGCCGTCGTGCGAACCCTCGGGATCGACCGCAATCCGGTGGCGCGTCAGCAATGGATGGCCGATACGAACGGCGTCGGAACCATCGAGGCCTACTTTGCCGGGCGTTTGACGCGCAGCCTGGACATCCGGCCCTCGCGCGACAGTTCCGTGGTCAGCTTGAGCTTCACGGGCACCGATCCGCAGTTCGCCGCGCAGGTCGCCAATGCGTTCGCCTCCTCTTACATCGCCGTCAACCTGGAGCTGCGCAATCAGCCGTCCAAGCTCTACGCCAACTGGTTCGACGATCAGCTGAAGGGCCTGAGAGCCGACGCCGAACAGGCGCAGGCGCGTGTCTCGGCCTTCCAGCAGCGCAATGGCATCGTGGCCAGCGACGAGCGGCTCGATGTCGAGAACGCGCGACTGACGGAGCTCTCACAGCAGCTGTCGATCGCGCAGTCGCAGGCGGTCGATGCGCGCTCGCGCTCGCTGGGCAGCGCGGCCAGTGTGCGCAGCCTTCCCGAGGTGAGCTCGACGCCGGTCCTGCAGACCCTGCGCTCCGACCTGCTGCGGGCCGAGGCTCGCCTGCAGGAGGCTTCCGCGACGATGGGGCCGGCGCATCCGACGCACGAGCGGCTGTCGGCCGAGGTGGGCAGCCTGCGCGAGCGGCTGGACGCCGAGCTGCGCAACGCCAGCGGCAGCGTGGCTGCGGTGTCCGACGTGCAGAGGCAACGCGAGGCCGAACTGCGCTCGATCGTCGCCGGCCAGAAGGAAAAGGTGCTCCGCCTGAAGGCGCAGCGCGACGAGATGCTGACGCTGGTGCGGGAGGCCGAGACCGCTCAGCGAGTGTTCGATGTCGCGCTGCAGCGTCTGGCGCAGACGCGCCTCGACAGCCAGAACACGCAGGCCAATGCCTACGTGCTGAACGCGGCCGCCGTGCCCGGCGAGCCGTCCAGTCCCAAGGTGCGCCGCAACCTGATCCTCAGCGCCGTGCTGGGTCTGCTGCTGGGCCTGGCGGCCTGCCTGATGGTGGAGCTGCTGGATCGGCGCATCCGCTCGCGGTCCGATCTCGAGGTCTCGCTCCAGATGCCGGTGCTCGGCTCGCTGCCACGCTCTCTGGCGCGTCGACCGGCGGTCGGGGCGCTGCCCTGGGCGGACACGGTGATCTCGACCAACCGAAGCTGACGCATGCGCCCTCTCAGGATCGCACCCGCCCGTCTCGACGGGACGCCGACGACCGGCCCGGACCCGGCACTGGATCTCGACACCAGCGAGCCGGCCGTCGACAACGTCGCGGCAGCGTCGCTGCGGGGCGAGCGGGCGGGTCAGCGCGTGCCCGGTGGCCATCGCCTGGGAAGCATCCTGATCGAGTTGGGGCGTCTCGAGATGCGCCACGTCGAGGCGGTGCTGGCCCAGCAGCTGCAGAACCCGCAGCGCTTCGGCGAACTGGCCATCGCGCTCGGGCTCGTCGCCCGCGCGGACATCGATCTGGCGCTGGCACGTCAGTTCGACGTGGACTTCGTGCCGGCCATCGACTCGGTCGACGAGTCCCGGCGCTTGCCCAGTCCCGCCGACATGCAGACCGAGGTGCTTCGCGGCGTGCGTTCGCAGCTCGTGCTGCGCTGGTTCGGGCACGAGCCGGAGCAGCGCACGCTGGCCATCCTGAGCCACGGCGAGGGCGAAGGACGCAGCCACGTCTGCGCCCACCTGGCCGAGATGCTGGCCCAGCTCGACGAAGACACCCTGGTCATCGATGCCGATCTCCGCAAGCCCTCGCTGCACGCCTTCTTCGGCGTCGACAACCGCACCGGCCTGACCAGCTACCTGTCGCGCCAGGTGGCCCGCGCGCCGATCCGCGCCGTTCCCGGTCGGCCGCGGCTGCACCTGCTGCCGGCCGGGCCCGCGCAGGCGGAGGCGCAGGCGCTGCTGGAGCGACGCCAGTTCGCCCAGCTGCTGGGCACGCTGGCGCAGCGCTATGCCTTCATCCTGATCGACACGCCGCCGGCGGCGCAGTTCAGCGAGGCGGTCACGGTGGCGGTGCGCGCAAGCGGCTGCTTGCTGGTGACGCGCCGCAACCGGACGCGCATGGCCGATGCGCAGCGACTGGCCGACCAGCTGGCCCGGCACAGCGTCGAGGTGCTCGGCGCGGTGATCAACGAAAGATGAGCCGCCCAGGCGGATCCTCCCATGTCGACTGTCCTGACTGCTGCCCCTGATCGCTCCTCGGCCCCCGCGGCCTGGCTGTCCTGGAGTCCGGTGATCCTGGGCTTGGCCGCGCTGCTCGTCCCGACCTACGTGCGGCTGCACGAGACGCTCTGGAACGAGGAAGCCTACGAGCACGGCATCATCGTCGTCGCCGTCTTCTGGTGGCTGGTATGGCGCAGCCGAGACCGTCTGGCGGCGCTCCCGATGCGCGCGGCCCTGGTGCCCGGGGCGGCCTGCCTGGCGCTGGGACTCTTCATGTACTTCATCGGGCGGGCGCAGCAGTTGCCGCTGTTCGAGGTCACCGCGCACCTGCCGATCCTGATCGGCAGCCTGTTGCTCACCTGGGGCCCGGCGGCGGTCCGCCTGCTGTGGTTTCCGCTGCTGTTCCTGCTGTTCATGGTGCCCTTGCCCGGCTTCGTGATCGTCGCGCTGACCTCGGCATTGAAGCACCAGGTGTCCGCGGTTGCGGAGGCGCTGCTCTACCACGTCGGCTACCCGATCGCCCGGGACGGCGTGCTGATCCGCATCGGCCCGTACCGGATGCTCGTGGCCGACGCATGCTCCGGACTGAACTCCCTGTACTCGTTGTCGGCGCTGGGCCTGCTCTACCTCCACCTGACGCATCGACCGGGCTGGTGGCGACTCGGCCTGATGATCGCCGCGATCATTCCGATCGCTTTCGTGGCCAACGTCGTGCGGGTGATGGTGCTGATCCTGCTGACCTACCACTTCGGTGACGAGGTGGGTCAGGGCTTCCTGCACCACGCTTCGGGGGTGCTGCTGTTCGTCGTCGGTCTGCTCGCCCTGCTGGCGCTCGATCGTGTGCTGAGCTGGCGCCCAACGCGCCGACCGACCCTTCGCGCCCCGGATGGCCCGGGCTGACAGGAACCCTCATGAACCTCTCCACCAATGCCCCCATGCTGCGCTGGATCGCCGGTGTCGCCATGCTCGCCTGCGCCATGGCGTCCTACGCCCTGCGACCGGCCCCCGTTCCCAAGGCGGGCTTCAGCCTCGAGCAGATGATCCCGGAGCGGTTCGGCGACTGGGTGCTCGATCCGACGGTGGTGCCGATCGCGCCGACTCCCGACGTGCAGGCCAACCTCGACAAGCTCTACAGCCAGCTGGTGTCGCGCGCCTACGTGAACGCGAAGGGCGAGCGGATCATGCTGGTGGTCGCCTACGGCGGCGACCAGTCCGACAGCCTGAAGGCGCATCGCCAGGAGGTCTGCTACCAGGCGCAGGGCTTTGCGATCCGCGAAGTGCGCAGTGATGCCCTGGCGCTGAGCGGCGGGACCGTTCCGCTGGTCCGTGTGCACGCCCAGAATCGTCAGCGCTCGGAGCCCATGTCCTACTGGTTCACGATGGGCGAGCACGTGGCGATCGGGCATGCGGAGCGCTTGTTCACGCAGATCGCCTACGGCCTGGGTGGCGAACTGCCGGATGGCCTGCTCGTGCGGGTGTCGTCGGTCACCGACGACACCGCGCTGGCCTACCGTGCCCAGGACCGCTTCCTGCAGGATCTGCTGCAGGCGGTGCCGGCGGCGACGCGCGTGCGTCTGGCCGGCACCGGCGCTCGCGCCGGCGCCTGACAACGCTCGGCCGCGTGTTGACGGCGTCGCAACGCCATCTGATCGGCGTTTCGGCGCTGTTATTGCTCGTCGTCGCCGCGAGCGTCCTGTCCGGGCTGGCAATCGGCCTCGGCTCGAACCTGCTGACGATGATGGTGGTCGCCGCCATCGTCGGGCCGATGCTGCTGCTCGTGCCGACCAGCGCGCTCGTCGTCTGCCTGCTGATGCTGTCGTTCGTCGTCACCGGCCTGTCGAGCTACTACGGACGCATCGGCCAGGTGCACTGGCTGCCCTACATCGTCTGCCTGTGGCTGTGGATGAAGCTGCCGATCGATGCACTGGTGCGACGGTCGAGGCCCGGCGCGCATCCGCCGTCGCCCGGGCCATCGGGGCCGGGCGTGCTGCTCGGCCTCTTCATGCTGACCGGACTGCTGTCGACAGCGTTCAACGCCACGCCGATGCTGAGCTTCCTGGTCGGGGCGAAGAACTACATCTTCATCTGGGGGCTGGCCCTCGTCGTCGCCAGCGGCGTGCTGGGACCGGAAGGCCTGCGACGAGTCTGGCTGGCCCTGCTTGTCGTCGCGGCGCTGCAGGCGCCCTTCGCCGTTCAGCAGCACTACCTCAACTTCACGCGGTCAGGCAGCTGGGATGCGGTCGTCGGCACCTTCGGCGGTGACGCCGAGGGCGGTGGCGGTGCCAGCGGCGCCATGGTCATCTACCTCAGCGTCATGCTGGGCTGTGGGCTGGCCTGCTGGCGCCGTCGCTGCCTGCCGCGGGTCTGGGTGATGGCCCTTGCCGCGGCGGTGCTGCTGGCCGTGGCGATGGCCGAGGTCAAGGCCTTCTTCGTGCTGATGCCGCTGATGGTCGGCGTGGTGATGCTGCGTGAACTGAGGGACCGGCCCGCCCTGGGGCTGGCGGTCCTGCTGGGATGCGGCGTGATCGTCGCGGCGCTGTTCGGCTACTACAAGCAGGCCTACTACGATCGGCCGACCAGCGCATCGGCGTCAGTGACGAGCGCGGAGTACCTCGACCACATCCTGTCGGTGGACAGCAGGCTGGATTTCGTCAACCGCCAGACCGGCGAGGTCAGCCGCATCGGCGCGCCGCTGCTGTGGGACCAGGAGGTCCGGCGCTTCGGCCCCGAGCAACGCTGGCTCGGTTTCGGCCTTCGCGCCTGCCGCGTCGGCAATCTGGTCGGCGCTGGGGACGCGGCGAGGCATTTCTCCTTCAACCTGACGACCTCGGCCGTGACCGTGCTGTTGTGGGACGTGGGGCTGATCGGATTCGCCGGCTTCGTCGCTCTGTTGGCCAGCACCGGCTGGCTCGCGTGGCGCCTGTCCTCGAACGAGCGCATCCCCGACTTCCACCGGGCCCAGCTCGAGGCCTGCGCCGGTGCAATGCTGGTATTGCTTGCGAGCCTGCCCTACAACGATGCGGTGGTCGACCACTACACGATCCAGACGCTGCTGGCGCTGGTCATCGGCTACGTCCTGTTCTGGCGCCGGCAGCTGGTCCAGGTCGCCGCTGTGGCGAAGGCAAACCCATGAAGCTGCTGATGGTCCTTCGCGATGCGCTGCCGCCGACACGCGTTGACGTTGCCGTTCTCTTCGACCGGGAGCTTCGCAACCAGGGCGTGCTGACGGACTACGTCGGGAGCACGTCGTCGCCGCACCGCGCGGGGAACTGCCGCGGCCGCATCTACCGCGTGCCGGCTCGCACGCACCCGTTGGCCTGGCTCGCCGAGATCGTCGAGGTCTGGCGGCGGCTGCCTGACTACGACGTTCTGGTGGTCCGCGACAAGCCGCTGAGCGTGCTGTGGCTCTATCCCCTGGCGCGCCTGCGCGGACGCCCGGTGTGCTACTGGATGTCCTTCCCGATCCCGCTCGGCGATCGCATCGCGGCCGACCTCCACTGGCGGCGTGGGCGGCTTCTGCGGGGCCTGTCTGTCGGCTTGCGCGGCTGGATCGGCGAGCATGTGGAGCGCCGCATCGGCGTGCCCCGGGCCGACCATGTGTTCGCGCAGAGCGAGGCCATGCGCGAGCGCCTGCTGAGCACGACGGCTGGCAGCGAGCGCAGGATCAGTGCGGTCCCGATGGGCATCGATGCCGAGTCGCTGGTCGACGACCCGAGTGCGCGGCCGCTGATCGAATCGGTCGACACGGGTCGACCTTGGGTGGTCTACGTCGGGACGCTGGAGTTTGCCCGGCGGCTCGATGTGCTGCTCGATGCCATGGCCTTGGTGCGGCAACGGCACGCCAATGCCGGGCTGCTCATGATCGGCGGCGCCAGCCGGCGCCAGGACGAGCGCGACCTGGAGCAGCATGCCGAGCGGATCGGACTGGGCAGTGCGGTTCGGTTCACGGGACCTCTGCCGATGCGGCGCGCGCTGACCCTGGCCCGGGTGGCCACGGTCGCGGTGTCACCGATTCCGCCGGGACCGCTGTTCGACGTCTCCTCGCCGACGAAGATCGTCGAGTACCTCGCGCTGGGCCTGCCGGTGGTTGCGACCGACATTCCCGACCAGCGCGACCTGCTGCGGCGCTTCGGCGGGGGCCGTTGCGTCGCTTTCGATGCACAGGCGCTCGCGGAGGCGATCTGCGAACTGCTCGAGGATCCATCGGCGGCCCGGGCGGGGGCTGCCCGGGCGGGACTGGCGATGCTCGCCGAGCGGTCCTACCCGGTGCTTGCGGGCCAAGTGGCGAAAGTGCTGCGCACCCTGGCGGACCGTCCCACCCGCACCGCGGCTCCCCCGGCCCGCAGCTCGGGGACGCCGTGAGAACGACGCCGTGATCCGCCAGGCATCCTGGCTGCTGCTGGAGAAGCTGCTGCGCGTCGCGAGCGGGCTGCTCGTATCGACCGCCGTTGCGCGACATCTGGGGCCGGCCGATTACGGGCTGCTGGCCGTGGCCGTCGGCGCGATCGGCGTCGCTGTGGCGGCTGCGAACATGGGCGCCGATCACGTCAACCTGGCTGAACTGGCGCGTGGCGATGCGCCGGGCTTCCTGGCCTCGGCGCTGTGGGTGCGCTGCGGCTGGGCGGTGTGCTGCGCACTCGCCGTCTGGCTCGTGGCCTCGGGCATCGACACGTCGGCGCCGGCGGCCGTCTGGACCGCCCTGCTGGGTGTGGTGTTGGCGGCCGCGCCCCAGATCCTCACGCACCAGTTGTATGCCGACGGTCGCTTCGCCACGGCCAGCGCCCTGGCCATCGCTGGCGTCCTGACGGGCGCTGCTGCGCGCATCGCCGGGGTCGTGCTCGGACTCGACCTGACCTGGTTCGCGTGGTGCTTCACGATCGAAGCGGTGGCACTCGGCGGGGGCGTGCTGCTCTGGTTCTCGGCCACCGACCGGCGATGGCGCCCCACCGCCGTGCGCTGGGCCGACGCGCGCCGCTACACGGTGCTGTGCGCGCCGACCGTCGTGTCGGCGGTGCTCGTGGCGCTCTACTTCCGCATCGAGCTCTTCGTGGTCGGCGGTGTGCTCGGCGCCGAGGCGGCCGGGACCTGGGCGGCGGCCATGATGTTCATCCTGCCGTGGAACATGGCGTCGGCGGCCCTGCTGCCGGTCGTCAACCGACGCCTGATGCTGCGCCGGCCCGAGGATGGGCCGGCGGACGCCACGATGCTGCGCCTGCTGCGGCTCATGGTCGTGGCCGGGGCCGGTTGCGCGATGGTCAACCTGGTCGCGATCCCATGGGTGGTGGCGCTCCTGCTCGGCGATCGCTATGCCGCCACCGTCACGATCGCCGCCATCGGCTCGGCCGCGCTGGTACCGCTCTTTGTCGGCGCGGTGCAGGACGTCTCGCTGGCGCAGCGTCGCCGCACCGGCGTCGTGCTGCGCAAGGCGCTGGTCGGCATCCCATTGTCGATCGGCCTGCTCGCGCTCGGCGCCTCGCAGGGCGGCCTGGCGGGCGTTGCGGTGGGGCTGCTCGTCTCCTACTTCATCACGACGGGGCCGCTCAACGCCTGGCTCGACCCCGACTTCTTCCGGCTGCAACTGGCCGCGATCGGATGGCGACGTGAGCGCTGAGATCGACTACTCCGTCTACTACCGCCGGTGGCATGTCGACACTGACGAGCATTTCGACCTGGTGGCGCGCGGCCTGGAACGCTGGCTCGGTCCGAAGATCGCGCACCTGCCGGCCGATGCGCGCGTGCTCGACTACGGCTGCGGCTTCGGCTTGCTCACCCACTACCTGGCCCGCCGGTTTCCGCAGGTCGAGGGGGTCGATGCCAGCCGGCAGCAGGTCGAGGTGGCGCGTCGCCGGGGTCTGCCGGTGTCGCACGTGACGGTCGAGCTCTTTGCGGACTGGGCAGCCCGCCACGCCGAGGCCTACGACGTCGTGTTCCTGTTCGACGTGCTCGAGCATGTTCCGCCGTCGGAACAGATGCAGTTCATGCAGCGGCTGGTGGCGACGCTGCGGCCCGGCGGCGAGATCTACATCAAGGTCCCCAACGCCAACTCGCCGCTGGCCGCACGGTGGCGCTACAACGACTGGACCCATCATGCGTCATTCACCGAGTGCAGCCTCGAGTTCGTCTGTGTCCACGCGGGTCTCGTGCGCGTCGAGCCGCTGGACGACGAGACCAGCGTGCGCGCGCGCTGGCCGTGGATTCCGCGCTGGAGCCTCCGCCGCTACTACGTGAAGCATGCGGTGCGCTGGCTGTGGCGGCAGTACCTGCGCAGCGAGATCGGCGCCGACGAGCGGCACGTGCGCTTGGGACTGAACCTGCTGGTCCGTGCGCGCCGCGCCGCGTCCTAGCCGAACCGGTCGATCACCCATCGGGGACGTCGCCACCGCCGGCGCCACGCGTCGGCGCGGCGGTGGAGCCCGGCGTAGAGACGGTAGGGACGGGCGTCGCCGGCCAGCGCCAGGCTGCCGGGCAGCCATCGGCTCGGGTGTGCAGCGGGACGCCAGCGCCCCAGCGTCAGCGCCTGCAGCCAGGCCTGCATCGGCGGCATCGCCTCGGCCAGCGGCGCGTGCGCGTCGTGGTTCACCGAATGCGAGCAGGGCATGGTCGCCAAGGCGCGTGCCACATCGACCGGTGGGCGGCCGAAGGTCTCGCGGCCGATCGCTAGCGCCAGCGCGTGCAGCGCCGTTCGCGTCGGCGCGCCGGACGGCAGCAAGGGCAGGGCTTCGGCGAGCGCCGTGGCATAGGCCAGTACCGCCTCGCGGTAGTCGCGCAGGCCCCAGTCGACGATCGCGGCGTCGGGCTGCGGATCGAAGTCAGGCCGGACCGCCGCCGGCTCGTCGACAAGGTAGCCGCGCGTGGAGCCGTGATCGGCCTCGCACAGCATCTCGAGCAGATGCGCCGGGCCCGGCAGCACCCCGTCCTCGCACAGGCTGTAAGCCTCCCAGCCCTCGGGGCGGTCGGCCGGCTGCTCGAGCAGCTTGAGGTAGTAGCCACGCGTCACGACGTCCGCTCCGGCGGTCTGCAGGATCCTCGCCAGCGCCTGTTGCAGGCGGCCGCGCCAGCCGAGGTCCACGATGGCCCAGGACGAGCCGTCCCGCAAGCCCTGCTGGTCCAGGTAGGCCAGGGCGCGCGACCGCAAGGCATGCGCATGCGCCAGCGCGTCGTCGGCGGGGACGAGTTGGACCAGGCGACGAGCCAGCGCGGCGTTGTCGAGCGTCGGCGCCAGCTCCGCGGCCAGCGCCGGCCAGCGTGCCGACATCGCCGCAGCGCTCGCGAACCCCAGCCGCCGCGCCAGCTTGGACGGATCGGCCAGTCGGTCCGGTTCGTCGAGGAGCGCTTCGAGCTCTTCGACGTCCCAGCGCCGCAACGAGGGCGCAAACCACGCTTGTCGCGATGCGTGCAGGTAGCGAAGGTCGATGCCGGGCGCGCAGCCCGCCGCTTGCAGCCGGCGCGCGATGGCCAGCAGCACCTGGCCGTCGCGGGCCAGGAAGTACAGGCGGGACAGGCCGCGTTGTCCGGCGTCCATCAGCAGCCACCAGACGTACATCGTCAGCAGCGGGCCGGCATGGCATGTCCCGAGGAGCTGGAGGCCCGCGGCGGTCCGCGGCGCGCCGACGGCCGGTGCGACACGCAGGCGAGCCAGGCGCATCGCGCCGGCGACCAGTGAGCGCAGCGGCAGCGGCACCGCGTGCTCGGCCAGCACGGCCCGGGCGCTGCCGGGAAGCTTCGCCTCTTGCACCAGCGCGTTGCGCAGGCCGGCGGCGCGGGCCTGTTGCGCGTCGCTCACGGGGTGGTCGCCGACGTGCAGCACCTGATCGGGCCGCAGGTCCTGCCAGGCGGCCAGGGCCAGTGCGAACAGGCTGCCGCTGCGCTTGGTGGCGCCGCGCTGTGCCGAGACCCAGACATCCCCGCTCGTCAGCGTGAACCCGCAGTGGCCGATCAGGTCGGCCACCTGGCCTTCGTCGAGGTACATGTCGCTGAGGAAACGCCGGCGTCGCTGCTGACGGACGGCTGTTTCCCAGAGGTCGCGGATGGCGGGCACCGCCACCATGCCGGCCCGCTCGACCTCGAGTTCTATCGACCGGGCACGATCGGCCGCCGCCACCGACCAGCCGAGCGTCGCCGCGAGTTCGGCATAGATGTCGTCCATGCGCGCCAGGTCGGCGCCCCACTTCGCGCCGGCCCGGCGCTCGCAGGCGGTCCGCAGCGTCATCCAGGCGTCGTCGTCGAGCGCGATCAGGCCCGCCGCGCGCAGCGCCCCGGCGCAGGCCGCGAAGACATGGGCCGGCAGCGCCCAGCGGCGCGTGATCGCGGTGTCGAAGACATCGACCGTCAGGGCGCTGGGGGCCGAGGCTCCTTCCAGGATCGACGGCGCGACGTTCACGCGTGCAGGCCCTGCATCAGCGTCAGGAAGCGCGGCTCGATGGTCGACCAGCGGTAGTGCTCGCCGATCGATGCCGCAGCACGGCGCAGCGCCGGCCAGTGCTCGCGCGCGGACCAGGCACGGCGCAGCGCATCGGCCAGGGCGCGGACCTCGTAGGCGAAGACGAAGCCATGCTCGCCGTCGCGCACATAGGCGGTGTGCGTGCGGATGTCGCTGACCAGCACCGGCAGTCCCGCCGCCAGGTACTCGAACAACTTGGTCGGCGGATTGAACCGCCAGTAGGTCTTGTCGGCCCACAGGCAGATGCCGAAGTCGGCCCGGTCCAGGAAATGCGGGATGCGATGCCCCGGCACGCGCGGATGCAGGCTCACGCTGCCGGTCACGCCGAGCCGGGCGCAACGCTCGGCGCACGCCTTCATCTGCACCTCGTCGACGCCGACCAGCGTGAGCTCGACGGGACAGCCCTCGCGGCGAGCGACCGCCAAAGCGTCGATCATCAGGTCGCGGCCGCGGTCCACGTGCACGGCACCCGCATAGACCAGGCGCAGCACCGCGTCGGCCGGTGGAGGCGTGGGGCGGTCGAACGGGCGCGCGAAGGCGTCGGCGACGCCCATCGGGACCAGCGTCGTGCGATCGGGGTGGCAGCCGTGGGCCACCAGGTCTTCGAGGTGCGCTTCGCCGATGGGCATGACCAGCGCTGCGCGCCGCGCGCCGCGGTACTGCAGCCACGTCATCGCCTGACCCAGCCACCGTGTCGGCGGGCGCGGCCGATCGAGGTAGTGGCTGGGATGCTCGTTCCAGTAGATCGCCTGAGGCGCGCCAAGGTCGACGTTGGCGATCGCGGCAATCTGGCTGCCCAGATGGACGACGAGATCGGGACGCTGGCGCCGCACGTGGCGAGACACACACACCCAGTAGTGGGCCAGCGCTGCCAGGCCCCGGCTGCGGGGCCGCAGCACGATCACGTCGGCCCCGGGCGGGGCGACCTCGTGCCCGTGGAGCGGCGCGCGACACAGCACCGTCAGCCGGTAGCGCTTGGAGAGGGCGTCCAGCCGGTAGGCGAAGTCGAGGAAGCCGATCTGGCCGTCGACGAACCAAGTCACGACGATGGCGTGAGGCAGGGAGGATTCGCTCATGCAGCGACTGGGTGCGGGCGGCGGCCGGCGCGCGGAAGGTTGGGGGTGGATGCTCCCTGCGGACCATGACAGCACCGTGTGAGGCAAACGGCACTGGCTGCGCCGGTCGACATCACTGCCGTGTCACGAGGGCGGCTTACGCTCTTCAACGATGAAGCTGTCGGACGTCGTGCCAGCCGGCCAGACCGAGCCGGATCCGGAGCACGCCGATCCGGTGGGGCCGCGTGCGACCGTCGTGTGGTGGCACCCCTGCATCACCGACTACCGCCACGGCCTGTTCGAGCGCCTGTCGCGGTCGTTCGACCTGCGGCTCTTCCTGATGGTCGACAGCCCGTTCGCGGGGCCGCACGCCCAGGTCCAGTTCACGAGCGGAGGCCTGCGCGGTCCGTCGATCAACCCGCTGCGTGTGCCTTGGCGCGACGTCGTCGGCCTGGCTCGCCTGGTCGGGGCCGGCGATGTCTTCGTCTCGTCCTTCACCCTCAACGCCTACACGCTGGCCGGTCTGGTGGTTGCGCGCTCGCGTCGCACCCCGGTGGTGGTCTGGGAGGAGATGCAGCGGCTGCCCCGCATCGGCCTTCTGGCCGGCCCCAAGCGGTGGCTGTTGCGCTGGGCTTCGCGTCGCGTCAGCGCCTACTGGGTGCTGGGGCAGCCGCAGCGCGATCTCCTGCTCCAGCTGGGCGTCGCGCCGTCGCGCATCTTCCAGTGCGGCGAGGTGCCTGCCGAACGCTATGCCGAGGTTCCCGCCGAGCCCCTGGACATCGAGCTGGCCGACGACATCGATGTGGTGCTCTTCCTGGGGCGGCTGATCCCCATCAAGGGCGTCGATATGCTGCTGCTCGCCGTGGCCGAGTTGCAGGTGCGTCGGCCCGTGGCCCTGCTGATTGCCGGTGACGGCGAACTGCGCGGGTCCCTGGAGACGCTGGCCCGGGAACTGGGCCTGCGACACGTGCACTTTCTCGGCCACGTGGCACGCCGCGAGCACAAGGCCTGGCTGCTGCGTCGCGCCGACGTGCTCGCGGTCCCCTCGATCTTCCTCGGTGACTGGGCCGAGGGCGGTCCCCTGGTCATTCCGGAAGCGCTGTCGGCCGGGACACCGGTGGTTTGCACGCAGGCCTGCGGCAACACCACCGACTACGTCCGCATGACCGGTTGCGGCCGGGTCGTGCCACCCGCGGACGCGACAGCGCTGGCCGTGGGGCTGAACGAGGTCCTGGCCGCGGCAGTGCCCAGGGAGCACAACATCGCCGCAGCGGCGCGGCTGCCGTCGGCTGACCAGCAGGCGCGCGAGTTCGCCTGCGCCATCCAGTTCGCGGTGGACGGCGTCGACGATGAACGGCGCGGCGCCGTCGTGGCCTGATCGGCGCGCCGCGTCGCGGCCGACGGTGCACGGGGCGGCCCCCGCGAGCGCATCGGCGGACCTGGGCCGGTCGTCGCCGTTCCCCGCGCATCGGCCGCTGCTCCTGCTGCTGGGCGGCTTCCTGGTGCTGCATCTGGCCCTGATGGGCTGGGACCAAGTCGCACCGTCGGCCTTCCTGAACGCCGACCGGGCGCGCCCGCGCTGGGAGCTGATCCAGCAGTGGATCGCGATCGGCAACCTCGCGCCCGATGCGCGCGGGTCCGCCTGGACGGCCCTGCTGCTGGCGAACGGCAATCCGGGCGACTACCTGCCGCAGGCGATCGTGCTGGCCGCGCTCGGGCGCGAAGGTCTGGTGGCAGTGCAGGTCGGACTGATGCTGCTGGCCGGTGCCGCGGTGCACGCCATCGGTCGGGATCTGGGGCTGAGTCCGGCCCTGGCGCGTTGGGCGACCGCCGCGTTCCTGATCTGGCCGCACTCGCTCGTGTTCGCCCACCAGTTGTCCACGGAGGCCTGGCACACGCCGTTGCTGGTGATCGGCACGGCCGCGTTCCTCCGCGGTGTGCGCGCCGGGGCCTCGCCGATGTGGTGGTGCGGCGCCGGGCTGCTGTTGGGCGGCGCCACGCTGGTCCGGCCGGTCACGCTGCTTTGGCCGGCGCTTCTGGGCCTGGGGTGGGCGCTGCGCGGCGCCACCGGCCGCGCGGCGACCTTCGTCGTCGTCGGTCTGCTGCCGGTCCTGCTCTGGTCCGCGTGGATGGGCGTGCAGACGGGCCACTTCGGGATGGGTGCCTCCAGCCGCGATCTCGGACACAACCTCTACCAGCGCGTCGCGCGCATCGTCGAGACCCTGCCGGCGGACCGACAGCAGCAGGTCCGCATGACCCACCTCGCCACGACGTCGAAGGTCCTGGGTGTCGGCGACTACGCGAGTTTTGCGGTCAGTGAGCCGGGTGCGACGCTGCAGCACCTGCTGCGCGACGCAGCGGTGTTCGCGTTCAAGTCCGGCGTCGAGCGCATTCCGATCGACTACGTCGGTCTCGATCCGGCGCAACGGGCCCGCTTGCAGAACGGCGATCTCGGCTGGCGCCGGCAGCTCGAGACCGACGGCCCGCTCGCGGCGCTGGGTGCGCTGTGGCGAGACCAGGGGGCGGTGCTGGTGCTCGGGCTGCTGGGTGTGCCCCTGATGGCTGCGCTGTGGGTGCTGGCGGCACGCGGCGCGATCCGAGCGTGGCGCAACGGACCCCGGCGCGAAACCGGGCGTGCAGCGGTCGCGGTCCTGGCGGGCCTGCTCGTCTACATCGCTGCGATGTCGACGGTCGCAGACACCGTGCAATCGCGACTGCGCGCGCCGGCCGAGTTCGCCTTGTTCCTGCTCGCCGTCGCGGGCTGGTCTCGCCGTGATCGTGCGCGCGAAGCAGCAGAAACCTGAGCGCGCGGCCGGCTGCTCAGTGGCGGCCGTCGACGGCGATCATCGCGGCGTAGAGGCGGGTCAGCGCGGGCAGGTTGGCGTCCTCGCTGAACAGCGACTGCACCCGGCTCCGTGCCCGCCTCGACAGCTCCGTCCAGCGGCCCGCGTCGACGATGGCTTCGACGGCGAGGGCATAGGCCCCGGCCGGGGCGCCGCGACTCAGCACGGCGCCAGCGTCCCCGACCACCGTCCGCGTGAAGCCCTGATCGCTGCAGATCGGCACCAGGCCGACCGCCATCGCTTCGTTGAGGGCGTTGGAATGGCCTTCGCCGTCGTGGCGCGACGCGAAGAGGAAGAAGTGATGCTGCGCTGCACGCGACAGGATCGCCTCGACCGAGAGGCTGCCGGCCCACTCGACCGGCTGACCGGCGTAGCTCGCCTGTAGCGCGCGCAGGTAGCTGGCCGACCCGTTGCCGATCAGTGTCAGCGAGGCGGCGTGGCCGCGCGCCCGCAGCGCAGCCAGCACTTGCAGGGCGGTCTCGATGCCTTTCTCGCGGACCAGCCGCCCGAAGTAGATCAGCCGGATCGGATCCCCCGGCGCGAGTTGGCGCTCGGCCAGAGGCTGATGCAGCGAGGGTGTGTCGATGTAGTTCGGGAAATAGAACGGCGTCTGCCGCGTGCGCTGGCGAACGAAAGGCCCGTACTCGCGCCCTTCGACGGCCACCTGTGTCGCCAGCCGCAAGCTGCGATCCACGATGCGTTGGTACAAGCGACCGCGGCGCTGGTAGTGCCGCACGAAGGTGCCGGCCCGGACATCCAGCAGCACCGGCTTGCCGACCCATCGGGCGCAACTCAGCAGCAAGCTCTCGGCCCACGCGAAATGCATGTTGAGCGGCGTCAGATGGAGCAGGTCGTAGTCATCGCGGCGCCTGATCAGCTGCGCGGCCGCCCGCACGAAGTGCTGCGCATAGGCGGCCAGCTTGTGGACGGCCGTCCGCGGTGCCTTCGGATAGGGCAGTTCGACGACCGTCCACCCGTGGCGGACCAGCGCATCGCAGGTGCGGCGATTGGCAGCCTCGTAGCCTCCGCCGGCGGGTTGACCCGGTGCCGCGATCGGACCGCAGAACATCACGCGTCGGGCCTCCGGTATCGATGCCGGTGGCCGCCGGTCAGTGGGCGCGGATCGCAGGGCGGGGTCGTCGATGGCCAGCATGCTTGCAAAGGTTGAAGTCCGGAGCAACCTGTCCGGCAGTTGCCGGCGCCATGGCGCTTCCCATGCGCAGCATGGCGCGGGTCGGTGACGCCGCAGTGGCAGGGGGCTGCGTCGGCCGGCATCGCTTCATGGGATCGACACGGCCGTGGGTTAGAAGCGTGTTCGTGACTGTCCGCGCGAAAGCCCGATCCCGATCTGGCAGGGCCGCGCTGGCAGTCCTCGCCGTCGTGCTGGGCGGAGCGCTTGTGCTGGTGCCCCGCGCCGTCGCTGCGTCGGCCGGCGGCTCGGCCGACTGGCTCGACGAGGTCGACTGGACGCAGCGACGGCTGATCCCCCGCGACGGTGTTCTGTCCCTCGACAACCCCCCGGTCTTGTCATGGCCCGCACACCCGCAGCGCACGCCCGGTGCCAGCTACCGGCTGCGTCTGCGGGGTCCCGGCGACCTGACGCAGGATGTCACCAGTCCGGTCCCGCGCTGGATGCCGACCGCACCCCTGCCGCCGGGCGACTACCGCTGGCAGGTCGGTATCGACGCCGCGACCGGCTTTGCCCTGGGCCGAGAGAGGGCGTTCCGCATCGATGCGCGAGCGTCGGCCTCCTGCGTCGTTCCGACCGGGAGCGAGGTGCTGGCAAGCCTGCGGGCGCGCCAGTGGCGCCCACGCATGTTGCCGCGTGGCGCCGAGCTGGACGAGGCGCGCACCTCCTGGCAGGGCGTGCGGCGCCACGAGTTCCGCATCTTCATGCGGGCCGTCGACGACGCGGCCGGTCGCGAGCTTGCCGCCGCGCTGGCGCCGGAGACCGCCACCATCGCGACGGCGCTGGCCCTGGCCTGGCGCTATGCGGGCGACGAGACGCACGCGCTCCAGGCCCGCCGCACCCTGCTGCTGATGGCCGGCTGGGACGCCGAAGGTCCGACGGGCGAAGTCGCCGACGACCAGCGCAACCGGGCCGTGTACCTGTCGCTGGCGCGAGGCTACGACTTGCTGCACGACTCCCTGACGCCGCCCGAACGCGAGCGGGTGCTCGGTGCTGCGCTGGACCGGCTGCGCGCGTACGTGACGCGCGAGATCGACAGCGGCGGCTTCGATCGCCTGCCGTACCGATCGCATGCAGCCAACGCCATGAGTCACGCCGTCGAGGCGCTGGCGCTGCTGGCCGGCGAGTCCCCCGAGGCCGATGCGATGTTCGAGCGCGTCTGGGACCACTACCGCACGCTCTATCCGGTGTGGGGCGCCCAGGACGGCTCGGACGGCAACGGCACCGGCTACGGCTGGCTCAACCTCGTGCAGCCGGCGCAGGCCGCGCTCGTGCTGCTGCATGCCACCGGCGTGGATCTCGCGTGTCGCGCCCACCTGCGACGGGCCGGACTGCAGCCGGTCTACTTCACGCCCCCCGTGCGCCCCGGTTCCCGCGGTCGCCTGAGCGGCCCGTGGCCGCCTTTCGGCGACGGCGCTGACCCGCACGGCGACTACCTGTTCCCGGCGCTCGCGGATCGGGAGTTCCGGATCTACGCCGCGCTGCAGCCACAGCCGCTCTACCGCTGGTACAGCGGACAGGCGCGCCGCCTGATTCCCGCCACCGGTCGCGAGGACTACCACCCCTGGTCCCTCGGCCTGCTCTTGATCGCACCGCCGGAGTCCGCGGCACCGGACGAGCCGCCGGCCGGCACGCCGGACGCGATCGCCTTCGAGGAGAGCGGCGCCGTGGCCATGCACAACGCCCTGGCCGATCCGGGGCGCACGTCGGTGTTCTTTCTTTCCGGGCGCTTCGGCAGCTGGAACCACTCGAAGGCCGAGCAGAACGCCTTCGTGGTCACGATGGCCGGCGAGCCGATGCTGGTGGGCAGCGGCTACTACGAGTTTTCGCCCCACGGCCGGCGCTACACGCGCCGTACGCTGGCCGCCAATGCGATCACCTTCGACGGCGGGCAAGGGCAGGCCGAGGACGATGCCGGCGAGCCCGTCGAGTCGATGCAGTTCCGCGGCGAGCTGGTCGCCAGCCGCACCGAGGGCGACCTGTTCTTCGCGACCGGCGATGCCCGCCTGGCGTACCGCCAGCGACAGCGCGGCAGCGGCGAGTTGCGGCCGCGGGTCACCGAGGCTCTGCGCACCGTTGCCTACTTGCGCTCGCAGGGCCTGATCGTCGTCTACGACCGGCTGCGCAGCGAGTTGCCGCGGCGCTGGGAGTGGAACCTGCATTCGCTGCAACGCTTCGAGCCCCTGGCGGACGGCTCGGCGGTCCGCGTGCGCGGCGGCAGCCAGACGCTGTGCGTCGACATGCAGGGGACGGCCAGCCGCTTCGAGCAGACCGACGCCTTCCCGATCGAGCCCGAGGAGGTCGCGGGCCGGCCGAAGCCGCGCCAGTGGCACGGGCGCTACAGCACCATCGCGTCGACGCGGGCTGCGGTTTTCGTGGCCGTGCTGCGCGAGCACTGCGGTGCCGGACCGACGCGGGTCGAGGTCGACGAGGCCACGGGCAGGGTCAGGATCGAACTACCGACGGCGTCGCCGGAGAACCGGCGACCGAGCCTCCAGTTCGACGGGGCGGCCGTGACCTGGTCGGGCTTGCAATGAGCTCGCTGCCCATGAGCATCGGAGTGATGGGGATGACCTGTACAGCAAAGGCTGGACCCGGCCGGCTTCGGCGGACGCGCTCTCAGACGAACTTCACGCAGACCCGACTCACCAGCGGCACGCCACGGCGCGATCTGCATGGACCCCGGTGAACGATTCAACACCTGGACCCACCTGCTCGGCTTGGTGCTGGCCGTCGTGGGTCTGCCGATGATGCTCGCGAAGACCTTGCCGAGCGGGGATGCAGCCAGGATCGCCGGCGCCGTGGTCTTCGCGCTGTCGTGCATTGGTCTGTATGCCGCATCGACCTTGTTCCACAGCGCACGCGGCCAGGCGAAGCTGCGATGGCAACGGATCGATCACTGTGCGATCTACCTGCTCATCGCGGGCAGCTTCACGCCCTTCGCCTTGGTCACTTTGCGGGGGGGCTGGGGCTGGATACTTCTGATGGCGGTCTGGGGCATCGCCGCGTTCGGCATCCGGCGCGAACTTCGGGCCACGGCGACCCAGCCGTCCCTGGCGCTCTACATCGGCATGGGTTGGGTGGGTGTGGCTGCAGCCGCACCGCTGGCCATCCGCATCGAAGTCGGTGGGCTGGTCTGGTTGCTGGTGGGAGCCGGCCTCTACACCGTCGGCACCATCTTCTACGTCAATCGCAGCGGGTACCGACATGCCCACGGGGTCTGGCACTTGTTCGTGCTTGGCGGGACAGCGAGCCACTACGCTGCGATCGCCGGGTTCGTGCTGTGAACGCTCGCTGACGTGTGTCTCCGGAAGGTGTGGCGATTCACCCCGGGGTGTCTATGAAACCCTGGTCGATTCACTCGAGGCCAGCACGCGTTGGGCTACTTGTCAGGGTCGAGTTCCGGGAACTGTCTGATGATCGGCCGCATCAACTCTGTGTAGACGTCGGCCAACATGCCGCTCATGCCGCGCCGAAGTTCTTTTCTTTCTTCTTCGGATTCAAGCCCATCTATCAGGATGCAAACTTGGTTCATAGCCTCACTCAGCTCAAGCAATTCCTTCATAAGCACTTCGGCCGAATCCTTGTTCAAGGCAGCTCCTAGGGAGATGCTGATCAATAGCCCGCTGCCGGCACGCCGCATGCATGCGTGAGGGCATCGAACTGCAGCCAGGAACGAGCATGAGCCAACGCAGCTTTGCCAGTGCCGAGTACGCGATGAAGAAGAAGCGCACGCGCCGGGAGAAGTTTCTTGCCGACATGGAGCGCGTGGTGCCGTGGGCCAGGCTGATCGCCGTGATTGAGCCGCTGTACCCGACGAGCGGACGCGTCGGGCGCCAGCCGATCGGCGTGGCGCGGATGCTGCGCATGTACTGCCTGCAGCAGTGGTACGGCCTGGCCGACGAGGCGCTGGAAGACGCGCTGTACGACAGCCAGGCGCTGCGCGACTTCGTGGGCCTCGACCTGTCGCGCGAGTCGGTGCCCGACGCCACCACGCTGCTGAAGTTTCGCCGCCTGCTCACCGACAACGACCTCACCCGAGCGCTGTTCGACGAGATCAACGCCCACCTGGGCCGGCAAGGCCTGCTGATGCGCGCCGGCACGATCGTGGATGCCACCATCATCGCCGCGCCCAGCTCGACCAAGAACCAGGGCAACACGCGCGACCCCGAGATGCACCAGGCCAAGAAGGGCGAGCAGTGGCACTTCGGGATGAAGGCCCACATCGGCGTGGATGCCGAGTCGGGGCTGGTGCACAGCGTGATCGGCACCGCAGCGAACGTCGGGGACGTGACGCAGGCCGGCGCGCTGCTGCACGGCCAGGAGACGGTGGCCTTCGGCGATGCGGGCTACCGCGGCGTGGACAAGCGAGCCGAAGCGCAAGGCCCGCAGTGGCATGTGGCGATGATGCCGGGCAAGCGCAGGCAGCTCGACCCGAAGCACCGCTGGGCGCGGCTGCTCGAGCAGGCCGAGCGGCTCAAGGCGAGCATCCGGGCCAAGGTCGAGCACCCGTTCCATGTGATCAAGAACCTGTTCCGTCACAGGAAGGTCCGCTACAAGGGGCTGGCCAAGAACGAGGCGCAGCTGTACAGCCTGTTCGGGCTGGCCAACCTCGTCATCGCCAAGCGGCGGTTGCTGGCGCTCGACACCCGAGGTGCGTCTTGAGCGCGCAAAGCGACCTCGAAAGAGGTCCCCACCCGCGCTGCACGGCTTCGTGCCGCGCAGCAAACCGCGTTGGCACGGCTGCGGCGGCGTCGCGTGACCTCAATGCGCGTCGAGCAGGTCATTGATCAGCATCTCCCTAGGGACGAGGGTCAGAAGTTAAAGCAACCGGCGGCTTCCATGCACTCTCTTATGCACCTTCTCATGCGGCCAGCAGCGTCACTTCCGGAGAATGGAGGTTCGCCGCGTTCCCACGTCCCTTGACACTTCTCACGGCACTGCTTCAGCACGAGCTTACAGCGCTCGTTCTCATCCATGCCCTCCCGGCACATCTCGATGCCCTTGTTGATGAGCCACCAAGTGCCTCCGGCAATGACAGCGCTGCCCGCGACGACCGCGCATGAGACCCATCCAACGCCTGGCACAAAGCAAGTGACTGCTGCAGCCGCCTGCCCACTCGGGTCGCTGTGCATGAGCGGGCTCGCGTTGGCATACAGGTACGTACTGATCCCTCCCGTGAGCCCGATCGGATCGGACTGGATGTACCTTCCTGTCAACGCATCGTAGT
>CAZUUU010000004.1:0-55993 GCA_964622685.1 uncultured Methylibium sp.
GACAGCGCGTCGTGCGCCGCGTCGTGCGCCAGGCCGTTGGCGGCGCTCAGGTGCTCGAGCTTGAACGACGGCCGGCCGTCCTCGTGCTTCGGCCATTCGATGCCCTCGGGCCGCAGCGCGTGCGTGACGCGCACGACGTCGAGCAGGTCCCAGCGCCCGCACTCGTTCTGCCACTCGCGCGCGTACGGATCGATCAGGCTGCGCCAGAACAGGAAGCGCGTGACCTCGTCGTCGAAGCGGATCGAGTTGTAGCCCACGCCCACCGTGCCCGGCCGCGCGAGCTGCTGCTCGATCGCGTCGGCGAAGGCGTGCTCGGGCAGGCCGCGCTCCAGGCAGAGCTGGGGCGTGATGCCGGTGAGCAGGCAGGACTCGGGATCGGGCAGGTAGTCCGGCGCCGGCCGGCAGTACTGCATCAGGGGCGCGTCGATCTCGTTGAGCTCGGCATCGGTGCGCACGCCGGCGAACTGCGAGGGGCGGTCGCGGCGCGGCTCGCGACCGAAGGTCTCGTAGTCGTGCCAGAAGAAGCTGAAAGCGGTCATGGACCGCAAGATAACCGACGGCCCGCAGGCCGCCGTCCTGAATCAGGGGCGATCGCGGGGGGCGTCGGCGCCGCCGGGCGGGACTTCGCGGGCCTCGATGTCGATGACCTCGCCGCGCGCCGTGGTCGAGGTGGCACGACGGAACCCCTCCCAGGCCGCGCCGCGCGGCATGCCGAAGCGCACCGGCGCCGGGCGGCGCCCGCGCAGCAGCGCCCAGATCACCACCAGGCTGCCGACCACCAGGCCGAAGGCCATCAGCATCAGCATGAAGAGCAACCCGGCGGCCGCCATCAGCGCGCGCAGCACGAAGGAAACGATGCGCTGCACGCCGCGCCCGACGACGCCACCATTCGCAAAGCCCTGTCCGGTCATGTCCATGGTCCTCTGACATCGGGCCGGCGCGGCGGTTCCGTCGCGACCCTCGACAATTCTGCCGGCGGCGGCTCTTGCATCGCGTCCCTCAGGCCACACATTCGGCAAGGCCCGCGATATTGCGGCGTCAAGCCGGACGGAGGTTCGCCCATGTGGAAGCGCCTGTCGATGCTGTGGCTGCTGGTGCGCGGCGACGCGCGCCGGCTGTGGATCGCGCTGCGCCACCCGCAGGCGCCGCGCTGGCTCAAGGTCGGGACGGCGCTGGTGCTGCTCTACCTGGTGTCGCCGATCGACCTGATCCCCGACGCCCTGCCCTTCATCGGCGTGGTCGACGACCTGGTGCTGGTGCCGACCGCGATCCGCTTCATGCTCCGGCGCCTGCCGCCCGAGCTGCTGCGCGACGTGGAGGCGCGCGCGACGGCTCAGTGAGGCTTGCGGGGCTCGCGGGGTTCCCGGCTGCCGCGAAACTGGCGCGGCCGGATCACGTTGCCCTCGCGCTCGACCTCGCGGCGCACGCGACGGATCAGCTCCTCGGCCTGCGCCGCGGCGGCGCGCTTGCGCGCCCGATGCTGCCCGGGCCACTTGACCAGCTGGACACACCACCGCCCGGCGCGCCGCAGCGCCGAATCGATGCGGTAGCGGCGCGGCGCATTCAGCGTCAGGCGCAGCAACAGCAGCACGCAGACCACCAGCACCAGGCCGGCCAGGACTTGCTCGATCATGGTGGGGGTCTCCCTGGCTATTCGATGACCTTGACCGGCTGCCCCGGCTGGGGCTCGCCGGCCGTGCTGCCGTAGACGCCGTTGACCAGCCGCAGCTGCTGCTCGGCGTTGGTCGTCAACGGCGAGCGCCGTGCCAGCTCGGCAAAGCCGCCGCGCGGGAAGGCGACCGTGCGCAGCGCCCACGGCCGCGCGGCGGCCCGGTCGGCATTGCTCAAGGCGCGGAACGAGCCTTCGGCCTCGCGCAGCTGCGTCCCGGCGCGCTGCAGCGCCGCCGCATCCTTGGCCGCGTACAGCAGCAGGTAGTTGCGGCTCTGCGGTCCCGTCACGACGGTGGCCTGGACGTTCTGCGACTGGCCCTGCGCGTTCTGCCGCGCGCCGGCGAAGTAGGTCGCGGCCAGGCCGTTGAGTTCGCGCTTCTCGGTGCGACCCTGGGTGGGCTTGATCACGCTGCGGATGATCTCCTCGTGGGTCTTGCCGGCCTTCTCGGGCACCGGCCGCACCACCAGGCCGGCATCGCCCGCGGCATTGACCAGCGTGATCGCGTCCTGCCCGTTCTGGATGCGCCAGCCGGGCGGCGCGGTCAGCGCCAGGCCCAGGGGCTCGTGATAGAAGTTGCGGCCGCGGGTCAGGCCCTGCTCTCGGCTCTCGCCGAAGGGCATGCCGTCGATGGCCTTCAGGTAGCGCGCCCGGCCGTCGTCGGCGTAGCCGCCGCCCGCACGGCCCTTGTAGCCGGCGGCGATCTCGGTGATGTCGCGCAGGCGCTGCTCGTTGCTGGGGTGCGAGGCCAGCCAGTCGCCGCCCTGGCGCGGCGTCTTGCCCTCGGCCCGCGCCTGGTCGGCGGCGAACTGCTCCTGGCGCTTGAGCACCTGGATGACGTCGACCATGTTCTGCGGGTCGTAGCGGTTGCGCACCAGGTACTCGGCGCCCAGGCGGTCGGCCTGCAGTTCCTGGTCGCGGCTGTACGACGCGACGTAGCCGGCGGCCACGCCCTGCGAGAGCTGGTTGGCGACGTCCCCCACGCCCAGCACCGCGCCCAGCACGGTGGCCGCCAGCACGCCGATGCCGGCGGTCTGCTGGCGCGTCGCGCGCTGCGCGCCATGGCGCGCCGTGACGTGGCCGATCTCGTGGCCGATCACGCCGGCGAGGTCGGCCTCGCTCTCCATGTAGGCCATGATCCCGCGCGTCACGTAGACATAGCCGCCCGGCAGCGCGAAGGCGTTGATCTCCGGGCTGTCGAGCACGGTGAAGGTCCACTGCAGCTGCGCGCGGTGCGACTGCTTCGCCAGTCGCTGGCCCAGGTCGTCGACGTAGGCCTGCAGCTTCGCGTCGCCGTAGACGCCGTACTCGGCCAGCACCTGCTCGTGGGCCTTCTTGCCCTCGGCGATCTCGGCCTCCTCGGTCATCACCGTGCGCTCCTCGCGCCCGGTGACCGGGTTGACGACGGTGGCGCAACCGGCCAGCACGGCCGCGGCGAGCGCCGCCACGACGATCCTCTGCCACGGGAGATGACGCCTGCCTGCCATGACCGCCCTCTGCGATGTTGTCTCGGGACCCACGATAGCCGCAGCGTAGCCCAAGCGGTCCCGGGAGTTCTGGGGATGGCGACGGCGGCTCGACGCGGCCTACGCTGGCGGCATGACTTCCTCCCGCAGCCGCCCGGCCCCGGCCGAGACGCCGCCCGGCAGAGCGGCGCGGCCCGACGTCGTGCTGGACGTCGAGGTCGACGCCCAGGGCGCGCTGCACCTCGTGCTGGCCAACCTGGGCGATGCCCCGGCGCATGCGCTGCGCGTGGCCTTCAGCCGCAGCCTGCGCGACCTGGCCGGCCTGCGCGTCAACGACAACCCGCTGTTCGGCTGCCTGGAGTTCCTGCCGCAGGGGCGTCGCGTGGTGCTGCTGGTCGACAGCCTGCCGGGCTACCTGCGGCGCCGCCAGCCGCTGCGCTTCGAGGTCCGGCTGGCCTGGCAGGACGACAGCGGCCGCGCGCACAAGCGCCGCCTGACCCACGACCTGGCCGCCTGGACGCAATGGCGCCAGGCCCTGTGACGACGAGGAGGATTCCATGGCAGTCGCCAACCCCCACCCGGCTTTCCACTTCTCGGTCGAGGCCGGGCTGTCGCGCGTCGGCTTCGCGCGCGTGCTGCTGCCGACGATGGAGCGCGAGCTCATCCGCTACCGCGACGGCAGCGACCTCGAGGAGACCGCGCGCCTGCTGCCCGGCCTGCTGCGCCTGGGCCCCTGCGTGCTGGAGCGCGGCGTCGTGCCGCCCGACGACGAGTTCTTCAAGTGGCTGAACACCATCGCCGTCGGCAGCGTGCAGCGCCGCGACGTGGTGGTGCGGCTGCTCGACGCCAGCCACGCGCCGGCGATGAGCTGGAAGCTGCGCCGCTGCTTCCCGACGCAGCTGGCCTGGTCGCCGCTGGACGCGGACTGCAGCGCGGTGCTGATCGAGACGCTGAGCCTGGCGGTCGAGTCGATGAGCGTCGAGGCGCCCTGAGCCCGCGCGCGAGTCAGCGGCTCAGCACCAGCTTCACGCCGAAGCCGATCAGCAGCACGCCGGCCACGCGCTCCAGCGCCTGGGTGACACGCGGGCTGGCCCGCAGGCGATCGGCCAGGCGGTGCGTCAGCAGCACCACGATCGCGCCGTACAGGAAGGTCAGCGTCGCGATCGTCGCGGCCATCAGGCCGAAGGTCGCCAGCCCCTGGTGCGTGGCCGGGTCGACGAAGAGCGGGAAGAAGGCCATGTAGAACACGATGGCCTTGGGGTTGAGCAAGGTGATCGCGCAGGCCTGCTGGAAGTACTGGCGCGGCCGGATCTCCAGGATGGGCGCATCGCCCGGCTTGCTGACCAGCATGCGAAAGCCCAGCCAGGCCAGGTAGGCCGCCCCGAGCCACTGCACCGCCCCGAAGACCACCGGCGCCGCCTGCAGCACCGCCGCGACGCCGGCCACCGCCAGCCACATCAGCACCTGGTCGCCGGCGATGACGCCGAAGGTCGCCGCCAGCCCGCCGCGCACGCCGCCCTTGCTGGTCGAGGTGATCAGCGCGAGGTTGCCCGGCCCGGGGATCGCCAGGAAGACGATCACCGCCACCACGAAGGCGCCATAGTCCGCCACACCGAGCATCGCCGTCTCCTGCTGTCCCTGCGAGAGGCTGCACTATGCCGCAGCCCGGCCCGGCCTGCTGCACACTGCGCCGATCATCCGGAGGCAACGATGAATCGACACCTGATCGGCGCCATGATCCTGGGCCTGCTGGGCACGGCCGCGGCGGCCCCGACCGCAGAACGCCCGGCCTTGAAGAACCAGTCCTACCGCGCCGCCGACGGCAGCCGCGTGCTGCAGCAGTCGATCGAGCTGCCGGCGCCCGTGGCCGAGGCCTGGGCCGCCTTCACCACGAGTGAAGGCTTCCGCGGCTGGGCCGCGCCGGTGGCGAAGGTCGAGATGCGGCTCGGCGGCTTCATCGAGGCGAGCTACGACCCCGACGCGAAGATCGGCGCGCCCGGCAACATCCGCAACGAGATCGTCGCCTTCGTGCCGCAGCGCATGCTGGCGATGCGCAACCGCCAGGCGCCGCCGAACACGGCCTTCGACGCCGCGGCCTTCCAGAAGCTGCACACGGTGGTGCTGTTCGAGCCGCTGGGCGCACAGCGCACGCGGGTCACCATCGTACAGCCCGACTACCCGGCCGGCGAGCCCTGGGACACCGTCTACCGGCAGTTCGAGGCCGGCAACGGCTGGTCGCTCAGCCAGCTGCACAAGCGCTTCGTCGAGGGGCCGGCCGACTGGTCGCGGCTCAGGACGCCGCCGCCGGTGGAAACCCGCTGAAGAGGCGCTCGGCGAGTTCGCGCGAGTCGTTGATCGTGCGCACCTCGGCGTGCGCGGCCTCGGCCTCGGGATGGCAGCGCCGCAGGTAGTGCAGCCATTGCTTGATGCGGCCGGCGCGATGGCGTGCGTCGATGTGCAGTTCGACCCCTTGCCAGAACTCGCGCAGCAGCGGCTGCACCCCGGCCCAGCCCAGGCGGGCCTGGCCGGGTCTGGCAATGGCCAGGGCGAGGCCCGGGTCGGCGACCATGCCGCGGCCCAGCATCAGGGCCTCGCAGCCCGAGACCTCGCGGCAGCGCGCCGCATCGGCCGCGGTCCAGATCTCGCCGTTGGCGACCACCGGCACGGCGACGGCCAGGCGGATCTCGGCGATGCGCTCCCAGTAGGCCGGCGGCCGGTAGCCATCGGCGCGCGTGCGGGCGTGCACCACCAGTTCGCTGGCGCCGCCGGCGACCAGGGCCTGCGCGCACTCGACGGCGCGCGTCGCATCGTCGAAGCCGAGCCGCATCTTGGCGGTGACCGGCAGCGTCGCCGGCACCGCGCGCCGCACCGCGCCGACGATGCGCGTCAGCAGTTCCGGATCCTGCAGCAGCGCCGCGCCGCCGCCATGCCGGTTGACGACCTTCGCCGGACAGCCGAAGTTGAGGTCGATCCCCTCGGGTCCCAGACCGGCCAGCCGGGCCGCGTTCTCCGCCAGGCAGACCGGGTCGGAACCGAGCAGCTGCGGCCGCACCGGCACGCCGGCGCGCGTGCGGCCGCCGTGCCGCAGTTCGGGCACGATGCGCAGGAAGACCTTCTCGGGCAGCAGCGTGCCGGTGACGCGGATGAACTCGGACACGCAGCGGTCGATGCCGCCGGCGCGCGTCAGCACGTCGCGCAGCAGGTGGTCGAGCAGCCCTTCCATGGGCGCAAGCAGCAGGGTCATCGGCAAGGGCTTGGCGGGACGGCCCGCATTGCACCACGGCGTGGTCGCGGCGATCATGCGGGCCCCTGACGTTGCCGGAGTGTCCGTGATCAAGATCCTCGCCTTCATCGCCGCCGTTTCGCTGGCCTGCGGCCTGACGACCGTGCGCGCGCAGCCCGCGACGCCCGACCTGGCCGCGATCGCCGCCAAGGAGAAGGGCGCCGTGGTCAGCCCCAGCGGCCTGGTCTACCGGTCCCTGAAGGAAGGTAAGGGCCCCAACCCGACCGCGGCCGACGTCGTCACCGTCAACTACCGCGGCGTGCTGGCCGACGGCAAGGAGTTCGACAGCTCCTACAAGCGCGGCCAGCCGGCGAGCTTCCCGCTCGGCCGCGTGATCCCGTGCTGGACCGAAGGCGTGCAGCGCATGAAGGCCGGCGGCAAGGCCAGGCTCACCTGCCCGCCCGACATCGCCTACGGCGCGCGCGGCGCCGGCGGCACGATCCCGCCGAACGCGACGCTGCAGTTCGAGGTCGAGCTGCTCGGCATCACCGCGCGCTGAGCGACCTGCTGGCATGGCCGAGCGCGAGGACCCCGCACTGGCCGAGACCCGCGCCTGGGTCGAGCGCGCGGTGATCGGCCTGAACCTCTGCCCCTTCGCGCGCGCCGTGCAGGTCAAGCAGCAGGTGCGCTACGTGCTGAGCGAGGCGAGCGACGAGGACGGCCTGCTGGCCGAGCTGGTCGACGAGATGGAGGCGCTAGCAGCCGTGGACCCGGCGCGGGTCGAGACGACGCTGCTGGTCCACCCGCAATTGCTGGGCGACTTCCTCGCCTACAACGACTTCCTCGACGTGGTCGACGCGGCGATCGACCGCCTGGGCCTGGCCGGCGTGCTGCAAGTGGCGAGCTTCCACCCGCGCTACCAGTTCGCCGGCACCGATGCCGACGACGTCACCAACGCCACCAACCGCTCGCCCTACCCGATGCTGCAGCTGCTGCGCGAAGCCAGCATCGAGCGCGCGGTCGCGGCGTTCCCCGACACGGCCGAGATCTACCGCGCCAACCTGCGCACGCTCGAGGCCCTGGGCGTGGACGGCTGGGCCGCTCTGCAGGCGCAGTGCCGCCGCGACGCCGAGCAGGCGCCGACCTGATCAGCTCGCCTGCGGCCTGGTCGCGCCCTTCTTGAAGATGCGCTGGGCCAGCGTCACCACCGCGAGCACCAGCGCTCCGGCGACGATGCCGACGATCCCGTCCAGCAGCACCGGCCCGATCCAGGCCAGCACGCCGCCGACGGCGGGCAGCGTGGCGAGTTGGGCCGCCAGGCCCTCGATGGCATGGTGCAGCACCGGCACGCCGTGCGTGAGGATGCCGCCCCCGACCAGGAACATCGCGGCCGTGCCGGCGATCGACAGGCCCTTCATCAGCCAGGGCGCCGCGCGCAGGATGCCGCGGCCCAGCGCCTGCAGCGCGGGCGAGCCCTCGCGCCGACTGAGGTAGAGGCCGCCGTCGTCGAGCTTGACGATGCCGGCCACCAGGCCGTAGACGCCGATCGTCATGATGAGCGCGATGCCGGTCAGCACCGCGACCTGGGTGCCGAAGGGCGAACTGGCCACCGTGCCGAGCGTGATCGCGATGATCTCGGCCGACAGGATGAAGTCGGTGCGCACGGCGCCCTTGATCTTGTCCTTCTCCAGCGCCACCAGGTCGACGGCCGGATCGACCAGCGCCTGCGTCAGCTCGGCATGGTGGGCCTCGTCCTCGGCGCGGCTGTGCAGGAACTTGTGCGCGAGCTTCTCGAAGCCCTCGAAGCACAGGAAGGCGCCGCCGACCATCAGCAGCGGCGTCACCAGCCAGGGCGCGAAGGCACTGATCGCCAGCGCCGCCGGCACCAGGATGGCCTTGTTGATCATCGAGCCCTTGGCCACCGCCCAGACCACCGGCAGCTCGCGGTCGACCCTGACGCCGGAGACCTGCTGGGCATTGAGCGCCAGGTCGTCGCCCAGCACGCCGGCGGTCTTCTTGGCGGCGACCTTGGTCAGTACCGACACGTCGTCGAGCACGGTGGCGATGTCGTCGAGCAGTGCGAGCAGGCTGCTGGCCATGGAGATCCTCGTGGACGGGTCGGAGGGAGTGACGGGGACGATCGGGGCGCCATGCTAGCGGCTGGGCGGCCGACAATCCGGCACGGCCTCGCCGAACACACCGATGCCCGACAACACTGAACCCTCCGACGACAGCACGAGCCGTGCCGGCGGCCATCGTGTCCGGGTCGAGCCCGGCGGGCAGGCGTTCACGGCCGCGCCGGACCAGCCGCTGCTGGCCGCGGCCCGCGGCGCCGGGCTGCGGCTGCCCAGCTCCTGCCGCAACGGCAGCTGCCGCGCCTGCCGCTGCCGGCTGCGCAGCGGGCGCATCACCTACCGCATCGAGTGGCCGGGCCTGCTGGCCGAGGAGAAGGCCGAGGGCTGGATCCTGCCCTGCGTCGCCTATCCGGCGTCGGACCTGGTGATCGAGCAGCCGGTGGTGTTCGACGCCACCTCGAGCTAGCGCGACGCGGCCGCGGCGGACGGTGCGACCAGCAGCGTCCGCACTTCGCGCAGCTTCGCCTTCAGCACCTGCGCGTTCGCGGTGCCGATGCGCAGCAGCATCTTCTGGCCGGCCGAGCGCTGCTCGAGCGAGCGGTCGGCGAACTCGTAGCGCAGCCACGGGCTCTGCGCCTGCAAGGGCCCCTTGACCTCGGTCAGCACCAGGTCCACCTCGCCGGCCGGGTCGGGCGTCTGCAGCAGGTGGTCGATGACGGCGACGACGCGGTCATTGAAGTAGCGCCCCGGGTAGCCCTGGGCCTCGTAGGCCTGCTGCAGCTGCGGGTAGAAGCGGCGGTAGACGCCGACGGCGCGCGCGCTGTCGAGCGCCGAGATCATCGCGACGAAGGGCGCGTAGCGCTGCGCGTTGGCGGCCGACAGCACGCTGCGCTCGCCGCGCGCCTCGGGCGCAAAGCGCCCCGGCGTCGGCTGCACCGGCCACAGCCGCGCGGGGGCCTGCTCGCGCGCCAGGTTGTCGACCGTGGCGACGGTGCGTCGCGCGACCTCGTCGAGCCGCAGGAAGCGCTGCGCGTCGGCGCGGCCGAGCAGGCCCGCGAGCGCTTCTTCCAGGGTAGACGCACCCGCGGACGCCGCGGCCGGCGGTTCCACCGGGTAGCGGATCGCCGGCTCGCTGGCCGCAACCGAGGCCGGCTCGGCCACGGCCACCGGGGTTGGCAACGGAACGGCCACGACCGGCACGGGGCGCAGCTTCTGATACGCGTACCAGCCGGCGGCCCCCAGGCCCAGCGTCAGCACGACCACCGTGATCCAGACCGCCCTGCTGCTCATGCACGCCTCCTCGTCGTCGGGGACCGCATGATGGACCGCCGGCGGCGGCCGGGGTTCATCGGCCGCCGCGTCGAGGCCGGCGCGTGTGTTGCAGCTTGTGAGCGCAGGATCGCGGGCCGGCTGCTTCGCAAGCGACCTTCGCGTCGCTCGGGGACGGGCCCGCCCGCCTGGCGAGCCTGGTCAGTGCAGGTCGCAGGCCAGGATGGCCGGCGCGGCGTATTCGCGGCCAACGACGGCGCGCGCGTACAGGTAGTTGTGGCGGGCGCGATCGCTCAGTTCGTCGAACAGCACGTGGCCCTCGGCGTCGCAGGGAAAGCTCAGCGCCCGGCCCTCGTTGAAGAGCGACTGGAACCGGATCTCGTAGTGCGTTTCCGATTGGCGGCTGGCAGAGCCCATGGCGGCGATCTCCTGTGGCAAGTGCGGTGTTCCCGGGTTCAATGTGCCGCCGGCACCGTGCCGGCAAAGCATCGAGACGCGAGCACTTTCCTGGCCAGTTCAACGGCTCGCCGCACCTCGGGGTTGACCGCTCCACCGCAGCGTGCGCTGCGTCACGGACCGCCGCGCCACCCGCCTCGACGAACGACGGGCACGCCCCGCGAGGAACGTGCCCGTCGTCGTCCTGCGCGGCCCGCCGGATCAGCTCTTCGGCGGATCGATCGTCAGCTGGTTGTCGACGCTGACGACGCCCTTCACGGCCATCGCGAGCTGGGTCGCGCGTTCGCGCGAGGCCGAGTCCGGAGCCGTGCCGCGCAGCGCCACGCGGCCGCTGCTGGTGTCGACATTGATCTTCAGTGCGCTGAGCTTGGCGTCCTTGGCCAGTTCGGCATTGACCGACGTCGTGATCACGGCGTCGCTGACCTTGCTGCCGACCTCGTCGGCCGCGTTCTTGCCGGCGACCTTGGCGTCGGTGGCCATGTCGGCCGCCGCGTCCTTGGCGCGCTCGTACTGCTGCTGCGCGCTGGCCTGGGCCTGGTCGACCTTCTGCTCTATCGACGTCGGGGCGGCGGGCTGGGTCTCGGCCCGCTGGGCCTCGTCGGCCGGCCGGTTGCAGCCGACCAGCGCTAGGGACACGAGCAATGCGGCGCCTGCAGGAACCGCGAGCATTCGTTGCTTCATCTTCATCTCCTAGTGAATGCGCCGCACGAGGCGACGCGGATCGGTATGCAGCGACGCGGAGGCGGGCGACAGGGACCGGGCTTCGGTATCGAAAGCTTAGGAAGCGAGCGCGGCGGCGACCATCGGCGCAGGCCGGTACTTGCTGTCGGACGATTCCGACACCGGCGTTTGGTTAGGATGAGACCGTCTCCGCTCCCGAGGAAGCGTCCGTGAACCGTCGTGCCCCCCTGCCCGTCCTGATCCGCCGGATCGCCTGGCTGGTCGCAGCGTGCGGCATGCTGCCGCCCGCTGCTGCTGCGGGAGCGGGCGACTGGGCCCTCGCCGGCCGCCAGGGCATCATCCGGCTGGTGATCGTGCCGACGGCCCAAGCCGGCGACCGCGCTGCCTATGAACGGCAGATCGAGACGCTGTGCGCCGGCCAGGAGACCTGCTTCGTCAACTTCTTCACCAACTCCACCGGAGCCGCGGTGCAAGTCCCGCTGCCGGAGGCGATCTCCAACGAGCCGACCGCGCTGCTCCGCCGATCGGCGAAGCAGGGCGTCGACGGCTTTCGCTGGAGTTGCCGGATGAAGAAGCCCGTCGCGGACTGCTTCTAGGCGCGCGTCACTGGGTCTCGATCTCGGTGGCGGTGCGCGTGTCGTCGTCGGACTGCACCACCAGCAGCTTGATCGAGTTGGCCGCGACGCTGGCCGGCAGGGTCATCAACAACAGGTCGGCGTTGACGCCGATGACCACCGGCGCGTTGAAGATGACGTTCTTCGTGCCGGCTTCGGTGACGCGGACCTGGTAGGTCGCCGGGGTGACGTCGACCGAGTCGTTGCCGGAGGCGGGGCTTGCGTTCTTGTAGCCCACCGTCGAGAAGTTCGGCGCGACGGTGTTGATGTCGGTCCCGGTCGGGTTGACGTAGACGTCGACGTTGGCCGCGTTGAACGCGGCATTGACGATGCGCACGCGCGCGTTGTTGGCGGTCAGACCCTTGTTGTACGGGTCGTCGATCAGCAGCGTGTCGGCGGCCGCAGAGCCCGGCAGCGCGATGATCGAGTAGCGGTTGCCGCGGTTGGCATCGAAGGGCACGTTGCCGAGGTTCACGTTGCCGGTGGCGGTGCGCACCGACCAGGTGGCGTTGCCGGTCTCGACGTCGAAGTAGCGCGAGGCGAAACGGTAGGACACGTTGGTCGCATCCGACTGCACGACGTCGTTGCGCACCAGCGAGACATTGGGTCCCAGCGGGATCGCGTGCACGAAGCGCACCTTGGGGTCGGCGATGTCGAGGCGGTCGTCGAGGCTGTCGTCGCCGCCGCCGCAGGCGGCGAGCAGGACCATCGGGGCCAGCGTGGCGAACAGGAACTTGCGTCGGAGATTCATCGGGGCACCTTTCGTGGCGTTGAGCCCGGCCCGCCCGGCCTGGAGGCCGCGTTGCGAGGACGTCGGGCGAGCAAGGCCACGGTAGGGCCGCGGCCGGCCGCGGTCTGTCGGTGGATCGAGGTGCTGCGTGTAGGCCGACGCCGACCCGGCGTCGGACAAGACCCCGCCGCATCGCGCGGCGAGGCCAGGCTCAGTCGACGAAGACGGCGCGCACGATGCGCCACTCCTGCGCGCCGTGACCGGTGCGCGAGCATCCCAGCGGCTCGGGCTCGGCGCCGGGCAGCAGTTCGGACCGCGAGCGATCGCCGGTGCCGCTGCCCATGTGGTAGCGGTCGAGCCAGACGCGCAGCTTGCGCGTCGGATGCGTGTTCTTCACCTGGATCTGCACGCCGTTGCGCGCGACGCAGGTGCCGGCGAAGTCCTCGACGAAGGCCACGTACTGGCGGGCGTCCTCATCGGCTGGCGAGGCGGCGACGAGGACCCGTGGCAGCGACAGCAGGACCAGGCCGACAAGGTGGAAGGCGGGATGCACGGGACGCTCCGGACGGGTGGGGACGCTGCCGGATGTTGGCACGACCCGCCGCGGACCCGCCGCAGTCGGGCGTTCAGCGCTTGGGCTTGCCGAGATTGAACAGCCCGCCCATCAGGCTGCGCTCGGACTTGGCCGCCGCGTTGGCGCGCGTCACCATCAGCCCGGCCGACAGGTAGAGCGCGTACAGCAGGCGCGCCGCCCGCTCGGGATTCATGCCGGGCCAGCGGGCGATGTCGCGGTAGGACACCGACTCGCGATGCAGGCGCTCGAGGGCCGACCCCAGCACGCCGGTGATCACCGGGCGCCCTTCGGTCGAGCGCGACAGCGCCCGGTAGGCCGCGGTACCGCCGATCTCCGTGAGCAGCGTCTTGCGCGGCCCGTGCAGCGACACGGCCCACAGCCACGGCACCAGCGGGTGGTACTGGTCGGCCGAGCCGATGCGCTCGTACATCCAGTGGCCCGGCGGCCGCACGCCGGGCGGTTCGGTGGTGATCACCTTCAGGCCGGCCATGCCGTCCCGCGAGGCCTGCGACATGTCGCGCGGCGAGTGGTACAGGCCTTCGGCCGGAAACAGCGTCACGGGCCAGACCAGCTGCTCGTGCTGCAGGCACAGCAGGGCCGGCTCGCGGTGGCGGATGCAGGCCGCGACGACCTCGAGCACGTCGTCGCCGGCGCGCTGCTCCTCGAGCCGCTGGAGATCGGCCTGCAAGGTCGTCGGCAGCAGCGTCGGCCGGCCTTCCAGCCGCATGAAGCCGCTGCCGCCGGTCTCGGCGCGGATCCGCTCGAAGGCGCTGATGCGCCACAAGGTCGAGTCCTCAAAGTCGCGCATGAAATCGACTCCAGTCACAAGGCTCCCCGCCCTGGCCCGATCATGCGGCAAGTCGACGACGATGCGCAGCGGCAACCGCCCCTGCAATCAGGGGACAAGGAAACAGGAAGCAGCCGCGGTCCCCGCCGTCCGGACCGTCGGTGGGACCGGCGTTACACGACCAGCACCGGCGTGTCGTCGTCCTCGGCCTCCTCGCCGAGAAAGCCCCCACTCTGGTGCGCCCACAACCGCGCATAGAGCCCACCGCGGGACAGCAGGCTGCGGTGGTCGCCCTCCTCCACCACGCGGCCCTTGTCCAGCACGATGAGCCGGTCCATCGCGGCGATGGTCGACAGGCGGTGCGCGATCGCGACCACGGTCTTGCCCTCCATCAGCCGGTACAGGCTGGCCTGGATCGCGGCCTCGACCTCGGAGTCGAGGGCGCTGGTGGCCTCGTCGAGCAGCAGGATGGGCGCATCCTTCAGCATCACGCGGGCGATCGCGATGCGCTGGCGCTGCCCGCCCGAGAGCTTGACGCCGCGCTCGCCGACATGGGCGTCGTAGGCGCTGCGGCCCTTCGGGTCGGTCAGGCCCTGGATGAAGTCGTGCGCCTCGGCGCGGCGCGCCGCCGCGATCATCTGCTCGTCGGTCGCGCCGGGGCGGCCGTAGACGATGTTCTCGCGCACCGAACGGTGCAGCAGCGAGGTGTCCTGCGTGACCATGCCGACCTGGGCCCGCAGGCTGTCCTGCGTGACGTGCGCGACGTCCTGGCCGTCGATCAGCACGCGGCCGCGCTCCAGTTCGTAGAAGCGCAGCAGCAGGTTCACCACCGTCGACTTGCCGGCGCCCGAGCGGCCGACCAGGCCGATCTTCTCGCCCGGCCGGATGTGCAGGTTCAGCCGGTCGATCACCGCCTTGTCGCCGCCGTAGGCGAAGCTCACGTCCTCGAAGCGCACCTCGCCGCGCGTCACCTTCAGGGCTTGCGCGTCGGGACGGTCGACGACGGTGTGCGGCCGCGCCAGCGTGTTCATGCCGTCCTGCACGGTGCCGATGTGCTCGAACAGCGCCGCCATCTCCCACATCACCCAGTGCGAGATGCCGTTGAGCCGCAAGGCCATCGCCGTCGCCGCGGCCAGCGCGCCGACGCCGACCTGACCCTGGGTCCACAGCCACAGCGCGCCGCCAGCGGTCGAGAGGATCAGCCCCATGCTCAAGGCATGGTTGACGATCTCGAAGCCGGTCACCAGCCGCATCTGACCGTGCACGGTGGACAGAAACTCCTGCATCGCGCTGCGGGCGTAGCCAGCCTCGCGCCCGGCGTGCGAGAACAGCTTGACCGTCGCGATGTTGGTGTAGGCATCGGTGATGCGCCCGGTCATCAGCGAGCGCGCGTCGGCCTGCGACTGCGCCACCCTGGCCAGCCGGGGCACGAAGTAGCGCAGCGCCGCGATGTACAGCACGACCCAGCCCAGGAAGGGCCCCATCAGCCACAGGTCGAAGCCGCCCAGCACCAGCAGCAGCGTGACGAAGTAGATGATCACGAAGACCAGCAGCTCGGCCAGGATCATCCAGGTGTCGCGCACGGCCAGCGCCGTCTGCATCACCTTGGTCGCGATGCGGCCGGCGAACTCGTCCTGGTAGAAGCCCATGCTCTGTCCGAGCATCAGCCGGTGGAAGTTCCAGCGCAGCAGCATCGGGAAGTTGCCCGCCAGGCCCTGCTGCTTGATCAGCGACTGCAGCGCGATCAGCACGGTGCTGCCGGCCAGCACCGCCGCCAGCAGCAGCAGGGTCGAACCCTCGCGCGCCCACAGCTCGGCCGGCGGCACCGCTGCCAGCCAGTCGACGATGCGGCCGAGCATGCTGAACAGCAGCGCCTCGAAGGCCCCGATGCCCGCAGTCAGCAGCGTCATCGCGAGCAGCCAGGGCCGCAGGCCGCGCGTGCAATCCCACAGGAACCGGGCCAGGCCGAGCGGGGGCGTGGTCGGCGCACCGTCGGGATAGGGATGCAGCAGCTTCTCGAAACGGCCGTACACGCGGTGTCTCCGGTTGGCAGGGATCCGTTGCAGCCACGGTGGCGGCTGCCTGGGCCGGCGAGGTTAGCCGATGATGGTGCCCCCGCACCGGTCGGGGGCGTGGATCGCCCGGACCGCGGCGCCAGATCCCGTCTCCGCACCTGTTGCGGTGTCCGGACGCACGGAGCGCCCCCCGGGGTGGCCCTTCGCCTTTGGGGCGCATCGTTCGACGTCGCCAGCGCCGCGCAGCGACCGCCGCTAGCATCCGCGCCAGCCTCGACTCGCCCGCCTGCCCGCATGGATTCCCTCTCCCAACTCGCGCTCGGCGCGGCCGTCGGCATCGCCGTGATGGGTCGGCGCACCGCGCTCTGGAAGGCGGCGCTCTGGGGCGGCGTGTGCGGCACGCTGCCCGACCTCGACGCCTTCATCGACCATGGCGACGCGATCGCCGACATGACCCTGCACCGTGCCAACAGCCATGCGCTGTTCTGGCTGACGCTGGCGGCCCCGCTGATCGCCGCGCTGATCCACCGCCTCCACGGCGAACCGGGCCTCTTCAGGCGCTGGTGGCTCGCGGTGTGGCTGGCCCTGATCACCCACCCGCTGCTGGACCTGATGACGGTCTACGGCACGCAGATCGCACGCCCCTTCACCAGCGAGCCTTACGGCGTCGGCAGCATCTTCATCATCGACCCGCTGTACACGCTGCCGCTGCTGGTGGGGGTCGGTGTCGCGCTGGCGGCGACACCGGCGCGCGGACTGCGCTGGAACGCGGCCGGCCTGGCGCTCAGCACCGCCTACCTCGCCTGGGGCGTGCTCGCCCAGCAGCAGGTCAGCGCGGTCGCACGCGAGGCGCTCGCGGCCCAGGGCGTCGAGACCCGGGCCCTGCTGGTCACGCCCACGCCCTTCAACTCCGTCCTCTGGCGCGTGCTGGCGATCACGCCGCAGGGCTATGTCGAGGGCTACCGTTCGCTGCTGGACGACGGGCGCGGCATCGTCTTCGATCGCTTCGAACGCGGCGAGGCCCTGATGGCCGCGCACGGCGAGCGTGACGCCGTGAAGCGCATCGCCGCGTTCTCGCACGGCTTCTTCAGCCTCGCCGAGCGCGACGGCCGGCTGCTGCTGACCGACCTGCGCATGGGGCAGGAGCCGAGCTACTTCTTCCGCTTCGTGATCGCCGAGCGGCGCGGCGACAGCTGGAGCGAGGTGCCGGCTTTCACCGTCGGCATCAGGCCCGACGTGGGCCGCACGCTGCCCTGGCTGTGGCGGCGCCTGCTCGGCGAGCCGCTGCCGCCGCCGCGCTGAGGCGCGACACGCGCGCTACTGGACCAGCTGCAGGATCTCGATCTGGTCGGGCACCGTCAGGAAGGTGCCGGCCCCCGAGGGCATCTGCATCAGCGGCTTCAGGTCAGCATCGAACAGCCAGACGTTGGGATAGACCAGCTGGCGGGCACGCTCGTCGCCGATCGAGCGCTGGAACTCGGCATACGGCAGGCTGCTGGCGCCGGCGCGGATGTAGACGTCCTTGGCCGGCACCGACAGCGAACTGCGCAAGTCGACCACGATGTACTTCGCCCGGAAGTGCGGCAGCAGTTCCTTCGCGTTCTTGTCGAGGAAGGCCTCGTATTGCCGGCAGTAGCGGCAGTCGTTCGCACCGAGGTAGACGTAGAGGCGCTTGTTCTCGGCGCGGGCACGGTTCAGGGCCGGCGTCAGGTCGAACTCGCTGCGCGCCGGCCCGCCGCTCGGCTGGACCACGATGGCGTCGTAGGCGGCCGGCAGGCCGGTCGCACCGGCCAGCGTCGTCGCCAGCGCGAGCCAGAGTCCCGCGAGCAGGCGGCCTGCGCTCACAGCCCGGCGCCGCCGACGGCCAGGCGGCCGGAGAAGCGGCCTTCCTTCGAGTCCTCGACCTCGGCCTTCAGCTCGGCACCGGCACGCGGCACGAAGTTGAAGCGCCAGGTCGGGTTCTCGCTGACCGAGAAGTCCTGCTCGGACTCGAACAGCGTGCGCTCGCCGTAGGTCACCTTGATGGTCCGCACGAAGTGCGGCGGGATGAACATCACCGTCTGGTTGTTCAGCTCGAAGCCGGTGTCGTTGGGGTGCAGCACGGTGACGTCGGCCAGCGTCGGCAGGCCGGGCTTCACGCCTTCGGGCAGCTTGAAGAGGGTCTTGCCGATCAGCTGCGGGTTGTCGCGGTTCGGCGGTGCCGAGCAGCCGCCCGAGGTCTTGACGTAGCGCGAATCCATGTGCAGCGAGCCGTCGGACAGCTCGGCGACGACGCGCACGTGGCTGTACTCGTCGACGCGCAGCCGGGTCTCGAAATCGGCCTGGCCGAGCTCGGTGCCGAGATCCAGCACGGCCGCCACCGGCGACGGGTTCTTGTCGACCAGCACGAACATCTTCTTCACGTAGAGCTCGGGCTTCTGGGCCTGGCGCGAGACGATCTTCACCGGCACCGACGCGCCGTAGGCCGCCCGCAGCGGCACGGTCAGCTGCACCTGGCCCGAGCCCGCATCGATCCGGCGCGTGCCGAACAGCTTGGCGCGCAGGGCCTCCCACTGCGGCGACGAGTCGGTGTGCTGCACGTTGGTCGGCAGCCCGCCGGGCGCGGCCAGCGCTGGCAGGCCCGCCAACACGCCGGTGGCGATCACGCCGACGACGACCAGGGTCCGTCCGATGAAAGTCTTGCGATCCATGCTGCCTCGCTCGCCGTGCCTACTTGAAGAGCAGCTCTCGTTCCATGCGCACGAACAGGATCGAGGCGTTGCGACGGTGGATGATCTGGTACTGGTCCCAGTCCCGGAACTCGGGCAGCTCGGCGGCGTCGGGCACCTCGCTGAGCGCGACATCGGCGCGGCTTAACTCTAGCAGCCGAGCCTCGAGGCGGTCGAGGTAGCGCCGCACGCGCCCCAGCACGTCGGGCGACGCTGCCGGGCCATGGCCGGGCACGACGGTCTTCAGCGGCAGACGCTGCAGCGCCGCGATGGCCTCGCGCCAGCCGGGCAGTTCGGCGTCCTGGATGTCGGGGACGCGCTCGGCATCGGCCAGACCGCCGGCGAACAGCACGCCGCTGGCGACGTCGAGCACGGCCGTGTCGCCGGGTCCGCTGGCGTGACCGTAGGACAGCAGCCGGACCGGGCGCCCGATCAGGTCCAGCGTCTCGGCGACGTCGAACTCGCGGTCGGGCACGAACATCGCGGTGCCGCGCATCGCCTCCTCGCCGAGCACGCGGTTCAGCGTCTTCAGGCAGCCCTCGCAGCGCGCGGTCATCAGCCGCGACACGCGCCGCTGCATCAGGACCGGGATGCCGCGCTCGCGGTAGGCCGCCGCGCCGAACAGGAACTCCTGGCGCGCGTGCGTGATGACCAGCAGCCGCACCGGCTTGTCGGTCACGCGCGCGATCTCGGCCAGCAAGGCCTGCCCATGCAGGTACGAGACCCCGGCATCGACGGCGATGACGCCGCGCTCGCCGACGATGAAGCCGGCATTGCCGAGGCGCCCGAGGTTGGTGGCATCGAGCTCGCCGTCGGCGCCGCGGATCATGTAGACGCCGGGGCCGACCTCGGTCGCGCGACCGGGCGACGCGGCGCCGACACCGGCGCAGGCCGTCACGAGCATCAGCAGCAGCGGCGCGACGAGCAGCCGCAAGGTACGGGCGCAGGACCCCATGTCGATGGTTCTGGTGATCGGTGCCGGCGGCATGAGCCCGCACGCGTCTTGTCTCCTTCGCGCAATGTAGCGGCCGGGCCGCGCCGAGCGCCGCGTGGGGTCGTCGACGGGGCGGCGGGCATCGGAGAATCCACGGTGCCGACCCGACCCGCCATGCGACCGCTGCCCCTGCCTCCGCCCACGCCCGGCCAGCTCTGGCTGGCGGCCATGCCCGGACGCCTGCAGGCCTGGCCCGACTTCGAGGCCGAGGCCCGCCGGCACGGACTGACCCGCATCGTCTGCCTGACGCCGCTGGACGAGGTGGCCGAGCTGTCTCCCGACTACCACGCCGCCATCGTTGCCGGCCGCCTGCCCTGGCGCTGGCAGCCGCTGGCGATGCGCAATTTCGGCATCGCGGACAGCCTGCGCGCCTACCAGGACGGTGTCGCCGAGATGGCCAGCGCGCTGGCGGCCGGCGAGGTGCTGCTGCTGCACTGCGCGGCGGGCATCGGCCGCACCGGCACGACCGCGGCCTGCCTGCTCAAGCGCCTGGGCCTGCCGGCGGACGAGGCCCTCGGGCGGGTCCGGGCGGCCGGCTCCAACCCCGAGTCGGCCCTGCAGTCGGGCTTGATCGACCGCTTCTGAGCGCGCCCGGGCTTCGGCCAGAATTCCGGCCTTCCGGGGCCACGAGCCCGACCGACCTCACGCCGACCATGCGTTCATTCCCCTGCCCCTTGGCCTGGGCCGCCCTGGCACTGTCGACGCTGCTGGCCGCCTGCGCCGGCCCCGCGGCCTCGCCGGCCGCAGGCACGCTGCTGCCGAACGAGAACCTGGTCGCGGAGGGCATCCCGCCGATCCCGGTGTCGTTGGTGCGGCGGGTCGAGAAGTACACCGACTTCCGCGGCCACGGCTTCGTCGACTGGCACCCGACGCGCAACGAGATGCTGGTGTCGCATCGCCGCGCCGATGCCAGCACCGTCCAGCTGTTCCGCGTCGGTGCGCCGCTGGCCGCGCCGGAGCTGCTGACCGACTTCGCCGACCCCGTCACCGATGCCAGCTACGAGCCCCGCGAGGGGCGCTACATCGTCTTCTCGCGCGGCAGCGGCGGCGACGAGGCGAACCAGCTCTACCGGCTGGACCTGGCGACGCGCGCGGCCACCCTGCTCACCGATCCGGACGAGCGCCACGCGATGGTGGGCTGGCTGCGCGGCAGCTCCCAGCTCATCTACAGCTCGGTGCCGCTGGATCGCACGGCCGAGGGCGGCCAGCGCGCCAATCCGGGCACCACGCTGTGGCTGGTCGATCCGCTGAAGCCCGGGTCGCGGCGCAAGCTCGCCGACCTGCCGGGGACCGGCTGGTTCGGCGGCGCGGTCTCGCGCGACGACCGGCGGCTGGCTCTCACCAGCTACCGCTCGGCCAACGAATCGCAGGTCTGGCTGGTGGACCTGGCGAGCGGCACGCCGACGCAGCTGCTGCCGGCCGCGGGCGAGACCCTGAAGGCCACGCATTCGCCGGTCGACTTCCGGCCCGACGGCAGCGGGCTCTTTGTCCTGAGCGACCGCGCCGGCGAGTTCCGCGAACTGATGGTCTACGACTTCGCGCGCCGCGAACTGCAGCGCGTGAGCGCGGCGATCCCGTGGGACGTGGGCAACGCCAGCCTCAGCGAGGACGGCCGCCGCGTCGCCGCACAGGTCAACGTCGACGGCCGGCAGGAACTGCGGCTCTTCGATGCATCGACGCTGCGCGAACTGCCGCGGCCCGGCCTGCCCGCGGGCAGCGTCCGCAAGCCCGCCTTCCACCCCCGCAGCGGCGCGCTGGCGGTCGGCATCGACAGCGGCCAGGGGCCCGGCCAGCTCTTCGTGCTGGACAGCGGCGGCAGCCTGCAGCGCTGGACCCAGGCCTACGTGCCGGCCGGCATCGATGCGACCTCCTTCCCGGACCAGCGCATCGTGCGCTGGACGAGCTTCGACGGCCTGCCGATGTCGGCGGTGCTGAGCCCGCCGCCGGCGCGCTTCGCCGGCAAGCGCCCGGTCGTCGTGCTGGTCCACGGCGGCCCGGAGAGTCAGGCGACGATGGGCTTCCTCGGGCGCTGGAACTACGCGATCAACGAGCTGGGCATCGCGGTGATCGAGCCCAACGTGCGCGGCTCGAGCGGCTACGGCAAGACCTTCCTCGCGCTGGACAACGGCATGAAGCGCGAGGACGCGGTCAAGGACCTCGGCAGCCTGCTCGACTGGATCGCGACGCAGCCCGGCCTCGACGCCTCGCGCGTGATCGTCGCCGGCGGCAGCTACGGCGGCTACATGAGCCTGGCGGCCAGCGTGCACTACGCCGACCGCATCGCCGGCGCGATCGACGTGGTCGGCATCTCCAGCTTCGTGAGCTTCCTCAACAACACCGAGAGCTACCGCCGCGACCTGCGGCGCGTCGAGTACGGCGACGAGCGCGAGCCCGCGATGCGCGAGTTCCTCGAACGCATCTCGCCGCTTAACAACGCGCAGCGGATCACGCGGCCGCTGTTCGTCATCCAGGGCCGCAACGACCCGCGGGTGCCGTGGACCGAGGCCGAGCAGATCGTGAAGAGGGTGCGCGAGAACGGCACCCCGGTCTGGTACCTGCGCGCCGAGAACGAGGGCCACGGCTTCCGTCGCAAGGAGAACGCCGACTTCCAGTTCTACGCGATGCTGCGCTTCATGGAGCAGACGCTGCTGAAGTAGGCGTGTTCCTTCCTGGGACAGCGTCGAGCAGCCCGTCACGCCCCGGCCGGCGCCGGCGTCGCGACGGGGCGACATCGCCAGCCGGCCGGCCCGCCTGCGCGGGACAATGCCCGCGTTAGGAGCCCGAGGAGACCCCCGCATGAAGCGACTGGCCTGGCGTTCGATCCTTGCACTGAGCCTTGCGCTGCTGACGCCGCTGGCGAAGGCCGACCTGGTGTTCGCCGTCAACGAGGGCGTCACCTACCGCGTCCCGGCCGAACAGATCGCGGCGCGCTATGCCGCCATCGCGGCCGACCTGAGCAAGCTGCTGAAGCAGCCGGTCACCATCCTGCCGGTCGGCGACTACCCGACGCTGCGCGCCAAGCTGGCCGAGCGGGCCTACGACCTGGCGATGGTGCACCCGGCGCACCTGTCGATCCTGGCGATCAAGAACTCGGGCTACAAGCTGATGGCCGTCACCAAGGGCTTCCAGCAGTACAGCGCCAATTTCCTGGTCAACGCCGATTCACCGTTGAAGTCGGTCGCCGACCTCAAGGGCCTGCGCCTCGGCGCGCCGGACGAGGACTCGATCACGTCGTGGATGGTGCGCGCGACGCTGCGCGACGCCGTGGGCGACCCCAGGCAGGTGGCGCTGACCTACACGCGCTACCAGGACGCCGTGCCCTTCTTCGTCGAGAACAACCTGACGCATGCCGGCGCCACCGCCTCGGGCGCGGTCATCAAGGCCTGGCAGGCCAAGGGCGGCAAGATCCTGTTCAAGTCGAAGCAGGTCCCCATCAAGCACGTGATCGCCAGCCCGAAGCTGTCGCCCGAGCAGATCAGCGCCGTGCGCGACTACCTGCTCGCGCTCGACACCACCGACGAGGGCAAGAAGAAGCTCGAGCCCAGCAAGTACCAGGGCTTCGCGGCCTACGACGAAGCCGAGATGCTGAAGATCGGCGCCTGGCTCGGCCTTTGAGCGGCGCCGCGCCGGGCGACCGGCCGTCGGCGCACACTCGCGCCTCCGAATCCCTGCGGAGGTGCCCATGCCCCCACTGCCCGCCCGCAACCGCCGGCGCCTGCTGAGCCAGGCCGCGAGCGGCATCGCGCTGATCGCCTGCCCGGCGCTGCAGCTCGGCCTGCGTGCCGCGCCGATCGCGGCGCTGCGACCGACACCGACGCAGACCGAAGGCCCGTTCTACCCGGTGCAACTGCCCGAGGACAGCGACGCCGACCTGCTGCGCAACGGCGTGCGGCGCTACGGCGCCGGCCAGCCGGTCTGGCTGGAAGGCAGCGTCGTCGATCTCGGCGGCCGGCCGGTGCGCGACGCCCAGGTCGAGATCTGGCAGTGCGACCAGCAGGGCCACTACCACTATCCCGGCGACGGCGGGCGCGCCGATCCGGACTTCCAGGGCTTCGGCCGCATCGCCGTCGACGCGCAGGGGCGCTACCGTTTCCGCACCCTGCGGCCCGCCGCCTACGACGGGCGCACGCCGCACATCCACGTGAAGGTCAGGCTGGCCCGTCGCGAGCTGCTGACGACCCAGCTCTACGTCGAGGGCGACCCGGGCAATGCGCGCGACTTCCTGTGGCGCCAGCTGCGCGACCCGGCCGACCGTGCCGCGCTGACGCGGCCCTTCGTGCCGGCGGCCGACGGGCTGCGCGCCGAGTTCCCGATCGTCGTCGTCGCGTGATCCACACGGGCGACGCGATCGAGCCGCGCCACGCCGACGCGCACCTGCTGGTCGTCGACAAGCCGGCCGGGCTGCTGGCGGTGCCGGGTCGCGGCGCCGACAAGCAGGACTGCCTCGCGCTGCGCGTGCAGGCGCGGTGGCCCGGCGCGCGCGTCGTGCACCGCCTCGACCAGGCGACCTCGGGCCTGATGCTGTTCGCGCTCGGCGCCGACCTGCAGCGCCGCCTCGGCCGGCTCTTCGAGCAGCGCCAGGTCGACAAGCGCTACGTCGCCGTCGTGGCCGGCTGCGTCGCCGACGACCGCGGCCGCATCGAGCTGCCGATCGCCGCCGACTGGCCGAACCGACCGCTGCGCCGCACCGATGCCGAAGGCGGCCAGCCGGCGCTGACGCGGTGGCGCGTGCTGTCGCGCGACCTCGCCCGCCACCGCAGCCGGCTCGAGCTCCACCCCGAGACCGGGCGCACCCACCAGCTGCGCGTGCACCTGCAGGCCGTCGGCCACCCCATCCTCGGCGACGCGCTGTACGCGCCGCCGGCCGTGCAGGCGCTGGCGCCGCGGCTGCTGTTGCATGCCAGCGAACTGGCCTTCACCCATCCGCAGACCGGACAAGCCCTGCACGTCGTGTCGCCGCCGCCCTTCTAGGGCCTGTTCGGACACCGGCGCCTCGGGCCGCTTCGCGCTCGACCTGCCGGGCCGGGCCGCCGCCGCTGCCGGCGCGCTACGGGTACTCGTAGAGCACGCGGTAACGGGCCGGCGGCCGCAGGTCCGACTCGATCAGCGTGTAGGCGGTCACCGGCCAGGCGATCGGCAGCACGCGGGCCGGCGGCAGGGCCGCGCGCACGTCGCGGGCCAGGGTCACGTGGGGCGCGAAGCCGCTGCGGCGCGGCAACCACGGCGCGGCATGCCAGCGCAGCGCCCAGCCCAGGCGGTCGTGAAGCATCTGCAGCGGCGCCGGCACCGCCAGCGGCCGCAGCACGGCCGTCCCGCCCGACCAGACCTCGGCCTCGCCGAGTCGCAGCTCGAAGGGCTCGAAGCGCACCGGCAGCCGCTCGACGACCTCGGGGATCCGCTCGGCCGGCAACTCGCCCAGGAAGCACAGCGTCAGGTGCAGGCGCTCGCGGTGCGTGAGCCGCGCCTGCGGCGGCCAGGTCCAGCGGCGCGCATGATCGACGATCTCGTCGCGCACGGCCTCGCCCGGCCACAGGCCGACGAACAGCCGAACACGCTGCGGATGTGCCGATGCCTGTCCCATCGCTCGCACTCCTTCGGCCTTGCTATGCTGGATCGCACCCGCATCCCGAGGAGGCACCGATGTCGATCCGCTGGCTGGCCTCGTGTCTTGTACTGCTGGCGCTGACGGCCTGCAATACCGCTCCGCCGGCATCGGCGGTCGACCGGGCCGTCCTGGCGCGGCAGGTGGCCGACGCCGAACGGGCCTTCGCGCAGACCATGGCCGACCGCGATCACGCCGCCTTCGCCCGCTTCCTGGCCGACGACACGGTGTTCTTCACCGGTCCGACGCCGCTGCGCGGCAAGGCCGCCGTCGCCGCCGGCTGGAAGCGCTTCTACGAGGGGCCGACGGCGCCGTTCTCCTGGCGGCCCGAGCAGGTCGAGGTGCTCGACGCCGGCACCCTGGCGATGAGCACCGGCCCCGTCCTCGACCCGGCCGGCAAGCCGGTCGCGAGCTTCACCTCCGTGTGGCGGCTCGAGGCGCCGGGCATCTGGCGCATCGTCTTCGACAAGGGCTGCAACTGCCCGTAGCGGGCAGCGCAGCCCTGGGACGGTCTCAAGGCATCATCGTCGCGGCGCGCTTGATCGCGCTGCGGATGCGGCCGTAGGTGCCGCAGCGGCACATGTTCTCGATCGCGTCGATGTCGGCGTCGCTCGGGTTCTTCGTGCGCTTCAGCAGGTCGACCGCGGCCATGATCTGGCCGGGCTGGCAGAAGCCGCACTGCGGCACGTCGAGGTCCAGCCAGGCCTGCTGCACCGGGTGCAGGGTGTCGCCGTTGGCCAGGCCTTCGATCGTCGTGATCTGCTTGCCCTGCACGTCCGACACCTTGATCGAGCAGGTCGTCTGCGCCTTGCCGTTGACCAGGCAGGTGCAGGCCTTGCAGGCATCGACGCCGCAGCCGTACTTCGGACCGGTGATGCCGAGCTTGTCGCGCAGCACCCAGAGCAGTGCCATGCCGGCCGGCGCATCGACCGAGACCGGCTGGTTGTTGACGTTGAGGTTGTAGATGGGCATGGAAGGCTCTCCTTAGGCGACGGCGGGGGGCGGCAGCTGGCCGGGGGGCGTGGGCGTGAACACCGGCTGCGCGTTGAGCGGGAAGTTGCGCGGCTTGATGCCGGTCGCACGCGCGTAGGCGTTGGCGATCGCACCGGCCGGCGCCGACATCGCGACCTCGCCCATGCCCGCCGCGGGCGAGTTGCTCGTGTTCGGCATGATGATGATCTGCACGTCCTTGGGGAAGTCGCGCATCCTCGTGAAGACGTACTGGTTGTAGCTGGCCTCCTGCGGCAGGCCGTCCTTGATGTTCAGGCCGGTCTTCAGCACCAGGGCGATCGCCTCGGCGATGCCGCCGTGGCACTGCTGCTCGACGCCCGACGGATTGATGATCCGGCCGACGTCGATCGCCATCGTCACCTTCGTGACCTTGCAGTTGTTGCGGTCGCGGCAGTCGAGCTCGACGATGCAGGCCGAGAACGAGCGCGACTCCTGGTGCACCGCCACGCCCTGGGCAAAGCCCGCCGGCATCGCCTTGCCCCACTGCGCGGCGCCAGCCACACGCTGCAGGCAGGCCTTGACGCGCTCCAGCCGAAGGAACTCGAGGCGAAAAGCGACCGGGTCCTTGCCCAGGCGCGCGGCGATCTCGTCGGCGACGATCTCCTCGACCGTGCGCGCCGGCTGGATGTGCACCGAGCGGTAGGACACGGTGTTCATCTCCAGCGCCACCGGGAACAGCAGCTTGGCGCTGACGCCGAAGTTGTACGGCGACGCGACCATGGTCTTGAAGAAGAACTGCTCGTAGCCGAGGTTGCCGACGGTGTTGATCACGGCCGGCGGCAGCGAGCCGCCGAGCGCGGTGCCGATCTCGCCGTAGCCGTGGCGGGCGTCGAGGCGCACGGCCGCGATGCTCTGCTGGTAGCTCAGCACGTTGCCCGGCGTCAGCAGCGTCGGCGGCAGCAGCGCCGCGCGCACCCTGTGGACCTGCGGCGGGCGATGCCGCGTGTGGCGGATGTCGTCGCTGCGGTGGTACATCAGCTTGCAGACGAAGCCGGTCTTCCTGGAGATCTGCGCGGCCACCTGGACCGGGTCCCAGAACAGCCGGCGGCCGAAGGCGCCGCCGCTGGGGATGCAGTGGGTCACGACCTGGGTCGGCAGCAGGCCGAGGTCCAGCGCGACCGCCTGTCCGGTGACGATCGGGCTCTGCAGACCGGCCCAGATCTCGGCGCGGTCGGGGCGCGTCGCATCGACGATCGCGCACTCGACCTCGAGCGGGCAGGCGGTCGCGGCCTTCCACGTGAACTCGGCGTCGATCGCGATCGTGCCCAGCGGCGCCGGCAGCTGCGGCGGGATCGCGGCGCGCAGCTTGTCGCGGATCGTCGCGTCGGACTCGCCGGCCATCGTGCCGGGCCCCCAGGTGATGTCGAGCGCGCGGCAGGCGTCATAGGCCTGGCCGAAGGTCTCGGCCATCACCGCGACGCCCGGCGGGATGCCGACCACGGTACCGCCGCCGGGGATGGTCTCGACCGCCAGCACGCCCGGCATCGCCAGCACCGCCGCGCGGTTGTTGACGCTGACCACCGAGCCGCGGATCGTCGACGGCATGCGGCACATCGTCGGCTTGGCGCCCGGGATGTCCAGGTCCATCGTGAACTTCTTCTTGCCGGTCACGATGTCGCGCGCGTCGAGCTTGCCGATGCGCTTGCCGACCACCGGATCGGCCGGCGTGCCGGCCAGCGGCGGCAGGCCGGCACGCAACCGGGCAGCAGCCACCAGCGCCGGCAGCACCGGCTCGAAGGCGCGCACCGAGCACGAGCCACCGGTGATCTGGTTGTAGAGCAGCTCCGGCTGCGCGTCGGCCGAGGTCACGCGCACCTTCGACAGCGGCACGTTCGCCTGGTCGGCGATCATCATCGCCAGCGCCGTCGCGATGCCGGTGCCCTGCTCGAGACGCGGCAGCGCCATCGTGTAGACGCCGTTGCTGTCGATGTCGAGCTTGACCAGCGGCATGGTCAGCGCGCCCAGCTGCACGAGCGAGTCGCCGACGTCGTAGTAGTCGACGGTGTCCGGCGGCGTCAGCGGCAGGGGCAGCGCCTGGGCGGTCGACGGCGCGACCGCCAGGCCGGCCGTCGCGGTGACCACCGGGGTCGAGGCCGCATAGGTCAGCAGGCTGCGACGGCTCAGTGCCGCCGGAGCCGACGCCTCGGCGGTCGCCAGGTCGTCGGGCGTCGCGTTCGTGTCTTTCATCGTTGTCTCCTGTCTGTGGTGAGCCGTGTGCCGGTCCGGACGCATCGTGGCCAGAGCCCGTCATCGGGGTTGTCGTTGCAACGACATCTCTGACTGGTGTTTTCCCCAAGCATCCGGGCGGTTCGCGCGCGCGTAGTGCCGCGTAACGACATCGAGCGACGGGCCGGCTCCTGCACGGCCCGCGAGGAGACGACCGTGATGCAGTCCCTGGAGTCCATGCTTCGCGAGAGCGTGTGGGCCGATACCCTGAGCGCCGGCGAACTCGACCAGGTCGTGCGCGAGGCCTTCGAGCGGCGCATCGCGATCGGCGGCTACGCCGTGCGACGCGGCGAGCCGGCGGATTGCTGGTTCGGCGTGATCGACGGCCTGATCAAGATGTCGGTGTCGCAGCCCGACGGCCGCGTGTCGACCTTCACCGGCGTGACCGCCGGCGGCTGGGCCGGCGAAGGTTCGCTGCTCAAGGCCTGCACCTGGCGCTACGACGGCGTGGCGGTGCGCGAGACGCGGCTGGCCTGCATCCCGCGGCACAGCTTCGAGCGGCTGGTCTCCACCAACCTGGCCTTCAATCGTTTCCTGCTGTCACAACTGAACGCGCGGCTCAGCCTGTTCATCGGCCTGGTCGAGTACGACCGCCTGCTCGGGCCCGACGCTCGCGTCGCGCGTTGCCTGGCCAGCCTCTTCGATCCCGACCTCTACCCGCGCGCCGGCAACTTCGTGCGGCTGAGCCAGGAGGAGATCGGCCTGCTCTCGGCGGTCTCGCGGCAGCGCACCAACGAATCGCTGCACCAGCTCGAGCGCGCCGGCCTGCTGCGCGTCGAGTTCGGTGGCGTCACGGTGCTGGACGTCCCGGGGCTGCGCGGCTACTGCGGCACGCCGGACGCACGCCCGGCACCGCGGCCGCGCGCGGTGGTGGCCGGCGCGTGAGCCGCGCGCCCGGCGCTCAACGCCAGCCGACGATCAGGATGCCGAGGCCGAGCTTGTTCTGCCGCAGGTTGTAGTCGATCAGGCTCTCGCCGTAGCCGCTGAACCACTGCAGGTAGCCGCGCAGCGGCCCATCGACCGGGAAGGCCCACTCGAGCTGCCCCGAGCCGCGCGAGCGATCGCCGCCGCGCAAGGAGTGCCGCAGCTGCAGTGCGACGACATGCTCGCCCCACTGCCGGGTCAGCAGCAGCTCGGCGCGGCCGACGTAGTCCTCGATGTCCGGGTTGTCGTCGTCGCTGGCGTCCTCGCGCAGCCGCCACCAGGGGCGCAGCTCCGCGGTCCAGTCGCCGCGCTCGAAGCGCAGCTCGCCGACGATGCGGTTCCAGCTGCGCGACAGCGGCAGGCTGCGGCCGTTGGACTGGTGGTTCAGCGACAGCGAGGCCTGGCGCAGGCGCCAGCCCAGCAGCTGCGCCTCGAGCGGCCAGCCGAACATGATCTCGGGTTCGTAGTTGGTCTCGCGGAAGGGCCGCGAGACCGAGCTGCTGTACACCTGCCAGCGCGAGGACTGCGTGTAGCCGGCCCACAGCGTGCCCGGCGACCCCAGCACGTCCTCCCACAGCTTGGACTTGAAGCTGATCTGGTACTTGGCCTCGACCGAGCGCAGGTCCAGCGGGAACGGCACGCCGTGGTCGGGCGCCGGCGAGGACGGCGTGCGATTCACGCGGTCGGTCCAGGTCGCGGGCAGCAGGTAGACCGGCTTGTAGGGGCGCGGCACGAAGAGCTCGCCGCGGCGGCGGCCGTCGAGGTCCCAGCGGTCGTCGAAGACCGAGGTCTGCGGCGGCACCGCCAGCGGATCGGGCGTCGGCGCGGCGGCGGCCGCGGCGCTGGCGGCCGCCGGCGGCACGGCATCCCGCCCGTGGAGGCGGTCGTAGCAGGCCAGCCGCGCCGTCGGGTCGGCGATCGCGAGGCAGGCCCGGACGTCGGCGTCGGCGCCCGAGGCCGGCCGCAGCGCGGCGACCATCAGCAGCGGCAACAGGAAGCGGGGGATGAGGGGCAAGTGCGACTCCTTGCAGGCAGTGGACGGCCGAAGTCTCGCCCATCGTCGCCGCGGCCACCGCTATCCTCGACCGATGTCCGACGCCGACGCCCCGCTGCGCAGCTTCCGTCCCTTCATGCGCTTCTGGGTCGGGCGCCTGGCCGGGACCATGGCCAACCAGATGCTGATGGTGGCGGTCGGCTGGCAGATGTACGAGCTGACCGGCAGCGCCTGGGACCTGGGCCTGGTCGGCCTCTACCAGTTCGCACCCGCCCTGCTGCTGGTGCTGGTCGCGGGCCAGGCCGCCGATCGGCACGAGCGCCGCCGCATCCTCGCGCTGTGCATGGCCGTGCAGGTGGCGATCGCGCTGACGCTGCTGGCGGCCGCGCAGGGCGGCTGGGCGAGCCGGGGCCTGCTGCTCGGCCTGTCGGTGGCGATCGGCCTGGCCAAGGCCTTCCAGATGCCGGCCCAGCAGGCCATCGTGCCGCTGCTGGTGCCGCCCGAGGTGCTGCCGCGGGCGCTGGCCTTCAGCTCGGCCGGCATGCAGGCGGCCATCATCGGCGGGCCGGCGCTGGGCGGCTTCATCTTCGCGGCCGGAACGGCCGTCGTGTACGCCGTCTGCGCGCTGCTGTTCGCCGTCGCCGTGTGGCTGTTCGCCGGCGTACGCCATGCGCCGGTGCCGCCGAGCACCGAACCCGCCAGCCTGGCGACGATGCTGGCCGGCGTGCGTTTCATCCGCGGCCGGCCCGCGGTGCTGGGCGCGATCTCGCTCGACCTCTTCGCGGTGCTGCTGGGCGGTGCGACGGCGCTGCTGCCGATCTTCGCGAAGGACATCCTGCACGTCGGCCCCTGGGGCCTGGGCCTGCTGCGCGCGGCGCCGGCGGTCGGCGCGCTGGCGATGTCGATCGGGCTGTCGCGCTGGCCGATCACGCGACGCGTCGGGCGGCGCATGTTCGGCGCGGTCGCGGTCTATGGCCTGGCGACGCTGGCGTTCGGCGTGTCGACGCAGTTCTGGCTGTCGATGACCGCGCTGGCCGTGGCCGGTGCCGCCGACATGGTCAGCGTCGTGATCCGCCAGTCGCTGGTGCAGCTGGAGACGCCCAACGAGATGCGCGGCCGCGTCAGCGCCGTCAATGCCATCTTCATCGGCGCCAGCAACCAGCTCGGCGAGTTCGAGTCGGGCGCCACCGCGGCGTGGCTCGGGCCGGTCGGCTCGGTCGTGCTGGGCGGCGCCGGCTGCCTGCTGGTGGCCGGCCTGTGGATGAAGCTCTTCCCCGACCTGGCGCGGCGCGAACGGCTACTCTCGCCCTCATGATGCCCACCCGCCTCACCATCCTCACCGGCGCCTCGCGCGGCCTCGGCGCCGCGCTCGCCGAGCAGTCGCTGCGCCCCGGCGCGCGGCTGCTGTGCCTGTCGCGTCGCGAGCACCCGACGCTCGCCGCGCTGGCCGAGGCCGCCGGCGCGCAGGCCGAGCAATGGACGGCCGACCTGGCCGAACCCGCACCGGTCGCCGCGCGGCTCGAGGCCTGGCTGGCCGGTCTCGACGGCGCCGCCGTCGCGAGCGCGACCCTGATCAACAACGCGGCGATGCTGCCGCGCGTCGGACCGCTGGAGGACAGCGAGCCCGGCGAGATCGCCCGCAGCCTGCGCGTCGGGCTCGAGGCGCCGCTGCTGCTGAGCGCGGCCTTCCTGCGCGCCACGCGCGCCTGGGCGGCCGATCGGCGCATCCTCAACATCTCCTCGGGCCTCGGCCGCCGCGCGATGGCCGGGCAGACGGCCTACTGCGCGATCAAGGCCGGTTTGGACCATGCCTCGCGCGCGATGGCGCTGGACGGCGCGCGCGTCGTGTCGCTGGCACCCGGCGTGATCGACACCGACATGCAGGTCCACCTGCGCGACAGCGGGCCGCAGGGTTTTCCGGACCATGCGCGCTTCGTCGCGCTCAAGGCCGACGGGCAGCTCGACACGCCGGCGCAGGCGGCGGCCAAGGTGCTGGCCTTCCTGGCGCGGCCGGACTTCGGGCGCGAGCCGGTGGGCGACGTCCGCGGCTGAGCGCGGCCGCTCACGCCTCCCCGCGCTTCAGGCGCGCACGCAGCTCACCGGCACGTCCGCGCGCCTTCCACTCCGAGAGCAGGCGCTGCCGCTCGAGCGCGCTCATGGTGTCGCGCCGCAGCTCGCGCTGCAGCTTGAGGTAGTTGCGCAGGCGGTCCGGCGCCACGCCCTCGCGCACGGCGCAGCCGGGCTCGTCGCCGTGCCGGCAGTCGCGGAAGCGGCAGCGCAGGCTGAGCGTCTCGACGTCCTCGAAACCGCGCGCCAGCGCCGCCTCGTCGATGTCGGGCCGCAGCGTGCGCAGGCCCGGCGTGTCGATCACGCAGGCCCCGCCCGGCAGGCGATGCAGCGAGCGCGAGGTGGTCGTGTGCTGGCCGCGGTGGTCGTGCGCACGCACCGGCCCCGTGTCCTGCAGGCTGCGCGCCGCCAGCGTGTTGGTCAGCGTGGACTTGCCGGCCCCCGACGAGCCGAGCAGCACGACGGTCTGCCCCGGCACGAGCCACGGCGCGAGCGTCAGCGCCGCCTGCGGCGAGGTGGCATCGACCGCCAGCACCGGCACGGCAGGGCCGATGCGCGCGCGCAGCGCGTCGATCTCGTCGGCGACCAGGGCTTCGCGCGTCGCCGGCTCGGGCGCGACGAGGTCGGCCTTGGTCAGCACGACGACCGGCTGCACGCCGTCCTGCGCCAGCAGCAGGAAGCGCTCGAGCCGGCGCGGGTTGAAGTCCGCGTCCAGGCCCATGACGAACAGCGCCGTGTCGACGTTGCTGACCACGGCGTGGCGGCGGCCATCGGCGTCGCGCCGCGCGACATGGTTCAGCGGCTCGAGCCGCCGCTCGACCCACAGGCCGCCCTGCGCGTCGCGCGCGCACAGCAGCCAGTCGCCGACCGCCAGCGCGGCGCCGGCCTCGGACAGCTCGCGCACGAGCCGCGGCAGCGCGCGGCCGACATGCTCGGCCTGGCCGTCGTGGAGTTGCAGGGTCTCGCGGTGGACTTCGACCAGGCGCAACAATTGCACGGCGCGGGCGGACGGGGTTTCTTCAAGGCTCCCGAGCGCTGCGTGCAGCGCCGGGACGAGCGCCGGGCTCCAGCCGATGGGGAGCAAGGGCTCGAAATCGATCTCGATCATGATGGTTCGGACTCTCGGGCGTGATGGCGCCTTCGCCGAGGCGAACGCGCAGCAATCTGCCCGCGCAGCGCGCGCGGCAGGGCATCAGGTCAGGAGTCGGCCGCGGGCGGAGGCGCGCGGCGGGTCGAAGATCGAAGGGGACTTCGAGCGCCCGGGCTTCAGGCGGCAGCCGACGGGAGGACGGCAATATCGGTCTGGCTCATTTCACGTCTCCTTGCGTCGGTTGAGGGGCGGCCCGGTCGGACCGCGGCGAGGGCGCGAGTGTCGCAGCGCCGGAGTGCCGCGTCAACGCGCCCTCCGCATGAAAAAGGCCGCGCGGGGCCAGAGCCCGGCGCGGCCGAACAGCGGGGGAGTCTTGTAGCCCGCCGGTATGCAAGCGTTGCGCGATCAGCAGCTGCGCGCTGCGGTCGCGGTGCAGGCGGCGGCCAGCTGCGTGTCGATCGGTGCGGCCGCGCTGCGATGCGCGGTCACGACCACGCGTTCGAGCTGCACGACCTGCGCGTGCGGCGACACGGTGCGATGCTGGGCCAGCGCGTCGACACCGACCAGCTGGCCGGCGGTCAGCGCGAGGGCGACGGCAGCGGCGGCGGCGTGGCTGGTGGAGAAGAGGCTGTTCATGTCTGGCTCCCGTTCCAGAGACCCGGATCGGGCCTCGATGGAAAGCAGTATCGGCAGCGCCGGACCGGCTCGCCACGCACTTGCGATCAACGGGGCGGAGTGCGGGATGAACGGCGCTGCAGCGCGATGAACCGCAGCGCCGGCGACGCCGGAAAGCCGACGGGGGCCTCGCGGCCCCCGTCGAAACGCCCCGGCGGGACGTCGGTTCAGGCCTTCTTGGCGTAGGCGCTGCACCATCCTGCGGCGGCGACCTGCTTGCCGGTGAACAGCGGGCAGCCGCCCCAGGCGTCGCCGGCCTTGCCCTGGAAGAGCGCGCAGCTGCCGCAATGCTGGCCGGCGGCGTAGTTCTTGAACTTGGCCTTGTCGGCCTTGCCGGCATCGTGGACATAGCCGAGCGCGGCGGCCTGGGCGTCCTTCTCGTCGACCTTGGCCTGGGCCTGGGCGCTGCGCGCGCCCAGCACGGCCAGGCCGGCGGCGGGGATCCATTGGATGAACTGGCGACGGGCTGTCATCGGGGTCTCCTGTGGAAGTGGGTGGCTGTACAACGCCGGGCCCCGGTGGGCCGACGACCCATGATGCCCCGCAGCTGCTGACAGTTCGCCCACCGCCGCCGCATGCCCGACCGGCGCGCTCAGCGTCGTCCGACGAAGGCGTCCCGCGCGCGCTTGCCGATGAAGGGGTGATCGGTGAAGAAGCCGTCCATGCCGAGTTGCAGGAAGGCGCGCACCCAACCGCCCATGTCGCCCAGCGCGCCCGGCTCGCTGCCGACATCGAACTCGTCGGGCAAGAAGCCGTTCTCGGCGCGGAAGGTGTAGGGATGGACCAGCAGGCCGGCGGCGTGCGCGTCGGCGATCAGGGTCGTCGGCGTGCCGAGCCGCCCGCCGACCAGCGGCACGATCAGCGTCGAGGCCGGCCCGATGCCGTTGGCATAGCCGGCCACCTCGGCCAGGCCGGCGGGCCGGGCCAGGTCGCCGTAGGTGCGCGCATCGCCGGCGACCACGAAGTCCCAGGGCCGCGCCGCGGCGCCGCCGTACAGCTGGACCAGCGGCACGCGCGTCATGCCGCGCAGCTTCTTCAGGTTGGCCGTCTCGAAGGACTGCACGAACACCGGCGAATCGGCGCGCTTGTAGCCGTAGCGGTTGAGCAGCCGCACCAGCGGCTCCTCGAGCGCCAGGCCGATGCCCTGGAAGTAGCTCGGGTGCTTGGTTTCCGGGTAGACGCCGATGGGCTTCACCGCCCGGGCCTTGACGCCGTCGGCGCGCGCCTCCTGGCGGCGGCGCTCGTTGGCCTGCTCGACCAGCTGCAGCACCTCCTCGAAGGTCGGCACCTCGAACATGTCGTTGAAGCGTGTGTTGGCGACGCGCAGCGCCGGGATGCGCTCGCGCGCGCGCAGCGTCTTCAGCTCGGCCAGCGTGAAGTCCTCGGTGAACCAGCCGGTGATGGCCAGGCCGTCGATCGACCGGGTGGTGCGACGCGATGCGAACTCCGGGCGCTCGGCCACGTCGGTCGTGGCCTCGCGCAGGCTGCCATCGGCGTTGAGGATCGCGATCGCGTTCTCGTGCCGCGCGACCAGGACGCCGTCCTTGGTGCTGACGAGGTCGGGCTCGACGAAGTCGGCACCCTGCTCGATCGCCAGCCAGTACGCGGCCAGCGTGTGCTCGGGCACGTAGCCGCTGGCGCCGCGGTGGCCGATGACCAGGGGCTCGGCCTTCGCGGCCGGCAGGCCGGGACGCTGGCCCGCGGACACGGCGCAGGCACTGCCAGCAGCCAGAAGCAGCGCGGCGGTGATCAGGGAGGCGATTCGCATGCAGGAACTCCGGAGGGTGGCGGGATGGGCGCGTACGCTAGGCGCCCGCCGTGACCCGCCCATGACGTTCCCGTGAAGCGCCGGCTGCGGCAACATCGCGTCCATTCGTCATCTCCGAGGAAGTAGCCATGAGGATCGCACGCTGGCCCGCGAGGCTGGACATGGCGCGCGCAGACGCCGCCAGGAAGCCCTGAGCCGCCCCGCATGCATCCCCGCCCGACCCGGGTCGACGACCTGCCGGCCTTCGACGCCATCATCGACGTCCGCTCGCCGGCCGAGTTCGCGCTCGATCACATCCCGGGCGCGATCAACTGCCCGGTGCTCGACAACGAGGAGCGCCGCATCGTCGGAACGACCTACGTGCAGGTGTCGCCCTTCGAAGCCCGGCGGATCGGCGGGGCGATGGTCGCGCGCAACATCGCGCGCCACCTGGAGACCCGGTTCAGCGACCGTCCGAAGACCTGGCGACCCGTCCTCTACTGCTGGCGCGGCGGCCTGCGCAGCGGCAGCTTCGTGACCTGGATGCGCCTGGTCGGCTGGGACGCCCAGCAGCTGCAGGGCGGCTACAAGTCCTGGCGCAGCCACGTGATCGAGCGCATCGCCACGCTCGCGCCCCGCCTGCCGTTGCGCGTGCTGTGCGGACCGACCGGCAGCGCGAAGACGCGCGTGCTGCAGGCCCTGGCCGACCAGGGCGAGCAGGTGCTGGATCTCGAGGCGCTGGCCGCGCACCGCGGCTCCGTGCTCGGCGCCCTGCCCGGCACCGAACAGCCGACGCAGAAGGCCTTCGAGACCCGCCTCGCGACGACGCTGGCCGGCTTCGACCTCGGACGCCCCGTCTGGGTCGAGGCCGAGAGCCGCAAGATCGGCCGCATCGGGCTGCCGGATGCGCTGCTGCTGCGGCTGCGCGACAGCCCGGCGGTCGAGATCGCCGCGACACCCGCCACGCGCCTGGCCTATCTGCTGCGCGACTACGACTGGCTGGGCGACGACCCCCAGCGCCTGGCCGACAAGCTCGGGCTGCTCAAGGGCCTGCAGTCCAACGAGACGCTGGCGCAGTGGCAGGACTGGGCCCGGGCGCGCGCCCTGCCGCCGCTGTTCGAGGCGCTGATGCGCGAGCACTACGACCCGCTGTACGCGCGCTCGCAACGCCAGAACTTCGCCCGCCTGACTGCCGCGCCGCGCTTCGAGACCGACGATCTCTCGGAGGCCGGCATCAGCGCGCTGGCGCGCCGGATCGCGGCCGGCTGACGCCCGGCTCAGGGCTCCAGGTCGACGAGCGGCAACTGGTCGAGCACGGCATCAACCGCGGCCGGACCGCGCAGCGCCGCGAAGCGCGTCAACTCCTGCCCGTCGTCGAGCAGCAGGTAGCCCATGCGCCAGCGCGCGAACCGGCGATCGCCGTCCGACGGGCCATGGTGCAGGACCTGCAGGGCTTCGTGGCGCGGGTCGCACTGCAATCGCTCGACGAGGGCGTCAATGGCGATCAGGCTGCCCTCGATGTACTGGCACACGTGGGCACCATCGAACACCATCACGCCGGTGATGCCATCGCGCGCATTGTTGCGGCGGGCCTGGATGGCGACCTCGGCGATCACCTCGAAGGGCTTCTCACCCGCGATGCGACTGAGGTAGAGGAACTGGACGAGAGGCTCCATGCAGTCGGTGTTGGCTTGGATTTGCGACGGGCGAGACCTTAAGGCGGGGCCGGCGGCGCCACAATGTCATTTCACATAGCGAGGTCCCGCGTGCCGAAGCCCTGCCCCGACCCCGTGCCCTGCGCCCGATGCCCGCTGCGAGGCCTGCCGGCCTTCGCACCGACCAGCGAGGCCGAGCAGGTCTTCATCGAGCAGTTCCGCCACGGCATGGTGCGGGCCGAAGCCGGCGGCGAGGTGCTGCGCGAGCACGCCGCGAGCGACTCGCTCTACACCGTGTTCTCGGGCTGGGCCTTCCGTTTCAAGACCCTCAGCGACGGCCGGCGGCAGATCCTCAACTTCCTGCTGCCCGGCGACTTCATCGGCCTGCAGGAGCAGTTCGCCGACGGCGCGCCGCACGGGGTCGAGGCCTTGACCGAAGTGACGCTGTGCCGCTTCCCGAAGGACCGGCTGTGGTCGCTGTACCGCGAGTTCCCGAGCCTCGGCTACGACATCACCTGGCTGTCGGCGCGCGAGGAGAACATGACCGACGAGACCCTTCTGTCGGTCGGCCGCCGCAGCGCCAGCGAACGCATCGCGATGCTGCTGATCCACCTGTTCCGCCGCGCCGAGCGGGTCGGGCTGCGTGACGATCGCGGCGTCGTGTTCCCGGTCAGCCAGCAGCACGTCGCCGACGCGCTGGGACTGTCGCTGGTGCACACCAACAAGACCCTGCGCAAGCTGCACAAGCTCGGCCTGCACGAAATCGCCGACGGTCGACTGCGCCTGCTCAACCCGCGGGCGCTGCAACGCCTGGCCGACTACGCCGAGCGTCCGATGCGCGCCATTCCCCTGCTCTGAAGCGACGCTTCAGCCGCGGTGGATGGGGTCGACCCAGAGGACCGTTTCCGGCTTCTCGACCGGCTCGATGTCCAGGTTGACCGCCGTCGCCTCGCCGTCGCTGCGCACCAGCACGCATTCGAGCTTCTCGTCGCGGCTGGCGTTGATCTCCTGGTGCGGCACGAAGGGCGGCACGTAGATGAAGTCGCCGGGGCCGGCCTCGGCAGTGAACTGCAGCCGCTCGCCCCAGCGCATGCGCGCGCGGCCCTTGACGACGAAGATCACGCTCTCGAGCGGGCCGTGGTGATGGGCTCCGGTCTTCGCGCCGGGGTGGATGTGCACCGTGCCGGCCCACAGCTTCTGGGCACCGACGCGCGCGAAGGTGATCGCGGCCTGGCGATCCATGCCCGGCGTCTGCGCGGTGTTCGGATCGAGCTGGCCGGCCGGGATGACGCGCACGCCGTCGTGCTTCCAGCGGTCGTGCTCGCGATCGTGCGTCGTGCTCATTCCAGGCCCTCCGTTCTGTTGCGCGAGTGTCACGCATTCCCGGATCGGCCTGCTCACGGGCTTCGATCGGCTACACTGCGGCTCGTAGATATGCGCAAGACCGTGGTTCTTAGGTGTCTCGGTTCGATCCGGTCCTCGGTTCCGAAGGCCGTCTGGTTCGTCTCCCCCAGGTAGCGTTTCTTGAGTGTCTCTGCACGGGCATGGCATGTCGCCGCGCCTGCATCTTTGTTCGATCGATAGGAATGTTATGAGCGTGCAAACCGGCACCGTGAAGTGGTTCAACGAAGCCAAGGGCTTCGGGTTCATCGCCCAGGACGGCGGTGGCGCCGATGTCTTCGCGCATTTCCGCGACATCACCGGCACGGGCTTCAAGACCCTGCAGGAGAACCAGCGCGTCGAGTTCGAGGTGAAGCAAGGCCAGAAGGGCCCGCAAGCCGCGAACATCCGCCCGCTGTAATCCAGCGAGCGCGAAAGCGCATGAAGGAACGCGGCCTCGGCCGCGTTTTTTTATGCGCGTGCGGGCCGCAGCGCCTCAGGCGTAGCGCTGGCGCGCCAGCGCCGCCCCGGCCGCCAGCGCCTGCAGCTTCTTCAGCGCCACCTCGCGCTCCATCGGCGCGAGGCCACAGTTGGTGCAGGGAAAGAGGCGGTCCTTGCGCACGAACTGCAGCGCGCGGCCGATGGTGTCGGCCACCTGCTCGGGTGTCTCGATCTCGGCGCTGGCCACGTCGATCACGCCGACCAGCACGTCCTTGCCGTCCAGCAGCTTCATCAGGTCGGGCGGCACGTGCGAGTGGTAGCACTCGAGACTCACCTGGTCGATCGAGCTCTTCGCGAGCGCCGGGAACACCTGCTCGTACTGGCGCCATTCGTCGCCCAGCGCGTTCTTCCAGTCGATGTTCGCCTGGATCCCGTAGCCGTAGCAGATGTGCACGGCGGTCGTGCAGGTCAGGCCCTGCGCGGCCCTTTCGAGCGCCTGCACGCCCCAGTCGGCCGCCTCGGCCATGTAGACGTTGAAGGCCGGCTCGTCGAACTGGATGATGTCGACGCCATCGGCCTGCAGCGCCAGCGCCTCCTGGTTCAGCAGTTCGGCGAAGGCGAAGGCCATCTTCACGCGATCGCCGTAGTGGCGGTCCGCCACGGTGTCGACGATGGTCATCGGCCCCGGCAGCGTGAACTTCAGCTTGCGGGTCGTGTGGGCCCGCGCGAACTGCGCCTCCATCGCATGCACCCGGCCCTGGAGCTTCAGCGGCGCGACGACCTGAGGCACCATGGCCTTGTAGCGGTCGTTGCGGATGCCCATCTCGACCTTGTGCTCGAAGTCGATGCCCTCCACCTTCTCGAGGAAGCCGTGCACGAAGTGCTGCCTTGCCTGCTCGCCGTCGCCCACGATGTCCAGGCCCGCGTCTTCCTGGGCCTTGATCCACAACAGCGTCGCGTCGCGTTTGGCCTGGTCGAGCTCGCTGCCCTGGGCCTTCCACTGCGGCCACAGCTTGTTCGTCTCGGCCAGCCAGGCCGGCTTGGGCAGGCTGCCGGCCAGCGTCGTCGGGAACAGCGGTCGATCCTGGGCCATCTTCGTCTCCTCGTCGTCGGGTGCCGGGCGATTATCGATAGCCGCGATGGACAGTGCCGCAGGCCGGCCTTAGGCTTCCTGGCCGGCGGCGTGTCGTGCCGCGAAGGAGAGCGCGATGCTGATCCGGGCCCTGAAGTGGTTGCTGGCGCTGATCCTGGCCCTGGTGCTGGTGATCGCGATCGGCGGCATGCTGCTGTCGCCGAAGTTCCAGGTCACGCGCACGCAGCAGGTCCAGGCACCGCCCGACAAGGTCTACGCCCTCGTCGTGGCGCCGCGCGCCTGGCAGCAATGGTCGGTGTGGAACCGCCGCGACCCGGCGATGACCATCGCCTACAGCGGCCCCGAGAGCGGCGTGGGGGCCGCCTGGGACTGGCAGAGCGCCAGCCAGGGCAACGGCGGCATGCGCCTCACCGCCGCCGAGCCACCGCAGCGCGTCGCCTACGAGATCCGCTTCGAGGGCTTCAGCAGCGTGTCGACGGGCGAACTGCGCTTCAAGCCCGTCGGCAGCGGCACCGAGGTCACCTGGACCATGGACGGCGACATGGGCGGCAACCCGCTGTACCGCTGGTTCGCGCTGTTCTCCGACCAGATGATCGGCAAGGACTTCGCGGACGGACTGGCCAACCTCAAGGCGCTGGCCGAGAAGCCCTGATCGCCCGGCGGGCGACGGCGCCTCACTTGCCGCGCTGGATGGCGAAGTAGTCCGCCTCGTCGTAGGCACGGTCGGCGCAGTCGGCCTGCCAGCCCTGGCGCACCTGGTTGCCGGCCTGCACGCGCGCATTGAAGGCCGGCAGCCGCGTGTTGTAGTCGGCGACGCGCTGGTCGCGTGCCCGTTCGCGCTCGGCGCGCTGGGCCAGCTTGGCGTTGAAGGCGGCGATAGCCTCTTCCTTCGTGGTGTCCACCGTCGCACGTTCGGCCTGCAGCGCCGCCGCTTCGCTCTCCAGTTCGGCATCGGCCCGCGCGATCTCCGCCTTGTCGGCATCCAGCGCAGCCTGCGCCTGCGCCGTCTCGGCGTCCTGCTCCTTCAGCGCCTTCTGCTTCGCGAGACACTGGCGCAGCTGGTCGCGCGTCAGCAGCTTGCCGGTCGGCTTGCCGCCGCCCAGCGTCAGCGTGTTGCCCTTCCGGGGGGCCGGGTCGGCCGCGCTGGCCGCCAGCGGCAGCGTCAAGGCCGCGGCGAGCAGCAGGTACTTCGTCGTCATCGTCGATCCTCGCGAGGTGCGCCGCGTCGTACGCGGCCAGGGTGCCCAGGCGCCGCGGGTGGCGGCGAGGCGCGCATGATGCCACCGGCCGACACCGTCTTGCGGCGTCGCGCCGGCCGGTGCTAGCCTCGCTCACCTCGGTGCCGTTGCGGGGTCTTCCACCACTCACAGGAACCACCATGAGCTTCTTCCGGCAATTCGGCCCGCTGCTCGGCCGCGCACTGATCGCCCTGCTGTTCATCCCCGCCGGCATCGGCAAGATCGCGGGATTCCAGGGCACGGCCGGCTACATCGCCTCCAAGGGCCTGCCGCTGCCCGAGGTGGCGGCAGCCGGCACCATCGTCGTCGAGATCGGCGTCGCGCTGGCGCTGCTGGTCGGCTTCAAGGCGCGCTGGGCCGCCTTGATCCTGGCGCTGTTCACCGTCGTGGCGGCCGTGCTGTTCCACAACTTCTGGGCCATGCCGGCCGACCAGCAGATGGCGCAGCAGATCAACTTCTTCAAGAACCTGGCGATCGCCGGCGGCCTGCTGTTCGTCGTGGCCTACGGCGCCGGGCCGAAGTCGCTCGACGGGGAAGGCTGACCCGACCGGCGTCATGCGGCGACTACCATCGCCGCATGACCGACGACGATGCAGCGCCGCTGGCGCGCCCGGCCTCCTGCACCGAGCTCTTCACGGCCTTCACCGGCCTGGCGCTGCAGGGCTTCGGCGGCGTGCTGGCGGTCGCCCAGCGCGTGCTGTGCGAAGACCGGCGCTGGCTCGGCAAGGCCGAGTTCCTCGAGATGCTGGCGCTGGCGCAGGTCCTGCCGGGGCCCAACGTCTGCAACCTGTCGCTGATGGTCGGCGACCGCTGGTTCGGCACGCGCGGCGCCTTCGCGGCGCTCGCCGGCATGATGGCCGTGCCCCTGCTGATCGTGCTGGCCGCGATCGCGCTGTACGCGCAGTTCGCCAGCCACCCGCTGGTCGCCGGCGCGCTGCGCGGCATGGGGGCGGTGGCGGCCGGGATGATCGTCGGCACGGCCTTCAAGCTCGCCGGGCCGCTGCGCGCCAGTCCGCTCGGCCTGCCGCTCCTTGCGCTGCTGGGCGGCGCCTGCTTCGCGGCGATCGCGTTGCTGCGCTGGCCGCTGGTGTGGGTGTTGCTGGGGCTGGGCCTGCTGGCCTGCGGGCTGGCGTGGCGGCGGCTGGCACCGTCGCCGGAGGGCGGCGCATGAGCGGCCCCGAGGCGTCGACGCTGCTGTCGCTGTTCGGTCACTTCCTGCTGCTGTCGCTGCTGTCCATCGGCGGCGCGATCACGGTGGCGCCGGACATGCATCGCTGGATGGTGGCCGAGCAGCACTTGCTGACCGATCCCCAGTTCGCGTCGGCCATCGCCATCGCGCAGGCCGCGCCGGGTCCCAACGTGCTGTTCGTGCCCCTGCTCGGCTTCCAGGCGGCCGGGCTGGCCGGCGCCGCCGCCACGCTGGTCGGCATCATGCTGCCCTCGGCCACGCTGGCGCTGCTGGCGACGCGCTGGGGCCAGGCGCGGCAGGACTGGCGCGCAGTGCGCGCCTTCAAGATCGGCATGGCGCCGATCACGCTGGCGCTGATCGCCGCCACCGGCTGGCTGCTGGCCGCGCCCTGGGGCGAGTGGTCCTCCCTGTCGCTCACCGCCGCCGCGGCGCTGCTGGTCTGGCGCACCCGCCTGCACCTGCTGTGGCTGATCGGCGCCGGCGCCGCGCTGGGCATGGCGGGCTGGGTGTGAGGATCCCATGACGACGGTGGTCCACAACGCCGCCGCCTCGCGCTTCGAGGCGCTGGTCGATGGCCTGCAGTGCGTCGCCGACTACGAACTGCAGCGCGGCGTGATGGTGATGCACCACACCTACGTGCCAGCCGCGCTGCGCGGCCGGGGCGTGGCCGCGGCCCTGGTGCACGAAGCCCTGGCGTACGCGCGTTCCCGCGGACTCCGGGTGCGGCCGCTGTGTTCCTACGTGTCCGGCTACATGCGTCGCCATCCGGAGACCCGGGACCTGATTGCGTCGGTTTGAAACCGGCCCCGCCGCTGCGCAATCCGACCGGAATGAGGGGGCACGACCCCCCGTTCGCGGCATAGCCGCGCGATCATCCGTGCCGAGAATGCAAAGCGTCGAGGCCCCGCTGCCCCGCCCTCCAAGGCGACGGCGACGGAGCGCAGACGACGGGTCGAGCTTCCGGGCCCTGGGTTCCCTGCGGGGAGTCCACCAACAGGAGCACCAATCGAGGCCCCTGCCCCCGTCACCGGCGGCAGGGGCTTCCCACGTTCAGGCCCCGGTTTCGCCGGGCAGGCGCGTGACCATCACCTGGTCGATCTTGTGGTTGTCGACGTCGAGCACCTCGAAGCGGTGCCCGGCGACGCTGACGCAGTCGGTGCGGCGCGGGATGCGCCGCAGCATCACCATCAGGAAGCCGGCCAGCGTGTCGTACTGGCCCTGGTGCGGCAGTTCGTCCAGGTCCAGCGCGCGCAGCACGTCGGGGATCGGCGTCAGCCCGTCGATCAGCCAGGAGTCCTGGTCGCGCCGCACGATCTGCTCCTCGGCCCAGGGCGAGACCAGGTCGCCCATCACCGTGCTCATCACGTCGTTGAGCGTGATCACGCCGACCACCAGGCTGTACTCGTTCATGATGACCGCGAAGTCGTCGTGCGCGGTGCGGAACTGCTCGATCACCTCCGACAAGGTCAGCCGGTCCGGGATCACCAGCACCTTGTGCAGCACCCCCTCGGCGTCGAGCTCGATCGATTGGTTGTTCAGCACGCGGATCAGCAGGTCCTTGGCATCGACGTAGCCCAGCACGTGGTCGATGTCGCCGTCGCAGACCAGGTAGGTCGAGTGCGGGTTCGAGGTGATGCGCGCGCGGATCAGCTCCGGCGGATCGTCGCGCAGGAAATGCACGATGCGGTCGCGCGCGGTCATCGCGCTCTCGACGGTGCGGGTGTCGAGCTCGAAGACGTTGGCGATCAGCTGCTGTTCGCCCTGCGCCAGCAGCCCGCCGGCGGCGCCCGCCTCGGCCATCGCCAGGATGTCGGCGTGCGTGACGCGGTCGTCGCGCGTCGTCTTGATGCCGAACAGCGCGAACAGCGCGTCGGCCGCTTTGTCGAAGACCCAGACCACCGGCTTGAGCAGGCCCATCAGCGCGCGCATCGGCCCGATCAGCTTGAGCGCCACCGCCTCCGGGTTGCTGAGGCCCAGCCGCTTGGGGAAGAGATCGGCGAACAGGATGAAGACCGCCGTGATCGCCAGGAAGGACAGCACGAAGCCGGCGGTCTGGGCGGTCTCGGGCGCCATCAGCGTGCCGAGCCAGCGCGTCAGGGTCGGCGTCAGCGCACCCTCGCCGACGATGCCGCCGAGGATCGCGACCGCGTTCAGGCCGATCTGCACCACGGTCACGTAGTGGCCCGGCTGCTCCTGCACCGCCAGCACCTGCAGCGCGCGGCCGTCGCCGTCGTCGGCCATCTGCCGCAGCCGCAGGCGTCGCGCGGCGGCGAGCGACAGCTCGGCCATCGAGAAGAAGGCGCTGGCGCCGATCAGCGCGACGATGACGATGAGGCTGGTACCGGCGTCCATGCTGCCGGGCAGTGTAGCCAGCGGTCGCATGGTCGCGAGCTTCCGGAGCCGCCCCTGCCCCGATCGAGACGCGCCGAGGCGCGTCAGCCCCGCGCCACTCAGCCGCCCCGGGCCGGCGGGCGCGTCTTCGCGTCCTCGCGCTCCTGCAGCACGCGCCACAGCACCTTGCCGGCGCCGGACTTGGGCAGCGCGTCGACGAACTCGACCTCGCGCGGGTACTTGTAGGCGGCCATCTGCTCGCGCGCCCACTCGACGATCTGCTCGGCGGTCACGTCCTGGCGGTCGTGGCGCTTGACGACCACCGCCTTGACCGACTCGCCGCGGTAGGCGTCGTGCGTCGCGATGATGCAGGCCTCCTGCACCGCGGGGTGCTTGTAGAGCATCAGTTCGACCTCGGCCGGCCAGACCTTGAAGCCGCTGGCGTTGATCATCCGCTTGAGCCGGTCGGTCAGGAAGAAGTAGCCCTCCTCGTCCATGCGACCGAGGTCGCCGGTGCGGAAGAACAGCTTGTCGTCGCCCTGGATGCGGACGAAGGCCGCAGCCGTGGCCTCGGGATGGCGCCAGTAGCCCTTGAAGACCATCGGGCCGTGGGTGACGATCTCGCCGATCTCGCCGGGCGGCAGCTCTTCCAGCGTGTCGGGGTTCACGACGCGCGAGTCGACGCCGTAGATCGGGATGCCCAGGCACTGCAGCTTGGCGCGCTCGGGCGGGTTGCCGTGGCTCGGTGCAGCGGTCTCGGTCAGGCCATAGCCCTCGGCGAAGGTCAGGCCGAACTCGTCCAGCAGGCGCTGCGCCACCGCGTGCGGCATCGCTGCCCCGCCGCCGCTGATGTAGCGCAGGCTGGACAGGTCGAAGGACTTGTAGTTCGGGCTGCCGAACAGGTCGATGATCATCGTCGGGATGCAGGTCCAGTGCGTCACGCGATGGCGCGAGATCAGCGTGCCGGCCAGCTCGCGGTCCCAGCGCGGCATCAGCACGACCGTGCCGCCCAGGTAGACCGAGCCCAGCACCGAATACATCATCCCGGTGACGTGGAACAGCGGCACCACGCCGAGCGACACCGACTCCGGTCCGCCATAGCCCCACTGCCCGCCGCCGACGGCGTTGCTCATCAGCGTGCGGTGGGTGTGCATGCAGCCCTTCGGCAGGCCGGTGGTGCCAGAGGTGTAGGGCAGCAGCGCCAGGTCGTCGGGCTGCGCGGTGTGCAGCCCGGGCGCGTGGCCGGCGGCGATGGCGTCGAGCCAGCGCGTGATCGGCAGGTCGGGCGACAGGGCGCTGGGCAAGGGCGGATCGGCGCGCAGCCACTGGTCCATCGCCGGCGCCACCGCCATGCCCTGGGGATAGCGGTCCGGCAGCGCGTCGGCATAGCGCGTCACCAGCAGGTGCTGCAGCCGCTGCGCCGGCGGCAGCCCGGCATCGGCGGTGGCGACGTTGGCCGCCAGGTCCGCGCTGGTCACGACCACCCGCGTCTGCGGATCGGTGATGTAGTGACCGACCTCGTCGGCCTTGTTCATCGGGTTGACCGGCACGACGACCGCGTCGGCGCGCAGGATCGCGTAGTACGCCACGATGTACTGCGGGCAGTTCTGCAGGTACAGGGCCACGCGCTCGCCGCGCTTCACGCCGGCCACCCGCTGCAGCCAGCCGGCCAGCGCCTCGGCCTGGCGCTGCAGTTCGCGGTAGCTCAGCGTGCGGCCGAGGAAGACATGGGCGGCCTTGTCCGGATAGCGGCGCGCCGCCACCTCCAGGTTGAACCAGAGGGTCGTGTCGGGGATCACCAGTTCGCGCGGCAGGCGCGCTGGCCACACCTTGAGATGCGGCCGGTCGGCGGGCACGGGGCTGATGGCACTGACGGAACTCACAGGGCTCACGGGCGCGGTCTCCAGCGGCGGTCGAGCCCGGCACCTTACGCCTCGCGCCGGCGCTTGGGCAGTGGGGCTCGGCCCGAGGGAACGTCGCCTAGGCGACAGCGACCGCCCGCCGTGGGCGCGCGTATTGCATGCGACGGGCTGCCATGCTGCCGCCGCCCGCCCCCCGCCGCCCTGCGGCGCCGACCATCCTCGACATCGAGGCGTCGGGCTTCGGGCGCGGCAGCTATCCGGTCGAGATCGGCTTCGTGCTGCCCGACGGCAAGGGCTGGTGCACCCTGGTCCGGCCGGAGCCGGACTGGCAGCACTGGGATGCCGGGGCCGAGGCCCTGCACCACATCCCGCGCGAACTGGCGTTGCAGCACGGCCGCAGCGCGCGCGAGGTCGCGACGACCCTGAACGAGCGCCTGCGCGGCCAGGTCGTCTACTGCGACGGCTGGGCCCACGACTACGCCTGGCTGGCGCGTCTGTTCGAGGCCGCCGACATGACGCCGGCGTTCCGCCTCGATCACCTGCGCAGCCTGCTCGACGACGACGAGGCGCAGCGCTGGCCGGGCGCCAAGCAGCAGGCCGTGGCCGAGGCCGGCCCGCAGCGGCGGCACCGCGCCAGCACCGATGCCCGGCTGCTGCAGCAGGCCGTGCTGCGACTGCGCGCGCGCCTCAACTAGCGCCTCGATGCGGCGGCGCGCGGCTATGCTGCGCGCTTTTCCACTTCGAGAAGGCGCAGCATCATGCAAACCACCGCTTCCGGACTGCAGTACGAAGACACGACCGTGGGCAGCGGCGCCACCGCGCAGGCCGGCCAGGACGTGCGCGTGCACTACACCGGCTGGCTCTACAACGACGGCGTCGCCGGCAGGAAGTTCGACTCCAGCAAGGACCGCGGCGACCCGTTCGAGTTCTCGCTCGGCGCCGGCATGGTGATCCGCGGCTGGGACGAAGGCGTCGCCGGCATGCAGGTCGGCGGCACGCGCCGCCTGGTGATCCCGGCAGCGCTGGGCTACGGCGCCCGGGGCGCCGGCGGCGTGATCCCGCCGAACGCGACCCTGCTGTTCGAGGTCGACCTGCTGGCCGTCGGCTGAAGCTTCGGCTGAAGAATCCGGGGCGGCCGCCGATAACGAGGCGCAACCCTGCGCCGCGGCTGCGGCGCGACTGAAGTTCGATGGTCACCGCCGCCCCCTCGTCCGCTGCGCCGCGTCGCCGGCCGCTCCCGCTGCACAGCGCGCTGCTGGCGATGGCGGCGCTGTTGCTGGCCGGCCTGGGCGTCGCGACCCGGATGGCGCTGCAGGACGCCCACCGCGAGGAGGTCCAGCGCGCCCTGCGCGACGCCGACCGCAGCGCGCAGAAGCTCGCCGTGCGGGTCCGCGAGGTGCTGGACAGCGTCGACCAGACGACGCTGCTGGTCAAGGCGCTGCGCGAGACCGGCAACCCGATGGACCTGACCGGCCTGCGCCACGCCGGGCTGCTGGCCTTCGAGGTCACCCACTCGGTCTTCGTGGCGGATCGCCGCGGCATGGTCACCGACAGCAGTTCGATCGACGTGCCGCTCAACATCGCCGACGACGAGGACTTCAAGCGCCACCTGCGCTACAACGACCTGGGCCTGACGATCGGGCTGCCGCAGCCGCATCCGCTGGCCCAGGGCTGGATGATGCCGGCGATGCGCAGCCTGGCGCGCGACGGCAGCGAGTTCGATGGCGCCGTCGTGACGCTGCTCGACCCAGCCGCGCTGACGCGCGGCTTCCATGTCGGCGAGGCGCCCGGCACGGCGATCAGCGTGCTCGGCCTCGACAACTCGGTGCGCTCGCGCCTGCTCGACGGCCAGCAGACCTATGGCGGCAAGATCGACGCGACCCGGCTGCAGGCCCTGGCGCTGCGGATGCGCGAGACGCTGACGCCCAGCGTCAGCCCGGTCGACCAGCAGAGGCGCTTCGTCGCCAGCGCGCCGGTCGACGGCCACCCGCTGCTGGCCGTGATCGCGATCGCGGCCGACCCGGTGATCGCCGCCTACGAGGCCACGCGCGCCAAGCTGCTGGCCGGCGCGGCGTCGATCGCGTTGCTGATCCTGGCCGGCACCGGCGGGCTGTGGAACCAGGCACGGCGCCTCGACGCGACCCGCGAGGCCGAGCGCAGCGCGAAGGCGCTGTACGTGGCCACGCTGGACGGCAGCCTCGACGCCTTCTGGCTGCTGCGCGCCGCGCGCCGCGCCGATGGCGAGATCGAGGACTTCGTCGTCACCGATGCCAACCGCCGCGCCGCGTCGGTGCTGGCGACGGAGCGCGAGGCGATGATCGGCGGGCGCGCCTGCGAGCTGGTGCCATCGATGCGCAGCGACGGACTGATGAAGCTGCTCTGCAAGGTGATGGCGCAGCAGCGTCCGGTCGACGTCGAGGCCCTCGGTGTGATGCCGCAGGTGCGCGATCGCTGGCTGCACTACCAGGTCGTGCCGGTCGGCGACGGCGTCGCGCTGATCATGCGCGACATCACCGATCGCAAGCTGGCCGAGCAGCGCCTGGCCGAGCGCGAGAGCTTCTTCCGCACCCTGCTCGACATGCTGCCGCTGGCGGTCTATGCCAAGAGCGCGCGGCCGGCGACGCGCGGTCGCTTCATGTACTGGAACCGCGCCGCCGAGCGGACCTTCCACGCCCCGGCCGAGCGCGTGATCGGCCAGCGGGCCCAGGACGTCCTGCCGGCCGAGGTCGCCGCGCGCAGCGATGCCCACGTCGAGGCCCTGCTGGCCGCGCCGCGCCTGACGCACTACCCCGAGCTGGTCTACGACGGGCCCGACGGCCGCCGCTACCTCGACGTCAGCAAGGCGCCGGTGCTCGGCGCCGACGGCGAGATCGACCACATCCTGGTCGTGGCGGACGACGTGACCGACCGCCGCGCCAATGCCGAACGACTGCGCCTGACCTCGCGCGTCGTCGAGGAGACCGGCGACGCGATCGTGCTGAGCGACCGCGACGACCGCATCCTCCAGGTCAACGCCGCCTTCCTGGCGATGACCGGCCAGCCGCTCGACGGCCTGATCGGCCGCTGGGCCGGCGACGCCGGCCTGCCGGCGCTGAGCGACGCCGACCTGCCCGGCGTGGAGCAATCGCTGCGCGAGCAGCGCCGCTGGGCCGGCGAGAGCCGGCAGCAGCGGCGCGACGGCAGCAGCTTCGACATCTGGCTCAACGTCATCGCGATCGCCGACGAGCGCGGCGTGGTCACGCACCACGCGCGCCTGTTCGCCGACATCACCGTCTTCAAGTCGCAGAAGCAGCAGCTGGCCGACCTGGCGCGGCGCGACCCGCTGACGGGCCTGCCCAACCGCCGTCACTTCGAGGAGGCCCTCGAGGCGGCCACCGCGCGCGCGCGCCGCTCGGGCCAGCCGCTGGCGCTGGTCTACCTGGATCTCGACGGCTTCAAGGAAGTCAACGACACGCTCGGCCACGAGGCCGGCGACCTGTTGCTGGTCGAGGTGGCGCGCCGGCTCGCGGCCCAGGTGCGCGCCACCGACCTGGTGGCGCGTCTCGGCGGCGACGAGTTCACCGTGTTGCTCGAGAACGCGGGCGATGCCGGCGACCGGCTGCAGCAGTGCGAGCGGCTGGTGAGCGCGCTGTCGCTGCCGCATGCCCTGGGCGGTCGCCAGCTCGTGTCGACCCCCAGTCTCGGCATCGCGGTCTACTCGCCCGGCGAGAGCGTCGAGAACCTGCGGCGCCGCGCCGACATCGCGATGTACGAGGCCAAGCGCGCCGGCAAGGCCTGCGTGCGGGTCGCGCCCGAGGCTGCAAGCGGCTGAAACACCGCGGCGCGGTGCGCGCCGCCAGGGGCGAGAATGCGGCGGACCCGACGCCCAAGCCGATGCCGCCCGCCCTGCGCCACACCCTGCTGAGCACCCGCGACCTGCTGGTCACCGCCGGGCCCTTCGTGCTGCTGGCGGCCCTGCTGCTGGGGCTGGCGTACTGGGCCCTGGATCCGACCCCGCCGAAGAAGGTGGTGCTGGCGACCGGACCGGCGAACGGCGCCTATGCCGAGTTCGGCCAGCGCTACCAGGCCCAGCTGAAGAAGTTCGGCATCCAGGTCGAGCTGCGCGGCAGCGAAGGCTCGTCCGAGAACCTGCGGCTGCTCGAGGACGCCGAATCGGGCGTCGACTTCGCCTTCGTCCAGGGCGGCGCGGGCCGGCTGCGCAGCGGCGAGGACGAGGCGCCGCCCGACCTGGTCTCGCTGGGCAGTCTGTTCTACGAGCCGCTGTGGGTCTTCTACCGCGAGGCCAGCGCGCAGCAGCGCCTGAAGCGCGAGCGCCTCGACAAGCTGTCCGAACTGAAGGGCTGGCGCGTCAACATCGGCGCCAAGGGCAGCGGCATCACCAACCTGATGAAGCGCGTGCTGTCGGTCAGCGGCCTCGAGCCCGAGGACATCGTTGCCGAACGCATGAGCCAGACCCCCGCGGTGATGGCCCTGCTGGACGGCAGCATCGACGCGCTCGCGCTGGTCTCGGCGCCGGAGGCGCCGATGGTGCAGCTGCTGCTGCAGACGCCGGGCATCCGGCTGCTGGACTTCGCGCAGGCCGAGGCCTACACGCGACGCCTGCCGATGCTGGCGGCGGTGCGGCTGCCGCGCGGCGTCGTCAAGCTCGATGCCGACCTGCCGCCGCAGGACGTGGACCTGCTCGCGCCGACCGCGATGCTGGTCGCCAAGCCTTCGTCCCATCCGGCACTGCAGCGCCTGTTCGTGCAGGCCGCCAACACCATCCACAGCGAGGCCGGCTGGTTCCAGACGCGGCGCGAGTTCCCGAACCGGCGCGCCACCGAGCTGCCGATGGCCAGGGAGGCGGACCGCTTCTTCGACACCGGCCCGCCCTTCCTGCAACGCTACCTGCCGTTCTGGCTGGCCAACCTGATCGACCGCATGTGGGTCGTGCTGGCCGGGGTCATCGTCGTGCTGCTGCCGCTGTCGCGGGTGCTGCCGCCGCTGTACGAGCTGCGCGTCCGCTCGCGGGTGTTCCGCTGGTACGCGAGGCTGCGCCAGATCGAGGAGAGCCTGGCCGGGCAGTCCGAGGGACCGCAGCCGCTGATGGAGGAGCTGGACCAGCTGGATGCGCGCGTCAAGCAGCTACAGGTGCCGCTGTCGTATGCCGACGAGCTGTACGCGCTGCGCGGCCACATCGACCTGGTGCGCAAGAAGCTGCGCGCGCTGGGAGCGCAGACGCCGGGGCCGGCCGCCTGAGCGGCGGCAACGAACCTGGCTTTCCTATTCGCGCCGCTTCCGCGTGCCACAGTCCGGATCGCCATGAACCGCGCTCCCGACTCCTCCACCCGGCCGCGTGTCGTCATCGTCGGCTGCGGCTTCGGCGGCATCGAGGCCGTGCGGACCCTCTCGAAGGCCGAGGTCGAGATCACGCTGATCGACCGCACCAACCACCACCTGTTCCAGCCGCTGCTCTACCAGGTGGCGACCGCCAACCTGTCGGCCCCGGCGATCTCGGGCCCGATCCGCCACATCCTGCGCGGCGAGATGCGGCGCGGCAACCTGACCATCCTGCTGGCCGAGGTCACGCGCATCGACACGCAGGCCCGCAGCGTCGAGCTCGACGGCGGCAAGGACCGCATCGCCTACGACCACCTGATCGTCGCGGCCGGCGCGACGCACAGCTACTTCGGCAACGACCAGTGGGCCCAGCACGCCCCGGGCCTGAAGACGCTGGCCGACGCCTTCACGATCCGCCGCCGCGTGCTGATGGCCTTCGAGCGCGCCGAGCGCAAGCACGACGACGCCGAGCGCATGAAGTGCCTGACGTTCGCGGTCGTCGGCGCCGGCCCGACCGGCGTCGAGATGGCCGGTCAGCTGGCGGAGATCGCCCACCACACCCTGCCCGAGGAGTACCGCCGCATCGACTCGCGCCGGGCCCGCGTGCTGCTGATCGAGGGCGGCCCCCGGGTGCTGTCGGCCTTCACCGAGGACATGTCGGGGCGGGCCAAGGCGCAACTCGACGTGCTCGGCGTGGAGGTGCTGACGAACGCCAAGGTCACCGGCATCGACGCCGAGGGCCTGGACTACGACAGCCCCGACGGCCCGCGGCGCATCGACACCAAGACCATCGTCTGGGCCGCCGGCGTGGCGGCCTCGCCGCTGGGCCGCTCGCTGGCCGCCAGCAGCGGCTGCGAGACCGACCGCGCCGGCCGCGTCGTCGTGCAGCCCGACCTCACGGTCCCCGGCCACCCGGAGATCTCGGTGGTCGGCGACCTGGCCGCCGCGAAGAGCCATCCGAAGCAGGGCGAGCCGACGCCGGTGCCCGGCGTGAGCCCGGCGGCCAAGCAGATGGGCCGGCACGCGGCGCACAACCTGCTGAGGCGCCTGCGCGGCGAGCCGACGCTGCCGTTCCGCTACCTCGACTACGGCGCGCTCGCGACCATCGGCCGGCGTGCCGCCATCGCCTCGGTCGACGTGCCGGTGCTCGGCACGGTGCGCTTCAGCGGTGCCTTCGCCTGGCTGTTCTGGCTGTTCGTGCACATCTATTTCCTGATCGGCTTCCGCAACCGGCTGGTGGTGCTGGGCGACTGGGCCTGGGCCTACTTCAGCTTCGAGCGCCAGGCCCGGGTGGTCGCCGACCCGGAGGCGCCGCCGGCCAAGACCGCGGGTTGAGCACAGCGGCGCCGGCTTCCTAGAATCGGGACCTCACGCGGCGCCGCCGACCGGGCAGCGCCGCGCCCTCCCGACCAAGGAAGCCGCGATGGACACCCGCACCCACCCCGCCCGCCTGCGGCTCGAACAGTTGCGCATCCGCATGGCCGCGCAGGGCTTCGATGCCGTGCTGCTGCCGTCCAGCGATCCGCACCTGTCGGAGTACCTGCCCGGCCACTGGCAGGGCCGCGAGTGGTTCTCGGGCTTCAGCGGATCGATGGGCACGCTGGTCGTGCTGGCCGATCGCGCGGCCCTGTTCGCCGACAGCCGTTACTGGGTCCAGGCCGAGGCCGAGCTCGCCGGCAGCGGTGTCGAGCTCGTGAAGATCGCGACCGGCAGCTCGGCGGCGCATGTCGACTGGCTGGCGGCGCATCTGGAGGCCGGCCAGACGCTCGCGGTCGACGGCGCGGTGCTGGGCCTGGCGGCGGCGCAGTCGCTGCGTGCCGCGCTGGCGGCTGCGGGCATTGCGCTGCGCACCGACACCGACCCGCTGGCCGGCGCCTGGCCCGAGCGGCCAGGCCTGCCGACGGCCGCGGTCTACGAGCACCGCGCGCCCGAGGCGCCGATATCGCGGGCCGACAAGCTGGCGCTGGTGCGGGCCGCGATGGCGCAGCACGGCGCCAGCCACCACCTCGTGTCCACGCTCGACGACCTGGCCTGGCTCTTCAACCTGCGCGGCGCGGACGTCAGCTACAACCCGGTGTTCCTGGCGCACGCGATCGTCGCGCCGGACGGCGTGCAGCTCTTCGTCGGCGACGGCAAGATCGACGCGGCGCTGGCCGCGACGCTGGCCGCCGACGGCGTGCAGCCGCGACCCTACGACGAGGCCCGTGCGGCGCTCGGTGCGCTGCCGCCCGATGCCACGCTGCTGATCGACCCGCGGCGCGTGACCCTCGGCGTGCGCGAGGCGGTGGCGCCCGGCGTCCGCGTCGTCGAGTCGATCAACCCGTCGACGCTGGCCAAGAGTCGCAAGACCGCCGCCGAGGCGAGCTTCATCCGCGAGGCCATGGCCCGTGACGGTGCGGCGATGTGCGCCTTCTACGCCTGGTTCGAGCAGGCCCTCGGCCGCGAGGCGATCACCGAGTTGACGATCGCCGAGCGCCTGAGCGCGGAGCGGGAGCGGCAGCCCGGTTACGTGAGCCTCAGCTTCCCGGTGATCGCCGGCTTCAATGCCAACGGCGCGATGCCGCACTACCGGGCGACGCCCGACCACCACGCGCTGATCTCGCGCCAGGACGCCGCAGGCCAGGGCGTCGCGGCCGACGGCCTGTTGTTGATCGACTCCGGCGCGCAGTACCGCGGCGGGACCACCGACATCACGCGCGTCTGGCCGATCGGCACGCCGAGCGCCGCCATGAAGCGAGACTACACGCTGGTGCTCAAGGGCACGATCGCGCTGTCGCGCGCGCGCTTCCCGCGCGGGACACCCAGCCCGATGCTGGATGCGCTCGCGCGCGCACCGCTGTGGGCCGAGTCGCTGGAGTACGGCCACGGCACCGGCCACGGCGTCGGCTACTTCCTCAACGTCCACGAGGGTCCGCAGACCATCAGCAAGGCCGTTCCCACGCCCGAGATGGCGATGGAGGCCGGCATGGTCACGAGCATCGAGCCCGGCCTGTACCGGCCGGGCCGCTGGGGCGTGCGGATCGAGAACCTGGTGATGAACATCGCCGCACCGGCCGACGAGTTCGGCGATTTCCTCGAGTTCGAGACCCTGAGCCTGTGCCCGATCGACACGCGCTGCATCGACCGCAGCCTGCTGCGCGAGGACGAGGTCGCCTGGCTGAACGGCTACCACGCCATGGTGCGCGAGCGCCTGTCGCCGCTGGTGGCCGGCGACGCGCGCGACTGGCTGCAGGCCCGGACCGCTGCGCTCGACTGAGCGCAGCGGCCGGCGCCGCCGTCACTCCTCGTCGCCGCCCAGCACCGAGCCCAGCAGTCCACCGGCGCCGAAGCCGCCGAGCACCGAGCCTTCCTCGCGCGAGCCGCCGCGCTGCGGCGCGGCCGCGAACACGCGGCTCGCCAGCCGCGAGAACGGCAGACTCTGCAGCCACACCGTGCCGGGCCCGGTCAGCTTGGCGAAGAACAGGCCCTCGCCACCGAAGAGGGCCGTCTTGATCTTGCCGACGTACTGGATCTCGAAGCTCACGTTCGGTGTGTAGGCCACCAGGCAGCCGGTGTCGACCATCAGGACCTCGCCGGGCTGCAGTTCCCGCTTGAGGATGCTGCCGCCGGCGTGCACGAAGGCGAGACCATCGCCCTCGAGCTTCTGCATGATGAAGCCCTCGCCGCCGAAGAAGCCGACGCCGAGCTTCTGCTGGAAGTGGATGCCCAGGCTGACGCCGCGCGCCGCGCACAGGAAGGCGTCCTTCTGGCAGATCAGCGTGCCGCCGAGCTTGGACAGGTCCATCGGCAGGATCTTGCCGGGATAGGGCGCGCCGAAGGCCACGCGCTGCTTGCCGCTGCCGCTGTTGGTGTAAACGGTGGTGAAGAGCGACTCGCCGGTGATCAGCC
>CAZUUU010000005.1:0-55240 GCA_964622685.1 uncultured Methylibium sp.
GCGGCAGCGGGTTGCTGGCCATCTGGTGCGTGGCCTCGGTCATGCCGTAGGCCTCGACCAGCGGCGCCTTGAAGATCTCTTCGAGTTCCCGGATCACCTGGGTCGGCATCGACGACGACGACGAGCGCAGGAAACGCAGCGGATTGCGCGCGATGGTTTCGGCATTGCCCTTGGCGCGCTGCACGATGGCCTGGTGCATGGTCGGCACGGCCGTGTACCAGGTGGGCCTGGCCTCGTCCATCCACGCAAAGAACTTCAGCGCGTTGAAGCCCGGCGTGCAGAACACTTGCGAGCCGGCCGAGATCGGCGCCAGCACGCCGGCGATCAGCCCGTGGATGTGGAAGAGCGGCATGATGTTCAGACCGATGTCCCGGGGCGTGAACTGCAAGGTCGTCCGGATGTTGGCCGCCGACGCGCACAGGTTGCCGACCGACAGCGGCACGATCTTCGGGCGCGAGGTCGTCCCCGAGGTGTGCAGCACCATGCCCACATCGGCCGGCTCGCCATAGCCGCCCAGGGCAGCCGCGGCGCCACTCGAGCCGTCGCGCGCCACCAGATGGAAGCTGCCGGCCGGCGCACCCGCGGGCACGACGAGATCGGCGATGCGCACGCCCAGCCTGGCGGCCACCTCGATCGCTGGCGATGTGCTGGCCTGCTCGACGATCAGCAGCTTGGCGTTCAGGTCCGACAGGTAGAACTCGAACTCGTCGGCGCGGTAGGCCGGGTTCAGCGGCGCACTGGTCGTGCCGGAGGCACAGGCCAGGTAGCAGGTCGCCATCTCGGGGCCGTTGGCCAGCACGATGGCGACGCGGTCGTTGCGGCCGACGCCCAGCGCGTTCAGCGTCGCCAGCGTCCCGTCGACCAGGGCGCGGAGCCCGGCGTAGGTGAGCGGCGCGCGGCCCGGCGCGGAGATGGCAATGGCGCCGTCGGCGCCTTGGGAGAGCAGTTGCTTCAGCGTGGCTTGCATCGGTGCGGTGAGCGGCGAGGTCCGGACATCGCGGCGCGCTTGCCGCAACAGCGGCGTAGCGTACCAGCAGGACCCACCCCTGCGGTGAGCCAAGCGCGCGGTTATACCGCCCGGCCGGAACGGGCATCGGATGCCGATTGCCGAAACCCGCCCCAGCGTCCACGGGCGCGACCGGTCGAAGCCATACTCGACGGTCGCCAAGCCATCGGGAGTCCGACGATGCCCCAGCCCCTCGACGTTTCCGCCTTCGACGCCGCCGTCCTGTCCCAGGGCTACGAGCAGGTGCTCGACCGGGTCTGGGCACCGCTCACGGTGCTGGACACCCACACGCACCCGTTCGCCGCCAAGGCGATCGTGACCCAGGGCGAGATGTGGCTCACCGTCGGTGATCAGACCCGGCACCTGCTGCCCGGCGACGGATTCGAACTCGCGCGCGACGTGCCTCACTCGGAGCGCTACGGCCCCGAAGGCGCGACCTACCGGGTCGCGCGGCGCGCCGGCCTCTGAGTCGCCGAATGGAAAGAAAGCCCGCCCCAGTGGTCTTTCACTGTGACGGGCTGTCGGGATTGGTGGAGCCGGGGGAATCGAACCCCCGCGCATCGCAGCGCCAATGCGGGTATTTGGCAGCACGTGCGACGCCCGCGCGAATCCGTCGCAACGGATAGGCTGCTCAGCCGAGAAACATGAGCCCTGCTGCCAACGCCTGCCGTCGGCTCCCAGCCCCGCCGGAATCGGAATCTCCAGCGGAATCAATAACTTGAGGCCCTTGCCGCACGACGCTGGTCGGCGGCACCGGCGCGCCCGCACCAGCTGGTATCCACCTGGCGTCGGCGTGACGACGCACGCAACAAGCTCCATCCTGAGAACCGACTCCCGTCGCCTCAGCGACCGGCCAGCATCCTTGCGACGTCAGCCCTGGGCTGGAACTCCACCCTCATCCGGCGCCGGCGCCACTGGCCGGGCTGCACATGCATCGAGCCCCAGCTTCATCCGGGAGCGCCATGGCATGAGGTCGGCCGCCATCGCCAGCAGCCACGAGTCGAAGTTGCCGTCGAGCGAGGATCCCAACAGCAAGGGAACCCCACTGACTGTTGCCAGCGGAGAATCGCTTCGATCAGTGACCGAATCGTCATGCGACGCAAGCATGGAGACTTCGCAGCCCAACGAGAATCTCGAGAGACTGTCCGGATCCGCGCAGCGATCCGAACGCTCGCATCGGCCTGCAGCTTGAGGCTCTTTCGACCAGACCTCGAGAGGCTGTCCCTGGAGCCGCTGGCGATCATCAAGCTCTGTCGGGGTGCATCCGATATCGCGCTGGGGTGATCGATCTGCAGCAACATTGGAGCCATCCGTGAACTCGCCGTACGCCTTGCTGACCAGCCGAACCGTGCGCGACCTGATCGAGCGTCGCCTGCTCACCGCGCACTTTCAGCCGATCGGCGACCTGCGTGACGGGAGTGTCCATGCCCACGAGGCGCTGATCCGCGGACCGGTCGGGTCTCCCTTTGCCCTTCCGGATGCCCTGTTCGCGGCGGCCGCCAAGGAGGCCTGCAGCTTCGAGCTCGAGGTCGAATGCGTCCGACGGGCGCTGGCCAGCTGGTCGGCCAGCCCGCGCAGCGGCCGCTTGTTCGTCAACTTCAGTGCCGGCGCCCTGATCCGGACGCTGACCGAACGCGGCATCGAGGCTGTCATTGCTGACGTGGCAGCCCAGGGCATTGCAGCCTCGTCGGTCGTCATCGAACTGACGGAGCACGAGCGGGTTCGCGACCCCGAGGCCCTGCACGCGGCCTGCACCGCGCTGCGGCGCTACGGCATCGGGATCGCACTGGACGACTTCGGCGACGGGCGATCCAGCCTGCGGCTCTGGTCCGAGCTGAAGCCGGACCTCGTCAAGATCGACAAGTACTTCCTCAAGGACTTGCCACGCCACGGCGACAAGCTGCAGACCCTGCGTGCGCTGCTGCAGATCGCGGAGACCTTCGGCTCGCAACTGGTGGCCGAAGGCCTGGAGGGTGCGGAGGAACTGCGCCTGGCGCGCGATCTCGGTATCGCGTACGGGCAGGGCTGGGCGTTGGGGCGGCCCGAAGTGAGGCCGGTGACGGCCCTGCTGCCCGGCGCGCAGGCGGTCCTGACGAGCCGGGACATTGCCGTCTTTCCGGAACTCAAGCGGGCCAGCAACAGCGGCTACACCGCGTCCCGCCTGCTGATCGCGGCACCTTCGGTGGACCCGGGCACGACGCACGACGAGGTGTACGAGTTGCTGCGCGAGACCGACGCGCTGCATGCGCTGGCCGTGGTCGACGACGACCGGCCGGTCGCCTTGATCAACCGGGGGCAGTTCATCGCGAGCTATGCGCGGCCCTACTTCAAGGAGTTGTACGGTAGCAAGCCCTGCACGCTGTTCGCCAACCTCGCGCCGTTGACGATCGAGGTGCACACCGGGATCGAGGAGTTGACCGGTGTCCTGACGTCCGGCGACCAGCGCTACCTGACCGAGGGCTTCGTCATCACCGAGGGCGGCCGCTACCGCGGCCTGGGGACCGGCCAGCAGCTGGTCCGGGCCGTGACCGAGGCGCGCATCGAGGCCGCCCGACACGCCAATCCCTTGACCTTCCTGCCGGGCAACATCCCGATCAGCGACCACATCGAGCGGCTGCTGGCCAGCGGCCGCGACTTTGTGGCGGGCTATGCCGACCTCAATCACTTCAAGCCCTACAACGACCACTATGGCTACTGGCGCGGCGACGAGATGATCCGTCTGGTCGCCCGCGTGCTGGTAGCGCACTGCGACGCGCGCCGCGACTTTGTCGGGCACGTCGGCGGCGACGATTTCGTGATCCTGTTCCAGAGCGGCGACTGGCTCGAGCGCTGCGAACGCATCGTGCAGAGCTTCAACGAGAAGGCGCGGGAGCTCTTCGACCCCGAGGCGCTGGCCGCCGGCGGGATCCAAGCCGAAGACCGCCACGGCGACCTGCGCTTCCATCCCTGCACGACCCTGTGCATCGGCGCGGTACAGGTGCAGCCGGGGCGGTTCGAACACGCCGAGGACGTGGCGAGTGCCGCGGCGGCCGCCAAACGCGAGGCCAAGCACACGGGGCACGGTGTGGTCGTGCTCGACGCGCAGCCGCGGGCGACCGGCTTCTAGCTCGCGACTCGGGGTCGCGTCCTCGGGATCGCATTCGGCCGCTGCGGCAAGCCTGGGCGACGGTGGTCATGGCCGCGCCGAACTGACACCCGCTCGGCGCGTGGCCCTCTAGGTTCGTCGCACCAGATCGCTCGTGACTTCTGCACGAGCCGCCTCGCTCAGGCGCTTGCTGCCGTCCGTGCAAACCCTAAACTGCGCGCCGCTCCCATCCTCCCGCCAAAGACAAACAGATCATGCGTCTGCTCGCTGTCCTCGCTCTCATTCCGCTCGCCATGCTCGGCGCTCATGCCCATGCCGCAGAGACGGCGATCGCCGGCACCGGCGCCACCTTCCCGGCCAAGGTATACCAGCAGTGGGCGGACCAGTACGCCCGCGACACCGGCGTGAAGGTGAGCTACCTCCCGACCGGGTCTTCGGCCGGCGTGAAGCAGATCGTCGCGCAGGCCGTCGACTTCGGCGCCACCGACGTGCCCCTGCGCGCTGCCGATCTCGAGAAGCACCAGCTGTTCCAGTTTCCGACCCTCGTCGGCGGCGTCGTCCCGGTGGTGAACCTGCCAGGCGTCCCATCGGCCACGCTGCGCCTCACCAGCGAAGTGCTGGCGGCCATCTTCAGCGGTCGCATCGAGCGATGGAACGATCGCGCCGTCGTCGCCTTGAATCCCGGACTGGCGCTGCCTGACTTGCGGATCACCCGCGTCGTGCGTGCCGACGGATCCGGCACGACCGAGGTCTTCGTGTCCTACCTCAAGCAGTCCGCGGCGGCGGCGGCCGCCCCGATCGAAGCGCAGGGGGGCCGCGCCAAGTGGCCCGGCACGACCGTGGCGGCGGAGGGCTCGAGCAAACTGGCCCAGGCCGTCAAGGCCACCCCTGGGGCGATCGGCTACATCTCGTCGGACTACGTGGTCCGCGACGGCCTGATGGCCGCGAGCCTGCAGAACCGCAGGGGCGAATGGATCGCCCCCAGCCTCGACGCCTACCGGGCGACCATCCGCGCCGGCGCGCTGTTCAAGGCCAGCCTGGACGCGACGCCCTTGATCGACATCGACGGCGTCGGGGCGTGGCCCATCGTCACCGCAACCTACATCGTGGTGCCGCGGGCTCCGGCTTCCATCGATCGCGCTGGGCGCACGCTGAACTTCTTCTACCGGTCCTTCCTGCTCGGTGACCAGGCCGTGGCCGGAACCGGCTTCGCGCCCTTGCCCGTGGTAACCCAGGCACGCATCGTTGCACTGCTCTCCGGATTCCGCACCCCGGACGGCCGACAAGTGCCCGTGATGGGTGATGCCGCCAAGACGACCATGCGCGTTGCGGCGGCCGGTATCGACGGCGCGCCCGACTGAATGACGTGGACCGGGCTGCGGCTTCGGAGGTGGGGCCGGCTGCGCCGGTGAGCCGAGGCGCCCCCTTCAGATCCTTTGGCAATGCAGCCGACGCGTACCATCCGTCGGAAAGGAACTCCTCACGACCCACGCCATGCGGACCAAGACTGCCTTCCTCGTTGCCGTCGCAGGGACGGCGCTGCTCTCCCACGCGGCGATCGCCGATGACGCGATGCGCCCGCACGACGGCAAGCGCTGGTGGCGCGGCGAGATGCGACAAGACTTCTGGGATGGCCCCTGCGAGGTGAAGATCGAGTCCAAGCGTGGCGAGTACAAGCGCGAGGTCAAGTGCAAGGACGGGGTCGGTGCCACTTGGCGCGGTGAATGGACAACGGAGTTTGCCGACGGTCCGTGCCGGATCAAGCAGGAAGCGAAGCGCGACGAGTTCAAGGAAGAGATCAAGTGCGAGGGACGCAAGTAGCAGTCGGCAGCCACGCCTCCGGGTAATCGCCGACCAGCTGGCAGCCGCAGTTCTTCAGCTCGCGCGTTGCCGAGCACGTGTGTCTGCCCGCACGGGCAAGGGCTGCATCACGGCACCCGCAGGCCGTGCCGCCGGCCGCGCGACACCCGTGGCCTACACGTCGCACTCGCGACCACGCACTCGAATCACGGCCTCACGGCCTGACAGGAACGAATCCAGCCTCGGTGGGCGACACCACGGATACGAAGATCAGTGGCGCGTCTCTGTGGTTGCAGACTCCATGAACCGCGCCTGCGGGCGCAACGACGATGTCGCCGGCCGCAATCGTTCGCCCTGTTCCCGCCTGGTCGACCCGATACGAGCCGGTGCCGGCGATGATCGTCCAGGTGTCTTGGCCATCAGGGTGCACATGAGGCGCAATGCACTGACCCGGTGCGACATGCCAAGCCACGATCGATGCGTGAGGCGTTTCAACCACGATGGAGCGGATCGGCTCCCCTTCGGAAGGTCGAAGATGATGGTGCAAGGAGAAGATTCGGTCGGGCATCACGACGGTTTCCAGGACATCGCCACCGGCCCCGATGCAAGAGCAATGCCGCGTCCCGGCCTCGACATGACGGCAGTCCGAAATCGGGACCGTGGGCATCAATCGCGCGACGGTAGCTCGCACCTCGTGTCAGCGAACATGGATGAACCGCGTCGGCCAAGCCGTTCGCACCTGCATGACCGTTCGATGACACTGCCGTCGCCGCCATGATCTGATCGACGCCTGCGTCATTCACGCTGATCGCTTCACCGCCTAGGATTGCCGCTAAGGGAGGAGGCGTCGATGAAATGGTCTCTACGACTGGTCGCGGTGAGCTTCTCGGCGCTGCTGGTGGCATGGCTGTACTGGGACCTGCGACGCAGCGCCGATGCGCACAGTGCCTGTGCGGCTCGTGGCGGCATGCTGATCGGCGATGCGCTGCGAAGCGGGTGTGTCGTGCCTGCTCGGGTCGACGCGGAACGCGGCGCCACCGGTGGATCTCAATCAATTCTCGGATGGACGTCCGCGGACGGCTGACGTCTGCTGGTGGACGAACACGGACAGAACCGGAGCGCTCACCCAGCTTCGGCCGTCGCGGCGCAGGCAGCGCCGGGCGAAGCCAGATCGGCGTTCAACTTCGTCTGCCACCGCCAGCCGTCCACGCACATCTGGCGCACGTCCCGCCGGGCCCGCCAAGCGATCAGACGCTCCGCCCGTGATGCATCCGCCCAGCACATGGCGACGTCGCCAGGGCGTCGAGCCACGAGCTCGTAGGGGACCCGGCAGGCGCATGCCCGCTCGAATGCGTCGACCATCTCGAGCACCGACACCCCACGGCCCGTTCCCAGGTTGAGCGTCAGCATGCCGTCGGCGCGTTGCAGCGCGGCCAGTGCGGCGACGTGTCCTTCCGCCAGGTCCATGACGTGAATGTAGTCGCGGATTCCTGAGCCGTCGGGGGTCGGGTAGTCGGATCCGAAGACGCGCAGCACGGGCCGCAGGCCGGCCGCCACTTGCATCAGGTAGGGCATCAGATTGCTGGGAACGCCCGAGGGCTGTTCGCCGATGAGTCCGCTTTCGTGTGCACCGACCGGATTGAAGTACCGCAGCCGGGCGATACGCCAGTACGGCTCGGCATCGACCAGGTCGGCCAGCACCTGCTCGCACATCAGCTTGGTCCGCCCGTACGGGCTGGCCGCATTCAGAGGAGCGCTCTCGCGGATAGGGACGGTCTCGGCAGCTCCGTACACGGCCGCCGACGACGAGAAGACCAGCGTGCGAACGTCGGCGTGCCGCATTGCCTCGAGGAGTCGCAGCAGACCCACGAGGTTGTTCTCGTAGTACTGCAGCGGGTTCAGTACGGACTCTTCGACCGCCTTCAATGCGGCGAAGTGAATCACGGCGGATATGCGATAGCGGTCGAAGACTCTGCGCAACGCGTCGGCGTCCCTGACGTCACCGCAAACCAGCTCCAGACCGGGCCCGCACAAGGCCGCCAGGGCGCCCATCACCGACGGCTGACTGTTGCTGAAGTTGTCGAGAACGACCAGGTCATGTCCGGCCTGCGCCAACGCGACGCAGGTGTGGGAGCCGATGAACCCGGCACCGCCCGTCACCAGCACGGTGGGACGACGCACGGCGGTCACGGGCCCTGCGCCCCCCGTGAACACCCCGCTCACAGGCGCCATACCGTGATGCCGGCGGCTCGCAGGGTCTGCGCATCGCCCTTGCCCTTGACATCCGAATACACGGCCCCAGGGAGCAGCTTCTCCAGGCATTCGTCCGGCGTCCGGTTCACCAGCTCGTCGTGCGCCACGGCCGCGACCATGGCCCCGGCCCGCGGCAGAAGGTCCCAGTCCACCAGTTCGACGCCGTACTCGTGGCGCGCTTCGGCCGGCAGGGCAACGGGATCGTGCACGTGCACGATGACGCCGTAGCTTTCCAGCTCGAGGATCAGATCGACGACCTTCGAGTTGCGCAGGTCCGAGCAGTTCTCCTTGAACGTCAGACCCAGCACGATGACGTCAGCCCCCTTGACCTGGATGCCGGCCTGGATCATCGCCTTCACGGTCTGCTCGGCGACGTACTTCCCCATCAGATCGTTGATGCGTCGTCCGGCCAGGATCACCTGCGGGTGGTGCCCCACCATCTCGGCCTTGTGGGTCAGGTAGTAGGGATCGACGCCGATGCAATGCCCGCCCACGAGGCCGGGGCGGAACGGCAGGAAGTTCCACTTCGTGCCGGCCGCCTCGAGCACCTCCAGGGTGTCGATGCCGAGCCGATGGAAGATCAGGGACAGCTCGTTCACGAGTGCGATGTTGAGGTCGCGCTGCGTGTTCTCGATGACCTTGGCGGCTTCGGCCACCCGGATGCTGCTGGCCCGATGCACGCCCGCGCGGACGATGCTCGAGTAGGCCTGATCAAGCAGGTCCAGCGTGCGTGGCGTGTCGCCGGCGACGATCTTCACGATCGTCGCCAGCGTGTTGACCTTGTCGCCGGGATTGATCCGTTCCGGCGAGTACCCGACGAAGAAGTCGCGCTTCCATACCCAGCCGGCGCTGCGCTCGATCTCCGGGATGCAGATCTCCTCGGTGGCGCCCGGGTAGACCGTGGACTCGTAGACGACGGTCGCGCCGCGCTTGAGGTGCCGGCCCACGATCTGGCTCGCCACGACCAGCGGGCCGAGGTCCGGCGTGTGGGCCTGGTCCACCGGCGTGGGAACCGCGATCACCACCAGATCGGCCTGCCTCAGTCGATCGGCGTCGGTGGTGAACTCGATCCGGTCGGCCGCGCGCATCTCGTCGCGATCCAGGCCACCGGTCGGGTCCTGCCCGTCGCGATAGGCGCGGATCTTGTCCTTCGAGATGTCGAAGCCGATCGTCGGACGCCGCTTGCCGAACTCCACCGCCAGCGGCAGTCCGACATAGCCGAGCCCGACCACCGCGACGGTCCCGATGTCCGGCACCGGCGCAACGCGCTCGGCACCCGTCTCGACGAGCAGCAGCCCGCCGCTGCGACTGCGACGATCGAGCTCCGGCGTGTCCTCGAGGCCGCGTGGAGCCGGCCCCTCCAGCACAACCTGTCCTTCCCGAACCCCGGCCAGGTCGCGGCGCATCATCGGGCCAACCATGGGAGCAGGTGCGACACGAGCCGCGGCGCGCTGTGACCGTCCCATCCTTCAGGCAGGGCGGACTTCGATGGAGCAGCGGAAACGATCTGGTCGAGCGCCGCATTCAGCATCGTCGGATCGCGCTTCAACAGCCGGTTCGTGCCCTGATGCAGGGTGATCGGCCGTTCGGTGCTGTCACGCAGTGTCAGGCAGGGGACACCGAGTGCTGTCGTCTCCTCCTGAACCCCGCCGGAGTCCGTGAGAACGACACGAGCGGACTGCATCAGACCCACCATCGCCAGGTAGCTCTGCGGCTCCAGGCAGGCAATGCGAGGCGAGTCGATGCGCGCCAGCAGCCCGAAGCGCTCGAGGTTGGCGCGGGCCCGGGGATGCATCGGCCACACGAGCGGCATGCGCTCGGCCACCGTCCGCAGCAGCTCGCACAGTTCGGCCAGCACGTCGCGGTCGTCGACATTCGACGGTCGATGCAGGGTCACCAGCGCGAAGTCGCCGGCCACCAGTTCCGGCGCCTTGCCGGCACGCCGTAGCGCTTGGGCCGGTTCGACTGCCCGCGCCCTCGCCGCGTGAAGGGAATCGATCATCAGGTTGCCGACGAAGACGACGTGTTCGCCGGCGATCCCCTCGCGCGCGAGGTTCTCGTGTGCACTCCGGTCCGTCGTGTACAGCACGTCCGACAGCCGATCGACGAGCACCCGGTTGATCTCCTCCGGCATGCTGCGGTCGTAGCTGCGCAGGCCGGCCTCGACGTGCACCACCGGGATGCCCTTCTTGGCCGCCACCAGACTGCACGCCAGCGTCGAGTTCACGTCGCCCACCACGACGACGCACGACGGCGCCTGTCGATCCAGCACCGGCTCGAAGCGCTTCATGACCTCGGCGGTCTGCTCGGCGTGGGAGCCCGCGCGGACGCCGAGGTTGTGATCCGGCGCCCGGAGCCCGAGATCGGCGAACAGGTGGTCGTTCAGTGCCGGATCGTAGTGCTGGCCCGTGTGGACCAGCACGCTCGGCGGGGCGTCGGGCGTTCGCTCCAGGGCCTGAAGCAGCGGCGCGACCTTCATGTAGTTGGGGCGCGTCCCCACGACACTGAGGATCGGGCCGGAGGATGTCGCGCTGCGCGTTGAAGTCGGGGCGTCCCGGGTGCTCATGGGTTCAGACCTGCGATGACTAGCGATTGACTTGCGTGACCACGCCGTCAGCGCGACGCGCGACGAAGTAGGCCGCCCCCGTCCCGCCGGGGCGAGCGACCGCGAACACGCTGGCAGCGCCCGAGATGCCCGGGCCCTCGACCAACGAACCCAGGTCGACCGTGGACGGCAGCCCGCCGGCCTCGGCGTCGCCCGCAGCGGAGTCGAGGCCGATCCACAGGGCGCGCGCCCCCGTCAGACCCGCGGCCCCGGCTGCCGGGACGACGACCAGCACGTGACTGAAGGCACCGTTGTCGCGCACGTGCCTCGCGAACGGCGAGACGAGGCTGCCGATCGCGCGGCTCACGATCTGCGCGTCGCCGTAGCTGCGCTCGTCGCTGCCGTCGAAGCGGCTCGACGCCAGCACGCGTCCCCCACCGGCGGCGGTGCTCTCGTGGACGACCCGATCGTGGAGCGTCGACGACACCAGCACGTTCTTCCCGGCCAGGACCGACGAACGTTGTCCGTCGGCCTTTCTCCACGCCACGTAGTCGATGCTGCCCGGCAGGTCGAGCGCGTACAGCACATGGTCGCGCAGCACGCGAAAGCCGTAGGGGCTGAGCGGGCCCTCCACGTTGAGACGTTGCGCGGCAGGCGACAGGGTGTCCGTCACCCGGTACAGGTCAAGCTGCCCGCCGCCCGACACCGCGGTGATGTACAGCGCCTGATCGTCATGCAGGTCGTTGAACAGCGCTCCCACCCCCACGGAACCCGCGATCAGGACCTCGGAGATGCGGCCGGTGGACTTGTCGTAGCGACGCAGGCCCTCGGATGAACGCAGGAAAATCCCGAAGCGGGTCACGATGCCGGGGCCGGTCGGCTCGGGCACGACCATCGGCGCTCCGCCGATCGCCGAGGCCGCAATCACCACCGGGTTCGCCAGGCGAGCATCGGTCCGGACGAAACGGCCGTCGCGCCAGGCCAGGAATGCGGCGATCGAACCGTTGCTCGCGTGGATCGGCCCGATGGGCCGCAGTCGCTCGGCCGGAGCGTCCGGCAACGCGATGGGCGATGCGGCCGGATCCATGCCCAGCACGACCATCCGGGGCACGCCCCCTGTCGCGCAGGAGCCGAGCACATCGGGCGCGGCGTAGACGATCACCGCGTCGTCGCCCGACAGGCTCTGGCCGATGACGGAGAAGCGCGGGCCGATCGTGCTGCAGATGGCGGTCTCGCTCGACAATCGCACCACCGACGGTGTCGCGCCGGCGTCGACGTTCAGCGGCAGGCGAAACAGGCTGAACGATTGCGGACTGCCGCCACCGGAAGGGGCATCGAACACCACGGCCTGCGGCCCCGCATCGGACAGCGTCGCCAGCGTCGCATCGACGCGACCACCGGCGATGCGCACCGTGCTGCTGTCGGCGACCGCGGGACTCAAGCTGGCCGGCACGGACGGCCGCGCCGGGTCGACCGCGAACAGCGGGCCCGGCAGACCGCTGTCGGCATCCCCATACAAGGTGGTCTGGCCGGCACCGCTGAGCCAGAGCACGCGGTTGGCCACCGGCGGCGGTGGCGCGGGCGTCCCGGGCGGCGATGCGCTGGTGTCACCGCCACCGCCGCCGCCACACGCCGCGAGCAGCGCGACGGCGACCGGCATGCCCATCCGAAGCACCGAACAACCGCCCTTGGACCACTGCACTGATTCCCTTTCGACTCGACGCTCGAGGAGCACAGGTTGTAGGAAGAGCGCGTGACGCCGACATGAAGAGCGGCCCGTGATCGGAGAGCATGAGCCGACCGGCTCATGCCATCGTCTTGCCACGCTGGCGCCACAAGACGCGCGCAGCATCCATTGCGTGACGACTTCAAGCCCCCATCGGTACCCGACCTGGCCGGGCGTCGGCGCCCCGCGATCGCCACGGCACGGCATGCAGCGCACCGTGGCGCTGGTGGTCCCGCTGCTGCTGAGCGGGCTGCTGTCGGCACAGACCCTGACGCCGGAGAGCGACATGGCGCTGGAGGCCGCCCGGACGGGGAACGTCGCCCTGTGGCGCGACATGCTGCGCATCGGCGCCAGCCCCCACGCGCTCGATACCGGGGGCAACAGCGCGCTCGTCCTCGCCGTGCTGAAGGAGCGAGAGGACATGCTGCGCGAGGTACTGGCCCAGCGCGTCGACCCGAACGCGCGTGGCAGCCTCGGCCTGACGGCGCTCGGCGCTGCAGCGCTGCGCGGACGGGTCGACATCGCCGATCGCCTGCTGCTCGCCGGCGCTGATCCCGACCGGCCCGACGCCAGCGGCGCGACGCCGCTGGCAACCGCCATCCGGCTGGGCAACGCGGCCATGCTCGACCGCCTGCTCGCCGCCAATGCCGACCCGGATCTGGCCAACGAGTCGGGCCTCACGCCGCTGCACCTCGCCGCGGCACGCGGCGATCTCCGGTCGGCAACCGCGCTCCTTCGGGCCGGGGCCGATCCGAACCGGCTCGACCGGGATCGCCGCTCGCCACTTTTCGTGGCAATGTTTGACCAGCACGTGGCCGTGGCGGAGCTGCTGGTGCGGCATCGTGCAACCGACGTGCGACTCGTCACCCAGGGGCAGAGCCCGCGAGCCTGGGCCGAGCTGATGGTCCTGCCAACGCTGACGACCGCGATCGACGAACGACTCGGCGATCAGCGCTGAGTCGGCGCCGATCGCGCAGGCCTCACTTCGAGCGTTCGGGCGCCGACGCCGGAGCCGGCGGCAGGTCGAGCCGCGACTCGAACAGGCGGTCGCGCAACGCCTGGATGCGGTCCTCCTCGCGGACCCGCCAGAGTCCGGTGAACGGCTCGCAGGCGCGCAACTGGCGGTCCTCGTACTTGTCGAGAACATCCTCGGCCACTTGCATGGCGATCGCGTGGCGGGCCTCGCAGTGCTCGGCGCGCTCGCTGTTGGCCTTGAGCCGGCCCGCCAGCAATCGCCGGTCTTCCTCGCCTGCCGCACGCTCCCGCGCCTGCTGGCCGGCGGCGGCGGTCGCCGCGGCTTCACGGCGGGTCAGCTCGGCTTTCAGCGTCTCCAGCTCTACGCGGCTCTGGGCCAGGGCCTCCTGCGCGCGCGCCAGTTCATCCTCCAGCCGCCGCGCTTCGCGCCGGCTGCTGGCGACGCCCGCACGGTGCTCGGCGAGCTCGGCATCCAGCGACTGGCGGGACTCGTTGCGAGCCTTCTCGACGTCCTTGGCCCGCGCCTGCTGCAACTCGGCGTTCTCCTGCCTGAGCTTCTGCACCATCTGCTGCAACTGAGCCAGTTGCTGGCGCTCTCGATCGGCGGTCGACTGGGCGTGCAACGGAGCCGTTGCCAGCATGGACAGCAGCGCAAGCATCCGGCACGTGGTGGTGGCGAATCTCATGGCCGTCCCGTCAGAAGCGTGTGGTCAGGTCGAACTGCCAGGTGTCGACGCGCAAACGCACCGGCGTATCGATGCCCTCGGCGCTGATGTAGCGCCAGCCCAGCTGTGTGCTCGGCGCGAGGGTGTATGCACCGCCCACGAAGCCGGCCTTGACGTCGGTGCCGCCCAGGCGGTAGTCGCCGGTCATGAAGCCATCCGGCACCGCATCGCGCTCGAGATGGCGAACGCCGAACGACAAGGTCCAGCTGCCCGTCTCCTGGACCGGCCCCCGCCCCACGTTGAACTCGACGCGGTAGCCCTGGGTGCGACGGCAATCCAGACGCGCCAGTCCCGACCCGCAGTTCAGATCGCCCGGCAGGCCTGCGGCCGCGCTTCCGATGCGAGCCGCGATCTCGTCGCGGTCCCAGCCGATGTTGTCGAGCACGTCACCCTGGATGCCGAAGCGCCACTGCTGCGGCGTCGTGTACTGGATCGATCCATTGAGGTCCACCACGCGGAACTTCGACGCCAGACCCCAGACCGGCCCGCCCGTCGGGTTGCTCTGGGCCGCGATGTTGAACATCGTGTTGCCGCGCTGGCGGACCAGCGGCGCGCTGTCGTTGAAATCGGTGGTCGTGCCATCGCCGGCGCCGGCCGGATTGAGACGGCCCTCGATGTCGCGGAAGTCGAACACGCCGACGCCGAGCCGGCCGCTCCATGCGCCCCCGGAGCGCCACTCGACACCGGCCTGGGCCCCGACGAGAACGCTGTCGGACGCGAAGTTGAAGGCCGAGTTGTTGACCTCGCGCAGCGGGTGCACGCCGACGGTGGCGAAGCCGCTCCAGTCGTAGTTGAACACCGGCCGCCAGCTCAGCGCCGCGCCGTCCAGCGTCAGATCGGTCGACCACAGCAGGTCGGTCGTCCGGTAGGGGTTGGCGATCCGGCCGGCGCTTGCGACGAAGCGGCCGTCGGTCCAGCCGATGTAGGCCAGATCCAGCGCCAGGCCGAAGCGGCGGTTGAACTGCCCCGCATCGACGTTCGCCGATGCGGGGTCGTTGGCGTCGCCGTCGCGGCTTGTGACCAGGCGCAGGCCGGCCTGCACCTCGTCGGACACCTTCGCGCTCACACCGAGGCGCGCGCGCAGCCGCAGGCGGTCGCGATCCTCGGTGGTGTTGCGGGTGACCGGCTGACCGGTGGGGCCCAGCGATTGGTAGAAGCTGTCCAGCAGCGCCGGGACGTCGTTGTCATCGGCGAAGTCCTCGCGTTGCAGACGCACGCGGAGATCGCCGTCGAAGGACAGGCGGCTGAGCCAGCCAGGCAGCGCCTCGGGCACGGCCCAGCGTTCGGCGCGGGCGGTCGCGAGCACCTCCTGGCGGATCTCCTCGCGCAGCTGGCTCTTCACGGCCTCGGGCACGTACGGCACGCGCACCACGGGCGGGGCGGCGGCCGGCGCCGACCCGGCGACCGGCGGGGCACCCCAGGTGGGCGGTGTCTCGAGGACGGCCGGATCGAGTCCGGCCTGACGCACCAGCTCGCGAGCCTTGGCGGCGGTGATCACGTTGGTGTCGAGCAGCGTGCGGATCAGGCTGAGGAGCGTTGCGCGCACGGTCTGGGCATCCGTCGCGGCGTCCTGCGCGGCGGCCGGCGCCGCGATGACCAGGGCCGCCGTGGCCAGGCTGCAGGCGATGAGGTTCTTGTTCATGAGGAGCAGTCCGTGATGGAGGAGTCGGAACGGCCGTCAGCTGTCGGCCGAGGTGACGCGGATGCGCAGCGGCTGCGCCAGGCCCTCGGGCGGTGGCTGACGCAGGGCCGCGATACGAGCCAGACCGTCGTCGATCATTCGGTCGACGTCGGCGTCGCCGCTGCTGCGTGCGATCTCGTAGCGCTCGACCCGCCCGTCGCGCGACAGCCAGACGCGCAGATCGACGCGGTACTCGACATTGCGCAAGCTGCCCAGTCGAGCCAGCTCCTGCGCGATGTGCCGCGCGACGCCGTTGGCGAAGAGGGTCTGCGACAGGCCACCCCCGCCCGAGCCGCCGAGCGTGATGTCTCGCCCGCCTGGCCGGCCGGCCAGGCCGAAGCCATCGCCTGGCCCGGTGCCCTGCGCATCGACGCCCAGCGGACCCGGCGGCGGGGCCTCGGCCTGCTCCGCAGGCTTGGGCGCGTCGACCGGCTTGGGCGGATCGAGCTTGACCTCCTCCTTGATCTTCGGCGGCTCCGGCGGCTTCTCGGGCGGCTTGGGGGGTGGAGGCGGTGGCAGGCGCACGACGGTGACCTGCTGCGGCTTGGGCAGCGGCTCGTCGCTCTGGGGGGCGAAGAGGAACATGTAGATCAGCCACAGGACTGCGGCCGCGACGAGCAGCGCCGCGGGCCAGACCAGCGCCGGGCTCCATCGCGGCTTGGCAGGCCGTGCGGGCGGGAGACGAACGGACACCGTGTGCTCCCAGCGCCTACTTCACCAGTCGCTGGGTCACCAGGCCGAGTTGCGTGATGTCGAGCTTGCCCATCAGGTCCAGCACGTCGACCACCTTCTCGTACTGGACCCGCGCGTCACCCTTGATGACGACCGGAAACGACGGATTGACCGCCTTGAGGTCGCGCAGGCGCTGCTCGAGCTCGACCATCGTCACCGGGTAGGTGTCGAGGAAGATCTGGCCGGTCTCGGTGATGGTGATCGCCTTCGTCTGCGGCTTGGCGAGGCTGGGCGTGTTGCTTGCCTTGGGCAGGTTCACCTTGATGCCCTGCACCGACGCCGTCGTCATGATGATGAAGATGATCAGCAGGACGTACGCCAGGTCCAGCATCGGCGTGACGTTGATGTCGTCGTAGACCCGGTCTTCCTGGACTTGCATCGGGCGCGCTCCTCGGTCCTGCGGCTGCGGATCACTGGTTGTGCGCTTCGGCCATGCGCGTGACGAACTCGTCGGAGAAGGCCTGCATGTCGGCCGTGATGTTCTTGATGCGGGTCAGCAGGTAGTTGTAGCCAAACAGCGCCGGGATCGCGACGGTCAGCCCCGCGACGGTGGCCAGCAGGGCGGCGGCGATACCTGGCGCGATCGCGTTGATGTTGACGTCTCCCGATGCCGCAATGGCCGCGAACGTGATCATCACGCCGACGACCGTGCCGAGCAGGCCGAGGAAAGGCCCCCCCGAGATGGCGATCGTCAGCAGCACCATCAGCCGGTTCAGCTTCTGGTTCTCGCGGATCAGCGTCGAGTCGATGCTCGCCTTGATCGCCGCCAGCGACTCGGCCGACAGCGACATGCGAGGGGCCTGTTCATCGCCACTGACGCGGCGAGCGAGCTCTCTCATGCCGGTCGCGTACATCCGCGCCAGCGACGAGTCGCGTCCGGGTTCCCCCTCGCGCAACGCGATCGATTCCTTGCTCCGCGGATCGAGGTAGACCTGGGGCTGGCCCTCGAAGGTGTCCATGAAGCGCGAGTTGTGGCGATCCACCCGCGCCACCATCAGGGCCTTGCTGATCATCACGTAGGCCGCCACCACGAACATGAAGGCCAGGATGACGATGACGATCTTGGCATCGAGGGTCAGACTGTTGATCAGGACCTTGATGTAGCCCCCGTGGTCCTCCTCGGCACTGCCCTGCTCGGCTTCGCCATAGCTCAGCAACTGCCCGTCGACGCCTTGGGCCGCTGCCACCTGGAACCACAAGGTCGGACGAGCCACCGCCGACACCTCGACGACGTCCATCTCACCCGTGAAGCCCTGGCCGATGAGCATGTCGCCGCCGAAATCGCGCATCGCGGCCGGCAGGGCGGCGACCTCCTGGCCGTTCACGTGGACCGATAGCCGATCCGACAGGGTCACGGCAACGTGCTGCCACTCCCCGGTCTTCACGCCGGCCCCTTCGACCCGGGCGCGATCGAGTGCGGCCACGATGCGGTTGTCGACGATCGACACGGTCAGGCCGCTCCAGGCGAAGAGCTGCCCCGACGGCGTGGCCGGAGGCTTGACCCATGCCGAGAACGTCAGGCCGGCGCCATTGCCGGGCGCGATGCGGGCACCGTCCGGCACGGCCACGCCGAGCGCCTTGCCGCTGAACTGCCCCGCCCCGCCGGCCAGACCGGCCGCGCTGTAGGCCACGCCATTGGCGGCCACGAGGCTGGCGTACGGACTGGCGTCCTTGAAGGCGCCGTCGGCCTCGGCGAAGTTCAGCCGGAGTCGCTGCGCCGGCGTGTACACCGCCTTGGCATCGTCGGCAGGACCGGCCTTGGCGTTGCCCGAGTACATCCAGATCGCTTCGCTCGACTGGGCGGCCACGCGCGGCACCTGGACCCACAGGATCGCCAGCTGGTTCGCCGCGTCGAACAGCTCCACGTGGTGGGGCAGCGGCGTCTTGTCATCGGCGGCCACGAAGCGGATGTCCGAGCCGTCCGCCTTGGCGTCCGTGAACAGGAAGTTACCCGTGTGCAGGCGGACGGCGACCGGCACCGACGCGATGACCTCCGTGGGCGAGGAACCGACAGACTTGGTCTCGACCGTCACCTTCTTGCGGAACGTCCATTCTTCGTTCCACCAGGCCTGCGCCGACGCCGGCAGCAGGCAGCACAGGATCATCAGCGCAAGGATTCTCTTCATGAACTCTCGAGGCCATGGAGGCCGCACGTGGAATGCCGCACGGCAGCAAAGTCAACGAATGTCGATGGGCGGTATGTCCCGGGCATGACGGCTGGGCGGTCATGAGCCGAAAGGCTCATGACCGCCCGCTGCCGTTGGTGAACGCACCGTGCCGCTCAGTTGTCGCCAAAGCCGATGAACTCACCCGTCACGCGCTTGCGGCGCTCCTTCTTGGCACGTTCCTCGGCCTCCTGCTGCGCCGCGGCAAGCGTCTTCTGCGTCTGCTCCACGCTCTTGTCCGCCTGGGTCGCGTTGCTGGCCTGCGGGACGGGCGCGGGCGGCGCCACGACCACCGCACCTCCGGCCACCCCGCCACCCGCACTGATGTTGCCGGCGTTGAGCACGATGTTCGTGCCCAGCGTCACCGTGCCGCTGTCGGCCCGGATGCCCGCCTCGCCAGCGTCGATGAAGCCGTTGGGCGCGATCAGGCGGATGCTGCTTGGCGGCTGGTCGTCGCGCGTGCGCAGTGCGCCGATGCCCGAGCCGCTGACGCTGGCCGTGATGTCCAGGGTCACGACGCCGTTGCTGTCGATCTCCAGCCGCGGCGGGGGCACGACGGCCGTGTCGCGCGGACCGCGTCCGGCGTCCACGTTGCCCTGCGAAGCCCACAGGTGGATGTCGCCGCCGGCCGTCGTGAAGACGCGCGAGCGGTAGACATCGAAGTTGTCGCGGACAGCACCGAACACATCGCCGCCGCCGAGCGTCAGCAGGCCCAGCTGGTAGGGCTGCTTGTCGATCGCCCCGGCCGGCGGGTTGGCCAGACCGACCAGCACGCCGCCGCGGGGCGCCAGCACGAACAAGTCGCCGCTCTGCTCGGTCTTGATCTGGCTGAACACCAGCGAGATGCCGTTGGCGCCGGCACTGCCTTCGGGACTGAACGCCCGCGCGAACTCGTCGAGCCCGCGCGCGAAGGGCGTGCCGACCCGGGCTCCCACCCGGCCGGCAGCCCGCAAGCCATCGAGAGCCGACCCCGCGACCGTCTGCGCCTGGGCCAGCAACTGCCGGCTGCCTTGGGCGAGCAGCGCCGCGTCGAGCTCCGCCAGGCCGCGGTTGAACGCCGATGCGGGATCCGCCACCTGCGTCGGGTCGTCCAAGCCCAGCTCCAGCACGCGGCGCAGTGGCTCCGGCAGTCCCTCGACGGCCTGGCGCTGGAGCGCTGCGCCGTCGGCCGACGCTGCGAACGGGTTGTCGCGCACGAAGGCCCGCAGTCCGGCCACGTTGCTCGACAGGCCCGGGAACAGATCCCTCAGCACGAGGTAGCCCGGCGCGAAGCTGTCGGTGTTGGCTGTCGCGACGAAGCGCTGGTTGGCGACCGCCTGCACGCGTTGCGCCAGTTCGAGCGCGAGCCGCAGCCTGGTCGCCGGCGACAAGGCCCCGAGCCATGTCTCGAACTCCGAGCTCGACTGGCCGGCGGCTGTGCGATCGCGGATGGCCCGCTCCAGCACCGCGCGGTCCTGGGCATCGGCGATGTCCGCCTCGCGCAGCGCCTGCGCGTTCAGGCTGCCGGCCTCACGCCCTGCTGCCGCGAAGGCGTCGTAGCGAACGAAGTTGCGCAGCACCTGTGCATAGTCGGGCTGCCGCACGAAGCCGTCCGGCCCCTGTCCCAGGCCCGACATCACGACCAGCGTGGCACCGCGCTCCGCGAGGTTGGGATTGTTGAGGTTGCCTCGCGACACGATGCCGGCGCTGCCGCCCAGGTTGATGTCGCGCCCGGACAGGATCTCGGCGATGCCCGGCCCGCCGATCTGGACCGCCGCGGCATCGGCGTCGCCGCCGGTGGCGTTGAAGTCGATGCGCCCGCCCGCGTGGATGCGGGTGACATCGGCATCGTCGACGTTCTGCACGCTGATGCGCGCGCCGCCGCCGATGTCGCCGGCGACGAACACCTCGGCGGCCTTGGGCACATCCAGCCGCAGACCGGTCAGGTCGCCCGTGCGGGCAACGACCGCGACCGGGTCGCGGTCCCCCGCGTGCAGCGGCCGATCGAGCGCCGCGTGGCGGGCGCTGCTGTTGAGGTTGTAGCCGCCGAAGGCCCGCGAATCGGCCGTGCGCTCGCCCAGGCCCGACAGCGTGGATGGCGCGGTGACGGTCGGCACGCTCGCCTCGGAGGCGGTGGCGGCCGACGGGGCCGGATCGAGATCCATCATCGCGATCACGCCACCGCGCACGCCGCCGTCGGCCAGCAGGCGCAGTTGCCCGTCCGGCGAGGGCGCGAGCCAGCGATTGCCGACCGCCGCGACATCCCCGCCGAAGCTGACCAGGTCCACGTTGGGCGGCAGGATCGTGAACAGCGGCGCGCGCGCAGTGGTCGAGTTGACCAGGGTCGAGCTGGCGGCCTGGCTGGTGCGCGTCGAGCCGATCACGCTGCCCTGCCCCAGTTCGACGAGCCCGGTCAGGCTGGCGACCGACAAGCGGCTGTCGCCGTCGTAGGTCGTGAAGGCGGTGTTCATCGGCGAGTTCAGGTTGGCCGGGCCGGTGAAGACCGCCGGACTGGGCGTCCAGGTCGGATTGATGGCACCGAAGATGCGCGCATCCTGTTGCGCCTGGACCCGGGCCACGTTGCCGCCCTGCGCCACCACCAGCGGATCCTGGCTCGACGCCTGGATGACCGTGCGGGCCCGCAGATCGATCTGGCCCGCCTGCGCGTAGTGCACACCACCGGCCAGCGTGTCGCCGGCACGGACCGACAGCGTGCCGCGGTTGTGCTCGACCAGCTCGCCGCTGCCGGTGTCGAGGAAGGCATTGCTGGGGACCGCCGTGTTGAGGCTGCGGATGTTGCGGCCCGCCTCGATCTCCAGGTCGCCGCCGCCGAGCGCTCCCACCCCTTGCGTGAACGTGGCCGCGTTGACCCACCAGGCCGTCGGCGCGTTGCCGGATCCCGAGAAGTCCCCGTCGCTGCTGCGGCCGGCGCGCCACAGCCAGTTGTTCACCAGTTGGGTGGCCGGGTTGTTGCCCGTCGTGATGTCCCGCTCGGCGCGGAGCACGACATCGCCGCCTTGCTGGGTGAAGGTCGGTGCGAAGCTGCGGACCGCCGCGTTCTCGAAGACGGGGCCTTCGACCGACGCGGTGCCGCCGGTGAACACCGCGACATTGGCGCCGTTCAGGACGATGTCCCGCCCTGCGGATACGTCGATGCGGCCGGTGCCGGTCCGCACCTGGGCGACGTTCGTCACACCGCCGAAGCGCTGCGGCAGGATGCTCACGTCGCCCTGCGTCGTGCTGGCGATGACGCTGGCGGGCGCGGCAGCCGTGCTGTCGGCCCCGGCCACGATCTGGTAGCGCCAGCTGTCACCCTGCGCGAAAGGCGTCAGGCGCCCGCTGAGCGTGTTGAGCGACTCGTTGCCGCCGGTCTGCGTGTAGCCGTCCCACAGGCCCCCAGTGATGCTGACGTTGCGCTCCGAGCGCAGCGTGATGGCGCCGGGCTCGCTGGTTGCTGCCGTGCTGCCACCGTAGCGCCATTGCGGGGCACCGCTGCCGAGGCCGGCGGAGAAGTCGAGGAAGCTGGCCAGCGTCAGATTGCTGCCGCTGCGGACCTCCAGGCCCGGGCGCAGGTGGAAGGGGTTGTCCGCCGCGATGAGGCTGCTGCGGCCGAGGCGGGCCGCCATCGCGTCGCGGTTGGTCGTGCTCATGTAGGCCTGCAGATCGGCCTGCATCGAGGTGCGCTGCGAGTCGAATGTGGTGCTGCCCGAGAGGGTGCGCACGACCGTGGCCTCCACGATCTCCTGCCGCGCACCGACGAGGTAGTCGGTCGGCAGCGCCTCGGCCCCGGCGGGCGCGCCCTCGCCGCGGATGGCCACCTCGCTGCTGCCCACGCGCGGCGCCCGCAGGGTCACGGTGCCGCCGAGCGCGGCATCGAGAATGCCGCCGGAGGGGTCGCCATCGAACGCCCGCAAGTCGATGCGCGCGCCCTGCACGATGCGCAGCGCGTCGCGCGGCGCATCGGCAGGCTGTGCCTGCGCGTTGATCCGAGCCGACAGCAGCACCGAGCCGGCTTCCTGATCGGCGCCGGTCGCATGCGCGTCGATGCGTGCCGTGCCGCCGAGCGTGATGCTGTCGCGCGCATACAGTTCAACGCGGCCACCGCGCTCGCCGCTGGCGTCCAGCCGACCGTCGATGCGGATCTGTCCGTCGGCGGGCCGCGTCGCATTGTCGGCGCCGTCGGCTGCCAGGCGCAGGGTCCGGGCGGCCAGTCCGTCGTCCGCAGCCAGCAGCACGTCGCCACGGCGCACGCGAACGTCGAGCCGGTCCAGCGGCGCGGCACCCGCCGTGCCGGCGGCGAGCGGCCGAGCCAGGCTGCCCAGATCGGGCAGCGTGCCGACATCCACGACCACTTCACCACCCCGTGCCGTGCTGTCGACTGCCGCAGACGCCTGGAGATCGATGCGACCGTCGAGTTGCGTCGTGCCGCGCACGGCCTCGATGCGCAGCAGACCGGCATCGCCCGACGCCCCGGCGCCGGCCAGGTCGACACGGCTGCCGGCCAGCAGACGCACCGAGCCGTCGGCCGAGCGCAGATGGACGCTGCCGGCCGAGGCGTCGGCCGTCTGGCGCGCGAACGTCTGGGTGCTGCCGGCTGCGCGGATCACCGATCCGGCCGTCAACGACACATCGCCCGCCGCACCGGTTGCGGCCAGTTCGACGCGCCCCGAAGGCAGCTCGATGCGACCGCCGTGCTCGATGCTGCGGCCCGTGAGCGTCAGGCTGGCACCGAGCTCGGTGGTTGTGGCCGTCGAGGCCGGCGAGCCGGCCAGGGTCCGCAGGCTGCCTTCGGTGCGCAGGTCGTGTGCCGCCGCCCGCTCGGCCGTGATGCGGACCGCATCGAGCGTCAGGTCGCCGTCGGTGCGGAGTGCGCCGCGCCCACTCATCAGCAGCTGGCCGGTGCCGTCCGCCGACGTCCCGCTCGCGGCATCGGGCCGGCCGGTGGCAGTCAGGGTGGTGCCGGCGAAGCCCCGCACGCTCAGCTCGCGCACCGCCTGTGTGGCGGATCCTCCCTCCAAGCGCAGCGTGCCGCTGGCCCCCTGCGCGCCGGTGGCCGTGATCTCCAGGCGACCGCTGCCAGGCACCGCGGGCAGTTCGGTCGGCAGGCTGGCTGCGCTGTTGCGCAGCGTCACCTCGCCGGCGCGGATGCGCGCCGACGCGTCAGGCGCAGCCGCCGGGTCCGCCGCCCGCGCGACGAAGCCGGCGCCATCCAGCGTCAGCGAGCGCAGGGCATCGCTGCCGAGTTCCGCATTGCCGTAGACGTTGAAGGCCGACCCGCTCGTGATCGCCAGGCTGCCGATGGTCCCGAACCTTTCCAACAGGCTGTCGTCGAGGTTCAGGCCGAACGTGCCCGCTGGCACCGCGCCCAGGTTGACGCTCGACGCCGACAGGCCGAGGTTGTCGGCCTCCAGCGTGACGCTCGGCGCATAACGCTGCTCGCGGCTGGCATCGAACAGGACACTGCGCCCGGCGAGGCGTGCGGCCTCGGCGACGTTCAAGTCGCCGGACGCTCCGCTGCTGCCGCTGCGGGCCCAGACCGGCAGGCGCTCGGCCTGGCTGACCAGCAGTGCGGCCCCGTCACCCGCCAGGTCGACCTGCCGCGTGCGCGGCGCCTGCGCAACGTCGGCCGTCACGGCACTGCCCACGCCGACATTGACATCGCCGGTCGCCGCCAGGATCAGCTCTCCGGCCGACAGGGCCTGAGTGCCGCCCAGCGTCACGCTGCGGGCGACCCGGCCGAGCGACAGCCGATCGCGTTGCGCCGCCGACCCGTCGCCGCGCGCGGCCGCCGCCCCGAGAACCAGGGTCTCGGCGCGCAGATCGCTGAGCGCCGCCGCGTTGAAGACGGCCGTGGCGCTCGGTGCGTCGGGCATGGCCTCCGCCTGGTCGATCACCAGCATCTCAGGCGCCGACAGGGCGACCTCGGCGCCGCGTCCGGCCGGCCGGCCAGCGGTCGCCGGGGCGGCCGCGGCGCGCAGCGAGGCGGTTGCCAGGCGCAGCTCCTCCGCGGCCACCGACAGGGCCCCGGCGTCGCGGGCGACCCGCGGCGCCACTTCCCCAGCGGCCGCGGCGGCTTCGGCGAAGAAGCTGCTGCCGGTGTACTCGCGGAACTCCGCCAGACGTCGGAACTGCGCGCCGTTGTAGACGCGGTAGCCGCTCCATCGATCGGTACTCGACCCGGCGCCGTCGACGCCCAGGCGGCCGGCGACGATGCGCGTCCCGCTCGACTCCTGGATGGCCTGCGCCGGCGACAGGTCGCCGTAGCCGCTCACCGGCTGCAGCGCATAGGCCCCCGGCAGCAGCGCATAGCGCGCCGGCATCACGGTGTAGGTCCCGGCCGGAATCTCGCTGCCGGCGCCGATCGTCAGCGTCTGGCCGACACGCAGCAGGCCGCTGCCGCCGCGCGCCGCGTCGCCGGCCAGCCCTGCATAGAGCTGGGGGTCATAGGGAGCCGCGGCGTCGCCGCGCGACGGGATCAGCGCGAAGAAGCTGTTGCGCTGGCTTGCGCCGGCGGCATCCGGCACGAAGTTCTGCCGCACGTCGATCGAGCCTCCCGGGCCGGCAATGAACTCCTGGGCCACCACCTCGCCGCCGCCACGGATATCGAGACGGGCACCCGGATCGACATCGACGACACCGCCGCCGATGCGGATGCGCTTCTCCGGCAGCACGACGCCGGTGGTCCCGGCGATGTCGGCACCGGTCAGGTTCGGGTCGTCACCGTAGATCCACTGAGCGCTGTTGAACACCGTGCCATAGGGAACGTCCTGGGTGCCGGCCACCGACAGCACGGCCTGCGGACCCAGCCGCACCGACTCGCTGCCGTCGACCGCGATGCGGCCGTGCGGCGCGCTGATCCGTCCGTCGATCGACACCCGGGGCGCCCGCAACTCGACCCGCCCGGCCGCCGACAGCGGCTCCAGCGGCGCGCTGCCGCTCGGCAGGATGGCCAGGCGACCGCCCGGGTTGTCGCGAACCTCGAGCGTGAAGTCGGACTGGGTGGCCGGCGTCACTTGCGCCGCGACGATCTCCAGGTCACCGGCACTGACCAGTCGCCCGGTGTAGCGGCCGTCCTGCAGCGTGCTGCCGCGCAACTGGACGTCGCCGTCCGCGGCCAGCCGCGCCTGCCCGACTCCCTGGAGCACGCTGTGGCCGGACACGGTGACCGTGCGCGCCGCCACGTCCAGGCGTCCCGAACCGCCGCGGGCCGCCGCGTCCTCGTTGGCGGCGAACAGATTGCTGCTCTGCTGCGAACCGATCGCGACCGAGCTGCCGCGCAACGACAGGCTCGCATCCGGGCCGACCCGCAGGGCCTGGGCGTCCAGCGTCAGCGCTCCGCGCGTCGACAGGCTCAGGTTGCCGGCCGCCTCGATCGTGTTGGTGCTGGCCAGCCAGACGGTGTCGAAGCCCGAGTCATTGATCAGCGCGCCCGACACGTGGCTGCGGCCCGCATAGGTCGATGCCAGGAAGGGATCGCCGAGCTCCGGCAGGCCGAGGCCCGCGTTGTCGAGCGAAAGCACCCGGTCGGCGCGGAACACGCTCTCGTAGACCTCGGACACCGATCCGGCCGGCTGCAGCGCGCTCCGGTCGGACGCATTGAGTCCGTCGAAGCGCACCGACAGCCGGCCGCCTTCGACGGACGCCCCGCCCGCGCGGGCGCTGACGTCGCCATTGACGATCAGGCTCTGCATCGCCGCGATGGCCACCGAGCCGCCGCGCGACGCGACCGGCGTGCGCACCGGCCCGGCCGAGCCGGCCCCGGGCAGATCGATCACGGCGCTGCTGCCGTCCGCGACGATGCGCGCCGCCGAGTCCATCGCGAAGCTGCCCTGGCTTGCAGTCAGGCTGACGCTGCCGCCGTCGAGCACGCTACCGGTCTGCCGCCCCGCGGCGTCGACCTGGAGCCGCGACACCCCACTGACGTCGATCGAAGCGCCGGCGCCGAGGTGGATGGCGCGCCGCTGCGCGGCGGCGAGGTCGAGCGATACCAGCTCCGATTGCTCCAGGTTGCGCAAGCCGACGGCCACGCTGCCTCCCCGGGCCTGCAGGCTGCCGTCGACGGTCACGGCCTCGCCGGCGCTGATCGACAGGCTGCCCTGGGTGCCGACGTCGATCGAAGCCCCTGTCTCGACGTCGATCCGGCCGCGCACGCGGTTGGCCGACAGCGACAGCTGGGCGGACCGCTGCTGCAAGGGCGCGAGCACCTGGGGCGAGATCAGCGTGTCGACCCCTGCCTGGCTGGGCGCCAGCCGCAGCCGGGCGTCCGCGACATAGGTCGCCACGCGTGGCGCGAGCGTCGCACCGGCCTGCACCTCGAGTGCGTCGGCGGCATTGAAGCTCATCGACTCGAAACCGCGGTCGAGCAGCTCGCTGCCGATCCGCACGCTGCCCACACGGTCCTCGCTCCCGAAGCTGATGCGGGGGGCCCCGATGGTGAGGCGCCCCCCCTGGGTGAAACCGTGCGCCGCGACGCGGTCCGCAAAGCCTTCGCCGAGCGTCAGGCGACCGGCGTCGGGGTCGGTGGCCGTCGACGCCGAGGTGTCCGACGCGCGGATCGACAGCGACCCGGCGCGACCGCCAACCACCGCCCCGGACGCCGACACCGTGGCGCCGGCGTCGACGTCGAATCGGGCCACATCGGCCACGTCGACGCGGCGGCCATCGATGGCAATGCTGCCGCCGTCGCGCAGGATCGGTTCGGTCGGCGTGCGGCCGGCCGGCAGCAGTGCGTCGTTCACGAAGCGCCCGCCCGCATCGAGCACGACCCCGGCGCCGAAACGGACGCTGCCGCGATCCTCGGCCCCGACGAGGTTCAGGGCATCGCGCTCGCCCGCTGCAGCAGCAGCCGCGGGGCGCTCGCCGACGACGATGTTGCCGCCCGCGGCCACGAGATCCGAGCTGACCTGCACGGCATTGCCTTGCAGGCTGATCTGGCCGCGCGGGCCGACGTCGATCGGGGCCTCGCGCGTGACGGTGATGACGCCGTCACTGACCACCGACAGCCGCCCGATGCCGCCACGACGCAGCAGACCCGTGTCGATCGTCAACAGGCGATCCTGCTGGCTCCCCGGCACCGCCGTCGCCGCGTTGTCCGGGTCAGCGGTCAGCAGCACGTGAGCGCGCGACAAGCCCTCGATCTGCTCGTCCAGCGTCGCACTGGCCGCACCGGTGACCGAGCCGATGCGCAGCTCGCCGCCCAGCGGCGCGTTGGCGCCGCGCTGCGACGGGGCCGGCGTGGTCGTCCCTGTCACGCTGCCGGCGAACTGCCCGCGCGGGGCGATGATCTCCAGCGTGCCGGCGTTCTTGCCCTCGACACCGCCGTTGACAGTCGTCAGACGCGGAGCGTCGTAGACCGTCGTGGTCGAGATGCCCTCGCGCGGCGCGTCGACGCTGCGCGTGACGCGGTCGGCAAAGCCGACGTAGTGCTCGCCAGCAGTGGCCCGCATGATGTCGATCACGCGGCCGTCGGCCGTGACCAGCTGCGACGTGCGCCCGGTCGCGGTGCTGGTCACGGTGCTCCCCCCGGAGACATCGAACGAAGCCCCCTGGGCCACGTTCACCGAGCCCTCGGCCCGCAGGGCGATCGTGCCGGCGGTCGCGTTGCGCTCGGCCTGCGTCCCGGCCACCGCGGCGCGACGCCCGCCGAGGTCGATGAAGGCATGATCCTGCGCAACATTGACGTAGACGCCCTGCCCGCGCAGGAAGCCATCGCGCTGGGTTGGCGCATCCCGCAGGTCGTTGGACGTCAAGCGGTCGATGTAGACGAAGTTGCGGGCCCCGTCGACCTGGACGTTACGCTCGCCGCTCGCGTCGAGACGTGCGTCGGCTCCGATGTTCAAGGTCGCCTGCGCGTTCTCGGCCCCGAGCACCCGGCCCCGCACGCCCAGGATGGCGTCGGCGTCGGTCCGCGCCTGCACCGTGATGTCGCCGCCGCGAGCCTGCAGCAAGGTCTGCGACCCTGGCGCATCGCCGCCGATGCGGACCTGGGCGCCGTCGACGACGATGGTCGAGCGTGCCTGCGCCGCGTTGGCGTCCGTGAGCGGCGCGGTACCGGTGTCCGTGGCGTCCAGCAGGACCTGCGTGGTCGACCCCGACCCGACGGTGACCGAGCCGCTGCGCTGCGGGTTGAGGAAGCTTGCAGTGAAAGGGTTCTCGCCGCGCGTGTAGCGTTGCGCCGGCGTGCTGGCGTCGGAGGCGACCTCGCGCGCGCGCAGCCAGATGGAGCCGTTCTCGTTGATCGCCGACGTCGCCGTGATGCGGCCGTTCTGGTTGACGGCCATGCCGACCAGGGTGGTGCTGCCGCGCGGCGTGAGGATCTCGCCGCTGTGGGTGACCGTGCCGCCCTGGGCGACCTCGACCAGCAGGCCGCGCAGGGTCGCGCTGTCGGAACCGGCCAGGAAGGCGCGCTGGCCCGCCGCCAGCACGACCTGCCCGCCCTCGCCGACGCTCAGCTGGCCGGCGTTGCTCACCGTCGGTGCAAAGACATAGATGTTGCCGGCCCTCAGCACGGCGCCGGCGTCGATCTGTACCGACGCAGCGGCCGCCAGCGGGTTGTCGGCGACCAGCGAGAACGCGGCCCGGTCGGGGCTGTCGCCGACGAGCCCGCGCAGCACGCGCGACTCGCTGATATCCAGCGTCGACGCGATCAGTCCGGCGACATCGACGCTCGCGCTGCTGTTGAACAGCAGGCCGTTCGGATTGATCAGGTAGATCTGCCCACGCGGTGCGCTCAGGTTGCCGGCGATGCGGGAGGCCTGTGTGTCGTGGATGCGGTTGATCGAGACGAAGTTCTGGTTCGCCGAATGGTTGAACAGCACCGAATTGCCGTTGGCGATGTCGAAGCTGCGCCAGTTGAGCAGCGAGGTGCTGCTGCCCTGGGTCACCGTCATCTGCGTGCCGTTGGAGGTGATCGTGGCGGCACCGCTGCCCACCGGTGCCACGATCGGCCCGCGACCACCGAAGCCGGCGCAGACGTTGGTCGTCGAGCACGGGTTCGGCAGGTTGCGGTCGAGCGCCGGCGTGGCTTGACCAAAGGCCGGATCGAGCGGCGCGCCGCAGAGCAGCGCCAGACCAAGCAAGGTCGGCGCCAAGCGCACGGCCTGCGGATGGCCCCAGGCCCTGGCGGCCCGCGCGACCGGCTTCAAGGCCAGGGGCGGAGCGCCTCGCCGCTGAGCATGGGCGCGAAAGGTAGGACGGGGCGTGGTCATGGCAGGCTTCCTCGAGGCTCGGTCATCGGGTCGTCAGGTGCGGCGCGGGTCTGGTCCGCCGCTCAGAAGTCCAGGCCCAGGCGCACGTGCACGCGCCAGTCGCCCTTGTCGGTGATCGGGCCGTCGAGCCCGGAGCCGCCCGGGTTGAGCGCCCGGGCCGCCTCCAGTTGCGCGCGCCAGCCGCGGGCGCTCCAGCGCAGGCCGGCACCCAGCCCGCCGATCCAGCGCCGCGCCACCTGCGGGCCGGCGGTCTGCACGGTCTCGACCGCGCCGGCATCCAGCAGCGCATAGAGCTGCGTCGACGACCACAGGCCGTCGGTCGACGCATCGAGCGCCTCGGCGCTCGGCGCCTCGCCGGCCGGGCTGCCCGGCGCCGCCGTCGGCGTGGCCCGGCGGGCCGCCGCCTCGGCCGCCGCCTTGGCGCGCTGCTGCAGTTCCTCCGGCGTCAGTCGCCACGGCCACCAGCGCAGCTCGAGGCTGAAACGTCCTCCACGGTCGCCCGCCAGTTCGGCCTCGCGGTAGCCGCGCACGCTCTCGGCGCCGCCCAGGATGAACTGTTCGTTCGAGATCAGCGGGACGTCGATCCACTGCGCTTCCGCCTTGCCCCACACGCTGGCCCGCGATCCCAGCGCCTGTTCGTGCGTCACGTCGAACTTCAAGACGGTCCAGCCGGCCCGGGCCAGCACACGTCGCCCCTGGAACTCCTCGTCGCGATTGCCGAGCAGGCCGCGTGGCGCGGTCAGCGCCGTCACCCCTAACTGGCTGCTCCGCGTCGGCGCTGCCAGGGTGGCGCTGTAGGCCAGCGACAGCGGCACGTAGTCGATCTCGCCCAGGATGTCGATCGCCTGCGTCGCCGCGGCGATGTTGGTCTGCCCGAAGCGCTTGTAGTCGGCGCCGAAGGTCAGCGACTGGAACAACCCCGGGTCGGCGACGCTGCCGCTCACCGGATGCACCCAGCGAGCACCGGCGATGGTCGCTTCGCCAAGCACCGTGCTGCTGCCCACCAGCGCCACCTTGGAATCCGAGCGCACTGCATACAGCGCCAGCGCATCCGGCCGATCGGCGAATCGCCAGAGGTAGTTGGCCACCAGGACCTTGACCTCGTCGGTCGCCTCGGGTGACAGCTGGACCGACAGCCCGAGGCTGTGCTGCCGCTGCCAGACGTTGTCCCAGCGCAGGCCGGCATACAGGCGCGACTCGCTGGTGAACGCGGAGCTGCGGTTGTTGAGCTCGACCTCTCCGTGCAGCGGCCGCTGGTCCTTGACGGCGAGTTCGACTTCCACCGTCCCCGGGGTGCGCCCGGGGCGCAGCACCGGCGCCACCTGCCGGTCGGCGCTGCGGTTGAGCTGGCCGAGCTGCGACTGAACGGCGTTGAAGTCAGGCACGCTGCCGGGCGCAAAGCCCGGCACCGCGTTGCGGATGAAGCCTTGCGAGAAGTAGCGGTTGCCGCTGACGCGCAGGCGCTCGACGCGACCCTCCAGCACGCGCAGCCGCACCTGGCCTTCGCTGATGCGCTGCTCGGGCACGTCGACGAAGACGGTCTGGTACCCCAGGCGCTGGTAGCTGTCCTCGAGGGACTTGCGGGCCGCTTCGACATCCTCGATGCGCCGCTGCTCGCCGAGGTAGGGCAGGACGGCCCGCTCGATCTCGATCACGGGCAGTACCGTGTTGCCTTCGACGATGAACTCCAGGATGTCGAAGCGCGGGGACGCGGGCGCGTCGCCCTGGGAGGCCGGTGCGCTGGCGGCGGGATCGGATGGCGTCGGTGCGGCGGCACCAGCCTGGGCCAGGAACAGCAGCATGCCAGCAAGGCAGGAGCCTCTCGCGAGCCATGTCGGTCGGGACAACGGGCGGGAACGCATCGGATTCCTGAAGAAGCAGACAGAGGCGCCGAGACGGCGCGACCCGCGACGCCGTCTTGCGACCGGCCATCACAAAACCATTGGATGCCAGCGCGATGACATGGGCGTGATGAAACTCACATGCCTTCGCCCACCACCTCATCGGCCGGCACCACAGAAAACGCCCCGCGCACTTGCATGCGCGGGGCGGAACCGGAGCTGGGAAGATCATCCGGCAGGGACCAGCCGGTCAGGAGGCCCCGTGGCAACTCAGCTCATCAGACTGGCCGGGCCGGCGAGGTCCTTGTGCGACCCAACCCGCCCGAAGCAGCCCTTCACTCACTCGACGGCGAAGGGGCGCACGCAGCTGTTACCCAGCGTGCGGAAGCGGGTCCGCTGTGCCGTGTAGTTGGTCTCGCCGGAGTCCGCGATGCCAGGCAGAGCCACGACGCCGTTGCGCGTCGGCAGGCTGAAGCCGGCGATCACGTTGGCCGAGCCGGTGCGCTGGGCCAGCACCGTGAAGAAGTCCGTCTCGGCCGGCGAAGCGCCGTCGCGAAGGGTCAGCACCTGCTCGGCCATCCAGTTGTAGCGGCCGTTCTGCGCGTTGGCCTTGCTCGGGTAGAGGCCGTCGACCTTGATGTGACGCCAGCCGGTGCCGGTCGCCGGCGTGCCCAGGCCCGGCGCGTTCTCCAGGCTGGCATAGCCCAGTGCGTAGTAGTTGGCCGGCTTGGCCGTGCCGCTGAGGCTCACGGCGTTCGCGCTGCCCTGGGCCGCCGTGACCGTCGGGTAGACCTGCACGGAGTCGACAGCCTGGATCTGGTTGCCGGTCGAACCGTACTCGATCACGCTGAAAGTCGGCGAACTCTCGCCGGCGGCAGCCGGAACGAGGCCCTTCGGAGAGCAGTTCGTGGCGAGGAACTGCGAGCTGAAGGTTGCATGCGAGCCCGAGCCGGCGACGCGACGGATGAAGCGCACCGGCTGCGTGTCGTTGGGGTTGGCAGCGGCCGTGTTGGGGAACAGGGCTTCCCAGGTCTGGTTCAGCGGGCCGCCGTTGTTGGTGGTCAGCGCGACGATCTGCGAGGTCGTCAGCGAGGGCGCGTTGGCTTCGGTGTCGTCCTGCGCGAGACCCTGCTCGGTCTGCAGCGCGCGGTACAGCGGCAGCGAGGCGATCATGCCGAAGATGATGCCGAACTGGCCGGTCACCTGCGAGACACCGCTCGGGATGTACGGGCCGACGCCAGACGGCGCCAGCGCGCCGGTGAACAGGTCCGGCTCGACGTCGGCATTGCCGATGGCGGGACGGCCGGCGTTCTCGGTGTTGCAGCCGGTACGGACCAGCACCGACTTGCCGGCGATGGTCTGGGTCGTGCCGGCGCTGCAGGTGGTGCCGGCGCCGGTGATGATGCGCAGCACGTTCTGGCCGTTGCCCGACACCGGACCGACGCCCAGGTAGGAGCCGGTCGTGTTGTCGTAGCTGAAGTCCAGGTTGGTGAAGCCGGCGACCGCGGTCGACGGGCAGGTGATGCGCGTGACGTTCGAGCCGGCCTGGAACAGCGTGATGCCGCTGGTGCCGCAGACGCTCTCGATGATCGCGTTGGTGATCGTGGAGCGGGTGGCAGATGCACCGCCGGCGACGATGGGCAGGGACTGGGCGGCAGCGCCGCCGGCAGCGCACAGGCTACCGATGGCGAGAGCGAGGGCCTTGAGATTCATGATCGAACACTCCTCAGAACAGGGATCGATGAAGCCCGCTCGACATGGCTCCGCCGGCGGCCCCGCAGGGCCGGCGGCGAGCGGCCTGCCGGCAGGCAGGACGAGGTCTTACTTGGAGCGGCGGCGCACGACCGCACCGAGCGTCAGCAGGCCAGCCAGCATCAGCGCGTAGGTGCCCGGCTCCGGAACCGGCGCCGTGTAGGTCAGCGTGCCGGTCGAGCTCAGCGCAAACGTGCCCGGGCCGATCTGACCGCCCAGCGCCGTCCGCGTCGAGCCAAGCGACGTACCGTTGGTGAACGAGAAGAACCGTTGGGCTTGGCCCAGGGCCGCAGAGGCGACGATCGACGAGCCCAGGTTGTTCGCGGTACCGAAGAGAGTGGCACCTTGACCGACACCCGACCCGGTATAGACGGCCCAGCCATCAGCGCCCGAGGCGTGAGCCCCCAGGGTGTTGTGCGTCCCGACGAAGCCCGCCATGTTGGCGTTGATCGCGCTGATGCGCGACTGCGCCGGATTCGACGACCCGCTTGCGTTGCCAAGGCCCGTCGAGGCGGTGAAGTAGGTCGCAATCGGCGTGAACTGGTCGAACGACAGAACGCCCCAGCGCACATTGGCCAGCGCGAGGCCCGCCGTCTCGAGGAAGCTGCTGAAGCCGGCGAGCGCGGTGGTCGACGAGGCGCCGAAGTTGAACTCCGAGATCGTCGAGCCGAGATCGCTCGAGTAGGTGATCAGGTTGATCGGGTCGTAGGCGACCAGGAACAGCTCGCTCGTCGACGTCGTGGTCGAAGGATCGATCCCGGCCGACGCGAAGCCCGACGCGGCCAGCATCGCTGCCGCAGCGAGGCTCTTCATCTTGAGTTTCATGCTCTCTCCTTGAAAGGTTGTCCGATGGAAGCGGAGTGGCAGATTCGTGACCTGCGGCTCGCTGGGGTCTCCCTTCGCAGTAGCGCAACGAACGCGCGACCCTGGGCGTGCTGAAGTCATTGTTGGCGACGCGTGTGACTCGATGCCGTGAGTTCCGCCCCCTCCCGGGGCCGTTAGGACTACGCACCGGCCCGGGCACCGTAGTCCGTTCGGACCGTCCCGCGGCCCGGGGCTCGCTCAGCCGCCGCCCAGGCAGGCCAGCATGGCCAGTCGGGCCTCGTTGCGACAGCCCGGCGCGAGCGCCGGCTCGGCCAGGAAACAGCGATTGATTGCCTGGCTGTACACGCGCAGGCATTCGCTGCGCCGGTCGGCGCTGGGCGGCGGGCGCTGCGGTGGCGGCACGCCGGCGCCAGGCGGCAGGCCGCCGCCGGGCGGCGGCACACCAGGATCCGGCGACGGCGCAGCGGGCGCCTGGGCGGCGGCCAGCGTCGTGGTCGGGGGCGCCACGAAGCGCCACTGCCCATAGCTTTCGGCCCCGTCGAAGGCGCGGTCGGCCGCGGCGAAGCCCTTGCGCTTGAGCGGCGCGCGTTCGCTGCGGCTGGCGATGCCGACGATCGCGCCCTGGTCGCGGATCAGCAACCAGTCGGCGCGGCCGGTCATCGGGTCGGGGTACAGCCTTCGCAGGTGATGCAGCGGCCGCGGCTGCCGAACGTCCTCGACCAACTGCTCCAGCGTCAGCGGGAACTGCGGCACGCGGCCCGGCGTGGCCGCGGCGTAGCGCGCCAGCGCCTGACGGTACTGGTTGCCGACGAACAGCAACTCGCGCTCGCGCTCGCGCTGCGCCAGGGTCTGCTGCTGGCGCAGGGGCAGCAGCGTCGCCAGGCTCACCAGGGCCACCGCGAGGATCGCCACCAGCAGCGCCGCACCGCGGTGGCGGCACCGAGCGGGCCCCGCCCCGAGCGATCGCGTCTTCGGTGGCATGGGCCGGCGCTACCAGTCGCCATAGGGCGTGCCGTCCCGCCCGACGCCTTCCGCGCCGCTGCGGATGTCGACCACGCCGTCGGGCAGTGGCGCGCCGGACGGGTTCTCGTCGACGCGGGCATCGGCCGCGCGCACGGCCAGCCAGCCGTCGCGCCGATCGGTCATCGGATCGACGGGCAGTTCGCGCAGGTAGCGCAGGCGGACTAGATCGTCCAGGGTGGCCGGCGGCCGACCCTGGTCGGCCTCGAACTGGTCGAGCGCCGAGCGCATTTCTTTCAGCGTCGCGCGCAGCGTGGCCTCGCGTGCCCGCTCGATGTAGTCGACGGTTCGCGGCGCGACGATGCTGAGCAGCAAGGCCACCACGGCCAGCACGACCAGCAGCTCGATCAGCGTGAAGCCGCGGCGGCGATGCGGTGGGCTCGACATCGGCTCACCAGTCCCGGTAGGGCACGCCGTTCAGCCCCACGCCCGGCGCCCGCGAGTACACGTCGAAGACGTCGGCTCCGGGCCGAGGGTCGTCGGGCGGGCTGGCGTAGCTGCGCAGGCCCCAACCCGGGTCGCCGGGGACCGCCGCCCCGGATTCATCGGCCGGTCGCATCGGATCGCTCGGCAGGCGCCGAAGGAAGTAGAGGCGCGCGCCGTCGGTCCGGCTCGCGTCGGGGACCCCGGTAACGAGCAGCTCGAGCGAGGCCGGATAGCCGGAGGCGTCGGCCGGCAGCCGGACGCGGCCGTCCCGCGCCGCCTCGCGATAGGCATCCAGGGCCCCGCGAATCTCTCGCAGGGCCTGGCGCAGTTCGGTCTCGCGCTCACGCTGCGCCTGCAGCTTGAGCACCGGCACCGCCATCGTCACCAGGATGGACAGCACCGCGAGCGCGATCGCCATCTCGAGCAAGGTGAATCCCTTGCGCGCGTTCCGGATCGACATGCCGATGCTCCCTGCGCCGCAATCACAGGCCGATGCGGACGGTGGCCGAGCCCCCGGTCAGCGGCCGCTGCTGACCGTCCGGCAGGCGCACGCTGCCTCCGAGCACCTGCACGAGCGCCGAGCCGGCGCCGGCCGCCTGGGCGCGCAGGGTGACGCTGCCGACCAGGCTGCCGCCACCCGCCTGAAGCGCGACCGACACGCGGCCCGTGCCCCCGAGCAACGACGGATCGAACTGCAGCACGGCCTCGCCCTGCTGCGCCGTCCCGCTGTCGGCGACCTCGACGACGACGCTGAACTCCCGACCGATCGAGACCTCGGGCGGGACCTTCAATTGCGCCGTGTAGTTGGCTGGCGCCGGGGCGTCCGGCGCGACTGCAGGCGCGACAGCGGGCGCCACAGCGGACGCCGGGGCCGCGGCCGGCGCGACAGCCAAGCCGGCAGGCGCCGCTGCGCCGCCGCTCGACGACAGGCCGATGCCTCGCGCGGGCGTGGGCGCAATGCGGATCGGCAAGGCCCCGACGGCGGCCTCGGTGCCGGCGGCCAGCACCAGCTGCTCGCCGGTCGGCGGCGCGAGGTTGCGCAGCACGCGGGGTGTGATCAGCAGCACGATCTCGCTCTTCTCGCGCGTGCGGGTCGTGTTGCCGAACGCGCGGCCGATGCCCGGCAGGTCGCCGAGCCCGGGCACCTTGGCCAGCGTGTCGCGGTCGTTGTCGTTGATCAGGCCCGCCAGGACCGCCGTCTCGCCGTCGCGCAAGCGCAGGTTCGTCTGCGCCGTGCGCGTCCCCAGACGAAACGCCGTCGTGCCGCCATCGGCCGAGACGATGCGCTCGAGGTTGGTGTTGACCTCGAGCATGACCTTGATGCCCACCTCATCGTCGAGGAAGACATTGGGCTCGACCTCCAGCTTCAGCCCCACGTCGAGGTAGGACACCGAGGACGCGACCCCGGCGTTCTGCACCGCCGTGCTGGTGAAGACCGGCAGCTTCTCGCCGATCAGGATCTTGGCCTTCTCCCGGTTCTTCGCGCGGATGCGCGGGTTGGCCAGCAGATTGACGTCGGTATCGGTCGCCTGCAGTCCGATGCGCAGGGCCGGATTGCCGATCGTCGCGACCAGTGAAGGATCGCGCGTGTCGATGCGCCCGCTCGGCACGCGCGTGGACAGCGGCAGCTGGGCCTCGACACGCACCTCGCTCGGGAACTGCACGCCGAGGTCGCGCGCCCGCGTGTGGCTGACTTCCAGCACCTCGACCTCCATCATCACCTCGGGTTCGGCGACGTCGATGGCGTCGATCAGGCGCTCGGCCAGGCGCACGGCTTCCGCGGTGTCGCGGATCGCCACCATGTTGAGCTTCTCGTCGACATGCACTTCCTTGGTCTTGGCCAGCGTGCGAAGCAGCCCCTGGGCCTGCTTGGCTTCCGCATTGGTCAGGAAGAAGACCCGCGCCGTCAGCTCCTGGTACTCGCGCTGCTTGGCCTGGGTGGCCGGGTAGATGAGCAGCGAGTTGTCGTTGAGCACCTTGCGATCGAGCTGCTGCGTCAGCAGCAGCAGCCGGATCACGTCCTGCACCGGGCTGGCGCGCACGGTGAGCGTCACGCGCGCGTCGGGGCGGACGTCCTTGTCGAACACGAAATTGAGCTGCGCCGTGCGGCCGATGACGTCGAAGGCGTTGCGCAGCGGCGTGTCGCGCAGCTCCAGCGTGATGGGCGCCTGGAACGCGGCCTTGAGGCTCGGCGGCATCAGCTCGGCGTTCATCTGCCGCTCGCGCAACTTCGCCAGCGCGCGGCGGGCCGGGCCGTGCATGGCGTCCTGCGCGAGCACGCCGCGCAGCACCGACTCGGCCTCCGCGAGGCGGCCTTCGCCGATCGATGATTCAGCCCGCACGACCTTCTGGTCGTGATCGCGCCGCGCCCGCATCGACTCGAGACCGGCACGCGCGCGGTGGTTGCCCGGATCGAGCTTCAGCACCCGGTCATACAGATCGCCGGCCTCTTCGAAACGGCGTGACTGCGCGGCGCCGTCGGCGGCCACCAGCCACTGCATCTGGGCCAGGTCCTTCTGGCGGACATAGGCGGCGCGCAGCTCGAGGTCGTCCGGCGCTCGGCGCCGGCCGGCCTCCAGCACTTCCAGCGCCTCCTGCGTGCGACCGGCAGCCACCAGCTCACGGCCCTGGCGCAACTCGGGGGCCGTGCCGCAGCCGAACAGGCTCGCCACGGCGAGCACGAGGATCGGCCATGCGCGGGGACAGCCGCCGCGCCGGCGCGCACTCATCGGGAGGGTGTTCATGTCAGGGCTGCGTCGCGAGCGGCAAGCGCTCGCCGGTGGGAAGGTGAACGAAGCTCAGGTGCGTGCCGCCATCCTGCTCGAGCCGGAAGTCGCCCCACTGCTCGCCGACCGCCAGCACCAGGGTCTGGGACCCCTGGCTGAGCAGGATCGAGGAGACGTCGGCGGTGATCAGCCGACCCGCGAAGCCGAAGGGCAGGGTCAGCGGCAGGGGCGGCGGCGCCGGGGGGGCGGAAGCTGTCGCGGCCGGTCGCGCAGCCGGCCGGCCGTAGGCGGCGAACAGATCGCGCCGTCCCTGGGGCGCAGGATCCGACCGCTGCGGCAGGCGCAGGACGGCCGCGGCCGGGCGCACCGTCGACTCCTCCGGCAGGCCTGCGGCGCCCGCTGCGGCTTCGCCGGAGGCCGGCACCGCCCGCGACGGCGGTCGCAAGTCCTCGGGGGCCTCGTCGCCGACCGCCCACAGCGAAGCGACGAGCGTGGCGAACAGGGCCGCGCCCAGCAGACCCCAGCGGCGGCGGCGTGCCAGCGCGCTCATCGCGAGCCTCCGTCGGCGCCGGCGGCGTCGCGAGTCACGGCGCGCCCCGGCTGTAGAGGCTCAGCACGACACGGGCGCGCAGCTTGCCGCTGCCGGTGGCGTCGCGCTGCAGCGACAGCTCGTCGATGCCGGCGGCCGGGTGCTCCGCCATCACCCGGGCCAGCCACAGCGTCAGGTCGCGATAGCTGCCTCGCAGCGGCAGCACGACCTGCGAGCGCACGAGCTCGGTCGACGCCAGCGGCGGGGCCCGGTACTCGGCGCGTTCGATGTCGAGCCCGGCGCGTGCCGCCTCGCGATGCAGACTCTCGATGAACTCGGGCACCGCCTCCAGCCCCGGCAGCTGGGTGACGAAGGAGCGCGCCTCGGTGCCGGACGGCATGACGGTCGGCCGCTCCGATGCTCGCAGCAGTCGCGTGCGTGCTGCGTCGGCGCTGGCCTGCAGGGCGTCGCGGCGCACCGTCAGCCCTTGGTGACCGAGGCCCAGCACCACGGCGATCGCGCACAGCGCGATGCCTGCCAGGCCGACGTGGCCCAGGCGAGCGGCCACATAGGATGCCCACGCGCGGGCCGGACGAAGCGATGGGCTCAGCATGGCCGTCAGGGCCGGCGCGAGCCGGCACATGGCTCCTTGGCACCGGGGCCTGATGCGCAGGCCAGGCGCAGCGCCTGCGGGTCTGCCGCCGGGTTCGCTGCCGAAGCATGCGCTGCGCCGGCGTCGAGTCGCACGCTGAGGCGCGCCTGCACGCCGCTGGTGCCGGACTCGCCCGACGTGCGCTCGTGGTTGACGAGCTGAGCACCGCGCAGTGGTGGCCCGGCAGCCTCCAGCTCGCGCAGGTACTGCAGCACGGCCTCCAGGCTGCGCGCCTCGACCTGCAGTTGCAGCCGCGAGAACTCGGTGTCGACCGACAGCTGCAACAGGTGCACGGAGGGCTGCGCACTGGCCTCGAGCGCATCGAGGAGTTCAAACCAGGGGCGGTGGAGACGGGCCGCCGTGCGCTCCGCCTCGGTGCGAAGCCGCCGCTCCGCGGGGCTCGCCGTGCGCTCCGGCAAGGACCCGGCCCGCTGTCGCCGCTGCTGAAGGTCGAGGCGCTCCACCTGCTCGGCGAGCTCGTCGAACTGCCGGACCAGCGGCACCATGGCACCGACAGCCAGCGAGACCGCAAGCAGCCCGGCCAGCAGCCAGGCCACGGCCCAGGCCCCGGCGCCGCGCCGTGTCGACCGCAGGTCGATGCCGAAATGCTCGCGGACCATCATCAGCTCACTGCAGGCGCACGAGGCGCGGTGCCAGCGCCCGCAGCGGCTCGCCGTCGCTGGCATCGAAGACCGCCGACGGCCCGATGGCCAGGGCCGGCATCGGCCCGCCACGGCCGAGCGCGGCCCACTCGACCAGCAGCGCGGCGCGCAGCTCCTCGATCGAAGGCGTCATGCGCCGCAATCTCACGCGCTCCAGGCAGCCGTCGGCCAGCAGGCTCAGCAAGGCGTGCCGCGGGCCGATGTCCGCCACGGCACCGGTGAAGCGGGGCTCCTGGCCGCGCAGGCCGTCGAGGCGCGTCAGCGCGTCGACGCGAACACTCCGCAGTCCGGCGCCGAACGCGTCCTCGAGCTGGCTCAGCAGGGCCATCGGCAGGGCCACGGCCAGCCGCGGCCTCGACGGGCGCTCGGCGATCACGCGCAGATGCCAGCCGTCAGCGACGTCACCGAACAGATCGTCGAAGCGGCTCTGGGCGTAGGCCAGCCACCGCGCCTCCGACGTCAGCGCATCGGCCCAGGGCAGCACCAACAGCCGGACGTGGAGGGCGTTCACGACCACCTCGACGCGCCGGCGGCCCGGCTCGACAGCGGACACGGCCTGGCGGAGTGCGGCCTGGCAATCTCCGCCCTCGATCGGGAACTGGCCGGCCGCGCGGTCACCGACCGACACGGCGACGACGTCGCAGCCGAGCTCGATGCGGAGGGATTCTTCGCGCATGCCGGCCTCAGCTCTCGTCCACCGGGTCGGGATCGGCGAAGGTCACGCGATCCAGCTCGGCCAGGGTCGTGTCGCCGGCGGCGACCAGCTCGAGCGCCGCGGCGCGGATCGACCGCAGGCCGCGACGCCGCGCCGCGGCCTTGACGGCCGCCAGCGAGGCACGCTGGGCGATCAGGTCGCGCAACTCGTCGTCGAGGACCAGCACCTCGGCCACCGCGCGCCGCCCGCGGTAGCCGCTGCCGCGACAGGCGCCGCAGCCGCGTCCCGCCTTCAGCGTCAGGCCTTGCAGACGCTCGCGCTCGGCGACGGTCCGCAGGCGCAGATCGGGCGCGACGTCGTGCAGGCACAGCGGGCAGTTGATGCGGACCAGCCGCTGGGCGATCACCGCATTGAGCGCCGCCGTCAGGTTGAAGGGATCGACCCCGATGTGCAGCATCCGCCCGATCACGTCGAACACGCTGTTGGCGTGCACGGTCGTGAAGACCAGGTGCCCGGTCAGCGCTGCCTGCACCGCGATCTGGCCGGTCTCGGCATCGCGGATCTCCCCGACCATGATCTTGTCCGGATCATGGCGCAGGATCGATCGCAAGCCGCGCGAGAAGCTCAGCCCGCGCTTCTCGTTGACGGGCACCTGCACGATGCCGTGCAGCTGGTACTCGACCGGATCCTCGATGGTCACGATCTTCTCGGTGCCGTGGTTGATCTCGGTCAGCGCGGCGTAGAGGGTGGTCGTCTTGCCGCTACCGGTCGGGCCGGTCACCAGCAGCAGCCCGTAGGGCAGCTGGGCGAGTTCACGCAGCCGGCGGATCGTCGCGGCGTCGAAGCCCAGGCTCTCGAAGCTCAGGCCCTTCATGTCGTCGGCCAGCCGCTGGCGGTCCAGGATCCGCACCACCGCGTCCTCGCCGTGCACGGCCGGCATCACGGACACGCGCAGGTCCACGTCACGGCCGTCGATGCGGACCTGGAAGCGACCGTCCTGCGGGACACGTCGCTCGGCGATGTCGAGCTCGGCCAGCACCTTCAGGCGCGAGATCAACTGCTCGGCGGTGGCCCGGTCGTCGATGCGCCCGGCGGCGTCCAGGACCCCGTCGACGCGCAGCTTGATGAGCATGCCGTCGGCCTCGGACTCCAGATGCAGGTCGCTCGCCCCCGCGCGGACCGCGTCGAACAGGACCGAACTGGCCAGCCGCACGACCGGGCTGGACTCGCCGGCGATGCCGCCCAGCGAAAGATCCTGCGTGGACGCACCGGACTTGCCGTCGGTCGTCCCGCTGACGCCCGACAAGGCCCCTTCGGTGGCGCGCTGCGAGCTGCTGCAGCGGCGCAGCCACGCATGGATCTCGTCGGGCGCCGCCAGGGCGATGGCGAACGGCCGGCCGAGGCGGCACTCGGCCCAGTCGATGCGACCGGCGTCGAAGGGATCGTCGATGACCAGCCACAGCGACTCGTCCCGATCGGCGTGGCGGCCTACGGCCAGCTGGCGCCGCTCGGCTTCTGCAAAGCCGATGGCGCCGGCATCGGGCGTCAGCTCGAACAACTGTTTCGCGTCGAAGAAAGGCAGGCCCATCGCCGCGGCGCAGCCGGCCAGTGCCTCGGCCGGCGCGCTGCCGAGCGCCTCCGCTGCGACCGCCGCGAACGAGCGGCCGGTCGTCCGTGCCGCCAGCGACTGCTGCGCGAAGAACTCACCCGAGGCCGGGACCACGGCGTCGCGCTTCACTGCAGGACCTCGGTCAACGCGAAGATGGGCATGTACATCAGCACGACGACGAAACCGATGACCACGCCCATCACCAGCATCATCACCGGACCGATCACCCGCCCCACCCAGTCGGCCGCTCGACCCACCTCGTCCTCGTGGAAGTCGGCCGCGCGGTCGATCATCTCGGCCAGGCGCCCGGTGGCCTCGCCGACGCGGAAGAAGCGTTCGGCGACCGGCGTGCTCAGGCCCTGCTCCGCAAGACTGACGGAGAACGACCGGCCTTCCGCGATGCCGCGCCGCGCCGCCTGGAGCCGCTGCGCGGTCGACGGCGGCAGCACGCCGGCCGCCAGCTCGAGCGAGGCGACCATCGGCATGCCGCCCGACAGCAGCAAGGCCAGCGTGCGATAGAGGCGCGCCATCTCGGCGGTCGAAAGCAGCTCGCGCACCCGCGGAACGGTCCGCACCAGCAGCACGAGGGCGGCGCGGCCGTAGCCGGCCCGCCAGGCCAGCGCCCCCGCGACTCCGAGCAGCAAGACCACGAACGCGCTGAAGAGCGGTTGCGCTGCGAGGGCGGTCCCGGCCATCAGCAGCCATCGCGAGGCCAGCGGGATGCGGTCGCCGAGGTCGTCGTAGACCTGGGCGAAGCGCGGCACCACGTAGCCGACCAGGAACAGCAGCACCGCCGCGCTGACGGCCAGCAGGATCATCGGGTACAGCGCCGCGGTCATCAGCTTGGCGCGCAGCTCGCGAGCCAGTCGTCGATAGTCGACGAACCGGCGCAGCGCCGGGACGTAGTCGCTGGTCCGCTCGGCCGCACGCATCGACTCGACCAGCAGCAGCGGAAACACCGTGCGCTGCGCCGCCATGGCGCCGGACAGCGGCAACCCCTCTCCGATCGATCGGACCAGCGCGGCGATGGCCACCGAACCACGGCCATGGCCCTTGGCCGCCAGCGTCTGCAGGGCCTCGGGCACGGCCACGCCGGCTTCCAGCATCGCCAGCAATTCCTGGCAAAAAAGATCCAGGTCGAAGCGGGATGCGTCCGCCCCTCGCGCATCGAGCGGCAGGCCACCGGCGCGCATCGGCCGGACCTCGAGGACGGTCATGCCGTCACGCGCCGCCGCCCGCCGCGCGGCCGTCGCATCGGCCGCGTCGACGATCAGGCGGCGCTCCGCCCGGGCAGGATCGAGGGCCAGTACGGCGAACTGCACGGTGAGGTCCGGCTGGCCGATGTCAGCGCTCGACCACGACGTCCTGGGCGTCACCGGTGCCGCCGGCCTGGCCGTCCTTGCCGAGGGTGAGCAGATCGAAGTCCCCCCGTGCTCCCGGCGCGCGGTACACATAGGGACGGCCCCAGGGATCGCTGGGCGCATCGCGCTTGAGGTAGGGCCCGGCCCACCGCGCCTCCTCGTCGGGCTTGGTGAACAGCGCCGCGAGCCCCTGCGCGGTGGTCGGGAAGCGGCCCGTGTCGATGCGGTAGGCGTCGAGCGCCTTCTCGATCGAATCGAGCTGCGCACGGGCCACCTGCGTCTCGCTCTTGCCGATCTGGTTGAAGAAGCGCGGCGCGACCAGGCCGGCGAGCAGGCCGATGATGACGAGGACCACCAGCAGCTCCAGCAAGGTGAAGCCGCGCGGCCGCGAGAGCGGCAGCCCCGATCGGCACGACGCGAGGCTCATGTCACGTGTCCCCCGCGCCGTGGCCGGCCGAACGCATGCTCGATGCGCCGAGCAGCTTCATCGAGATCGCCTTGGACACCGCCTGGGCCCGGTTGGTGGCGTTCAGCTTGCGAAGGATCTTCTGGACATGGTTCTTCACCGTCAGCGGGCTGATGCTGAGGATCATCCCGATCTCGTGATTGCTCTTGCCATCGCGGATCCACCGCAGGATCTCGACTTCGCGGTCGGTGATCGTGGCATCCCGGTGCTCGCCCGAGTCGACTTCGGCCACCGGCCGCTCGCGGACCAGCGCCCGGCTGTAGGCGCTGAAAATGTGCGGGACCAGCACCTGGGCGAGCCGCTGGTCGGTGTCGGTGGACGGGCGAATCAGCGACACGAACGCGAAGAAGCAGTGCGCCGACGCTGACGCCTGGGCGCGCGGGATCCCATGCACGATGCAGTCGGCGAAACCCAGCGCCGCCAGTTCGCCACCGAGACGCGCGTCGGCGGACCGCGCGGTGTCGCGGCTGATCAGCATCGGCTCGTAGCCATCGCCGATCCAGCGGTCCACGAGGTCATTGGCCAGGCCATCGCGCGGGTGGCACAGCCGCGCCAGCGCCTCCGGATCGACCGGCACGCTGTAGTGGTAGTCGAACATCATGCGCGCGCTCTGGTTGCGCGGCATGCCGCACACCAGCACGTCATGCGGCAACACCGCCTGCAGCCGCACCTGGGCCCAGACGAAGAACTCGTAGCGACGCCGCACCTGCACGGCGTCGGCGATGACCGACAGCAGCGTCTGGGTGCTGGCACCCATCAGGACGGGGTGCTCGTCAGGCGACGGTTGGGGGAGCGCCAGGGGTACTGCAGACATGGACATCGGGACGACCAGCGGGTGGGTGGGCAGCGCTCAGTACGCGTTCGTCCGCGCCAGCACGATTCGCACGGTGCGCCATAGGATCAGCAGGTCGAACGCCAGTGACCAGCGTCGCAGGTATTCGAGATCGAAGTCGATGCGGCGCTGCATCTTCTCGACGGTCTCGGTCTCTCCGCGCAGCCCGTTGACCTGGGCCCAGCCCGTGATCCCGGGCTTGACCTTGTGGCGCAGCATGTAGCCCTTGATGCGCTGCCGATAGAGTTCGTTGTGCGCGACGGCGTGCGGTCGAGGACCGACCAGGCTCATCGAGCCTTGCAGGACGTTCCACAGCTGTGGCAGCTCGTCGAGCGAGGTCTGACGCAAGCACGCGCCCCAGCGCGTCACCCGCTGGTCGCCACGCCGGGCCTGACTCACCGTCTCGCCGTCCTCCGCGACGGTCATGGTGCGGAACTTCAGCACGACGATCTCCCGCCCGTCGACGCCATAGCGGCGCTGCCGGAACAGGATCGGCCCCGGCGAGGACCGCCACACGCCCCAGGCCGCGACCAGCATGACCGGCCACAGGAGCGCCAGCATCGCGACCGACAGCAGCACGTCGCTGCCGCGCTTGAGCAGGCCGGCCGCGCCGACGAACGGCGTCTCGCAGACCGCGACGACGGGCATGCCGTTGAGGTCGTCGATGCGGGCCTGGATCAGGTCGAAGACGAAGATGTCGGGCACGAAGTAGACCGAGGCCGTCGTGTCCCTCAGTTGATCGAGCAACTGCGCCACACGGGCTTGCGCGTGCATCGGCAGCGCGATGAAGACCGTCTCGATCCCCCGGCACTTCACCTGCTCGGCGACGTCGTCGACGCCGCCGAGCACGGGGGCGTCGTCGAGCGCCCCGCCGCTGTCCACGTCGTCGCAGAAGTAGCCGGCGAAGCGATAGCCCAGGCCGCTGTCGGCCTGAAGGTGAGCGGCGATCTGGCGTCCGAGCGGCCCCGACGAGACCACCACCGCCTGGCGCACGCCATCAACCGCCAGCAACTGCGGCAGCAGCATCGGCAGCAGTCGATGGGCGGTGTACTGCAGCGTCGGCGTCAGCACCAGCCACACGGCGATCAAGCGCGGGTCGAAGTGCCCGAGAAAGCGCGTCGCATACCCGAGGAAGGCCAGGACCACGGAGATCCAGAGCCAGCGCGTCAGAAGACTCACGAGCAACTGCCGGGGCTGGCGCGGCAGCGACGGATCGCCAGGGAAGCTGAGCGCGAACGCCAGCAGCAGCAACAGCAGCTCCGCCCCCGTGAAGGGAACGCCGGTCACAAGGCTGCTCACGAGCAGCGACCCGCCAGCCAGCACCGGCTCGACGAACACCCGCACCGCCCACACGATCGAGCGATGGCCGCGGCCTAGCGGGACGCGTGGCGACGTGGCAAGCATGTGGGCGGATGCGGTGAAAGGCACGGACGCTATCCGTGCGATGTGACGACTTGCTTAACTGCTCTCGCGGCAGACCCTGAGGAACCGGGGACCCAAGGACACGCCGCATTCGCGCGATCGACACAGTCGGCGCCCCGCAATGCGGCGCATCGCGCCGGACGACGCGGCGCGCGGTGCGCCGTCAAACCGGGCGCCGACGACGTCGCGTCGCCACGGCAACCACGCCGAGTCCGGCCAGCATCAGCGCGATGGCGCCGGGCTCCGGGACCGGCGCGACGCTGACGTTGAACCGCACCACCAGGTCATCGAAGTCGAGATCGGTGCGGGGCCAGCCATCCTCGAACAGCAGGCGGCCCGACAGGCGTCCCGGATCGAGAACCAGGCCGAACTGGCTCGTGCTCCAGCCGTAGTTGGCGGCGTTGCTCACGACCGCCGACTTGCCGCTGCTGCGGAAGCTGAAATCCAGCAGGCCCGCCGCCAGGCTCGTCGTGATGAGGGTGCCGCGAGCCGCCGTGCTGTCGATCATCGACGACTCGCCAGGCCCGAAGAACTGGTTGCGCAGCGTCGTTTCGGCACCTTCGAGCGTGTAGGTGACGAAGGCCCGCTGGCCCTCGTCGAGGCGCAGGCGCAGTTGACCGACGACCAGATCGACGCCGGCACCGACGAACTGCGTCGACGCGGTCGTCGTGCGCAGCGCCGTCGGATTGACGACCTCGAGGAAGCTTTGGGCGCTCGCGGCGGGAGCCGCAGACAGCACGGCCGTGGCGGCCGTCGCCAGAAGGAGTCTGTTCATGATCCGTTCCGTTTCTGCAAGAGGGGTGATGCCGCCGGCCTGCGGCTGGACACATTGCGATGAAAGGCCGATGAGCCGGCGGTGAGCCATGTGCCCGCAGCGCGACTTCCTACCGGCACCAGCGTATCGAGCGCCCTCGATCGGAACAATCGCAGTTCGATGCCAAGTCTGAGAAAGCACAGTCCGATCGGACTATGTGAAACACATTCATTTGCGGTCTGCAGCCCGATCGGCCGTGCGCTGAACAGCCCAGCAGTGCGGCGCGGGTCGCCCGGCGGCCCTGCCGCGACTGACACAAGGCCGTCAATGCGCCGAACTACCGTCGGCGCGAATCATTGAACGGAATACCCTGCCACCGTTCCCCGCGCCTCGGGGGGCCATGGTTGTCGCTTCGCATGGCCTCCTTGCATCTGTTGCACCCGGCGCTCATCCGTTGTCTGCCGTTCGCGCTCTTCATCGGATTGCTGGCGTTGCGCGGCGCTGTCGAAGGACACGTAGACACCCGCTGGCTCTACGGCCTGCAGGCCGGCGTCGCCGCCGTCGTCGTGGCCTTCCTGTTTCGCCACTACGTCGAACTGCGCGACCCCTGGGCCCCGGGGCGCTCGTGGCCGCCCGCGCTGCTGGCGGCGTTGTCCGGCCTGGCGGTGGCAACGCTGTGGGTGCTGCTGGACGAACCCTGGATGCGACTCGGCGAGCCGATCACCAGCTTCGTCCCGCTGGACGCGGCGGGCCAGCTCGATGGGCCTCTGATCGCCGTGAGACTCGCGGGGGCGGTCCTGGTCGTGCCCCTCATCGAGGAGCTGTTCTGGCGCTCCTTCCTGATGCGCTGGATCGACCGTCGGCAGTTCCTGACGCTGGCGCCGCGCGCCACGAGCCGCTTCGCGCTGGTGGCCAGCTCGGCGGTGTTCGCCCTTGGCCACGACCTGTGGCTGGCCGGGCTGATCGCCGGCCTCGTCTTCGGTGCGCTCTACCGCCACACCGGTCAGCTCTGGCATGCGGTGCTGTCCCACGCCGTCGCCAACCTGGCGCTGGGCCTGTGGGTCGTTCACCAGCGCGCCTGGAGCTTCTGGTGAACGACGACGCTCCGGCATGGCAGGCCCGGCGTCGCAGCGATGGCTGAGTTCGTTGCGCTCGATCGACGGCGCTTCGCCGCCGCCGCGGCGGCGACCGTCGCCGCCGGTCCGGCCCGGGCCTTGATGGCGGGCCAGGCGCCGGACTCGCCGCAAGCGCGTCTCGATGATCTCCGCAGATCGGCATTCACCTGCGCCGCCAGCGTGGCGGCTCGCGGCGGCACCTACAGCGCGGTCTGCATCGCGCCGCGCTTTGCGCTGACGGCGGGCCACGTGGCGGGCGACGGAAGAGGCCTGATGCTGTTCCTGAACCTGGGCCGCGACCTGTCGCACCGCCGTGCCGTGACCCAGGTGCATCGGCATCCGCGGCCGCAACGCATCGAGTCCGGCTATCCGCACGGCGACCTCGCACTGCTCGAGCTCGACGCGCCGCTGCCCGCCGAACTCGAACTGCCCCGCCTGGCGCGCCGGCCGATGCGTGCCGGCCAGCGGATCGAGATCGCGGGCTACGGCGGCTCGGGTCCGGGCGATCGCGGGATGACAGTTGCCAGCCACCCGGCCCTGCGCCGCATCGGTGCCAACCGGATCGATCGCGTCGTACCGGACGCGGGCGCAGGCGACGACGGCCCGCTGCTCTACCTGTTCAGCTTCGACCCGCCAGGCACCGGCCGCGAAGGTCCGGCGGCGTCGCTGGGCAACCGCGTCGAGACCGGGCTGGCCGCGGGCGACTCGGGCAGCCCGGCTTTCACGATGGAAGACGGGCGCCCGGCTCTCGTCGGGATCAACACCTTCGTGACGCGCAGCCGGCCGGACGAGGCACCGACCTACACCTTCGGCACCGTCGGCGGCGGCGAGGCCCTGAGGGCGCATGGCCGATGGCTGCGGTCGGTGCTGGGAGCGGAACCCTGGAGCGGTCCGGCATGAGCACACCGCTGCGCCTGGCCGTGTTCGCTCTGGTCTTCCTGCTGCTCCATGCACTGACAAGCTGGAGCGACGGCTTCGAGCGCTGGTTCATCGAAGACCTGAGCGTGCCGCTGGCGGCGTGGCTGCTGAACACCTCGGGCCTGGCGGCCGAGGCCGTCAGTGCGTCGGGCTCGCGCCTGGTCGCATCGGGCGGCGGGCTGAACGTCCTGCAGGGGTGCGAGGGACTCGACGTGCTGGCCCTCTGGATCGCCGCGGTGGCCGCCGGGCCCTTCAGCTGGCCCGGCCGCCTGCTCGGTTGGACTCTGGGCAGCCTGCTCGTGTTCGCACTCAACCAGCTGCGCCTGCTCAGCCTCTTCGGCATCTACCGCGAGCACCGCGCCTGGTTCGGGGACGCCCACGGCTTGTGGTGGCCCCTGGCGCTGGTCGGCGCGGTGTTCCTGCTCTACCTGGCGTGGCAGCGCTGCTTCTCGCCGCCGCAGCGCGCCCCGGCCGCCGGCGCCGCATGAGTTCGATGAGGCCGGCCTCGGCCCTCGCCAGCACGGCGCTGCGCGTCCTGCTGGTGCTGGCCTCGAGCGCGGCGCTGGCCCTGCCTTTCCAGCAGCGGCTGGTCGACGGCCTGCTGCCAGCCTGGCGCGTCGCCATCGAGCATCTGGAACCGGACTTCAAGGTCACCGATCTCCGCAGTTCCTCCGGCCCGCCGCGGCCGAGCATCGATCTCACCGTCACGCCGGCGCGCTACATGATCGTCGGCGCACGCGCGATCGCGCCGGACGCGGCCGCGCAGGCCCGGTCGTCGACGCCGCGCGGCGCCGTCTGGCTGGTCGTCACCGTGTTTGCGGCCGGCCTCGCCGTCTGGCCGCTGCGGTTCGGTGCGCGCGAGATGGCGTGGCGACTGCTCGCCGGCCTGCCGCTGCTGGCGGCCCTGCTGCTGGTCGACGTGCCGCTCGCGCTGGTCGGCCCGCTGCGCGCCATGCTGGTCGAGACGCTGGATCCGCACGGCTGGCACCCCTGGGTGGCTGCGTCGGCCTTCATGCGCGGCGGCGGTCGTGTGATGGTCAGCCTGCTGGCAGCGTCGGCCGCATGCCTGTGCGTGCAAGTCGCAATGCGCCGGCCCGTCACTCCCCGCGACGGGGCGCGTCAATGATCTGCTCGGCGGACTGGGGCGTCACGGCAGGTTCATATCACCCGTCAAGCATCGAGTGCATGCAAGATCAGGACGTTTCGCGACCGCCTCCTGCGCGCTCCGGCCGACCGGTGGCGGCGGCGGTCGTGGCCGTCCTGGGGCTTGCCAGCCCCCCGGCTCTTTCGATCATGGCGGGCAGCGTGCCCGATTCGGCGGCCGCGCGGATCGATGCCAACACCGGCGATTCACCCTGGACCTCGGCGGTCGCGGTGATCGTCAACGGCGGCATCTACTCCGGTGTGGTGGTCGCGCCGCAGCACGTGCTGACGGCTGCCCACGTCGTCGGCGCCTGGCCGCCGACGGCGCTGTCGGTCCAGCTCAACCCGGGCACGGTGCCGGTCACGCGCCACGTCACCGCCGTCCAGCGTTTCCCCAGCTACAGCTTCCCCTACGACGATCTGGCGCTGCTCACGCTCGGCGACATGGTGCCTGACACCGTGCGCGTGCTGCCGATCTACCGGCAGGGCCTGCCGCCGGCCCAGTCTCTGATCCTGGTCGGGCACGGCTACAGCGGCCTCGGCGATGTCGGCGCCTCGGTGCCGGGCGTGGCATCGACCAAGCGGCGCGGCATGAACGCCGCCGACGCAGTGCAGACCACCGTCGATACCTCAGGGCGCAGCAGCCTGTTCTACCTGTTCGACTTCGACGGCCCGACGGGCGCCGGGGCCTTGGGGGGACCGACGCTCGGCAACACCGTCGAGACCGGCCTGGCCGGCGGCGACTCGGGCAGCCCGGCCTACGCCGAGATCGGCGGCAGCCGCTGGCTCGTCGGCATCAACAACCTGGTCTCGCCGGCCCCGGGGTCGACGCAGGTGAACTACCGCTTCGGCACACTCGGCGGCGGCATCCTGTTGAGCGATCCGCGCTTCATCGACTGGCTGCAAAGCGCGACCCAGGGCAGCCTCGGTCAGCAACCCGCCTCGCACGGCGACGTGCCGCTGCCGGGCTGGGCGCTGGGATTGCTGGCGGCTTCGCTGGGCGTGGCCCAGCGGCGTCGCCGGGCCGGAGCGAGATCGACCGACCCGGTCCCGGTCGACGGCGACGCCAGGCCGCCGGCCTCGTGAGCCGCAGCCTGCCGCCGGCGGCTCAGCGAGTGGCCGGCCGCCTGCGCAGTACGAAGCCGAGCGCGCCCAGGCCGGCGAGCATCAGCGCGTAGGTCGACGGCTCCGGCACCGGCGCCACGGCGATGTCCATCAGCGGCGCCGCAGCCGAGGTGTTGCCGAGCACGCCGTAGGCCCCGAGCAGCAGCGCGGCGCCGGTCGCGAGGTCGATGCGGTAGAGCGAACTGCGGCTGTCGATCGGGTTCGTCAGCGAGGCGTAGGCGTTCCCGGTGATGCCCGAGACGTCGAAACCCACCAACGCCGACGTGTCCACGCCCAGCGCTCCCACCGTGACCAGCGTGCCGTTGTTCGGCGGCGACTGCAGGAACAGGCGGTCGGTGTCGAAGTCGATGCCGTACAGCGCGGTCCCGGTCGCAGGGTCGCGATCGTTGTTGGTGTAGGCCGAGCCGGCCAGCCGCGGCGTGCTGCCGCCGGGCACCGAGAGCGCCGTGTCCACGCTGACCTGCCCGGCGCTCGCGCCGTTGACGTTGATGCGCAGGTTGTCGCCGCCGCTGCTCGTCACCCGCAGCGACGGCAGGGTCTGACCCAGGTCCGGCACCGGGTTGAAATCGATGTCGTAGGCACGCCCTGCGCTCAGCGCGAACGCAGCGCCGCCGCTCGCATTCGTCAGGCTCGCGACGAAGCTGGCCTGGCCGGTGCGCGCGTCGAGCGTGTACAGGTTGTTGAAGCTGCCCAGCCCGTAGAGCAGGCCGTTGCTGGGGCGGAAGTCGATGCCCAGGACCACCTCGTTGAACTGCAGCCCGGAGATGGACACCGGCGCGCTGCCCTGCGTCGGCGACGCGCTGCTGAAGCTGGCGAGTTGCCAGTTGGAAGTCAGGCCGACGATGGTGTCGGCAGACTGCGCAGCCGCCAGCGTGCTGCACAAGGCCAGCGCCGCGGCGGCGGCCTTGCCCGGCGCGCGAAGGCGCCGCCGTCGTGCCCTGGGGCCGGCCGTGGTCGATGTCGTGCTCATGTTCATGCATTGCTCCTGTAGGGATAGAGGGGGCCGCGGTGCGGCTCGCACCGCGGCCGAACAAGGCACTGCGGAGAACGTGAGGCCCAGGAGTGCATCGCGGTCGCTGGCCGACCGGCGCCTGGACTGACGGATACCGCGGTGGTCGAACCGCATCGCCGTGGCGACACGGAACCACGCCAGCCACTACGCCGGCTTCGGCGCGCGGGATGCGCAGCCGGCGCCCGCCTCGCCGCGAATGATCCACCCGGCTCACGGACCGGCACGCGATCGACGCGGAACGGTCACGTCCTGCGGCTTGCGGCCGCGGGTGAGCGTCCTTCCGGCTCATCCTCCGCGGGCTTGGCATGGCTTGCTGTCACCGGACGCCCCTAGGCTTCGTGCAGATTCCCGGAGCCGGCTCCGTCGGCGCTTCACTCCCATGCGCAGTTCATCGAAGTTCGTCGTCGTCGGTTCGATCGTCTGGTCGCTCGCCATCGCCGTCCAGGCAGCGGCGCCCGTTGCCGAGCGCCCGGTAACGGCGCCGGACGCACGCAGCGCCGGTTTCGAGCCCTCGTCTCCGGCCGGCGATCAGGCATCAGCCGAGGCCCGACCGCCGCTGCCCGATGCCGCCGTGCAGATCGCCGCCGCTCTCGGCGTCCTCGCCTTCCTGCTGCGACACCGGCATCGCCAGGCCGGCTGACGGGGCCGACCATGGGCGACCGCGAGCCCCGCGACGACGAATCCGCGGACGCCCGGCCCGCAACTCCGTCGGCCGCGGCGGCACGCATGCTGGCCGGCCTGTGGCTCGATCTGCTGCGACCGGTCCATCGGGACATCCCGGGCCCGCCAGTGCCCGGCCTCGTCTCGATGCGTCGGCCGGCGGCGTGGACAAGGCCGCGCCCGGACAGCGCCGAGCGGGACGAACAGACCTAGGGCCGTCCGCGCTGCGGGAAGCCTGCGCCCGGACCACGTGGCAGAGCGCGTGCCGCGCCGAACGGCTCACGTTGGCCGCATCGGCTTCAACGCGGCTTCATCGGCAGCTGATGCACTGGGTCTGCGCGCGAAGACGCGCATCCGGCGCCCTCCGCGGTGCCGCACAGGGAGGACCACCGCATGCTGAAACGAGCGCTTGCCCGACTCGGGCTGTCGTGCCTGATGGCCTTGGCCGCCGCCGGCGCGCGGGCCGAGGTCTACTGGTACCTGGCCAGCGACAGCCAGCAGAAGCCGTATCCCACGGCACAGGCCGCCTGCCTTGCGGGCGGCGAGGCGATCCTCGCGCAACAGCAGGCCGGATCGAGCCTCAAGCACCGCATCCAGGTGCTCAATGCGCTCGTGGTCGATCCCGAGGCCGAGGTGCAGTGCCGCGTCACCATCCAGCGCAAGCAGTTCAACGTGTGGCTGACGGTGCTGGCCGAGCAGCCCTACGACGCCTACCGCAGCGGCGCCTCGTGCCCGCTGCCCGGGCTGGCCGACGGCAACGGCTACTGCTGCCCGAAGTGCGATCCGGGCGGCTGCTCGGCGGGCGGCGGCGGCGGCGGGGGCAGCGGCGGCGGCCCGGGCACCGGCGGCAGCAATCCGATCGACGGCAGCTCGGGCAACAAGTTCCAGTTGCAGACCGACTATCGCGGCGCCGGCTGGATGCCGCTGACCTGGTGGCGGTCCTACAACTCGCTCAGCTTCGAGCGCGGGCCGTTGGGCATCAACTGGAAGCACGGCTACGAGAGGCGCCTCGTCGTCACCGCCTACGCTGCCGGCAGCAACCAGGTCGTGCCGGGCGCCGTCAAGCTCTATCGCGAGGACGGCCGCCGCTACGACTTCAACGCCACCGGCAGCGCCTGGCTGGCGGCCGAAGCCGACATCGACTATCGCCTGGATCGCCTGACCGACGCTGAGACCGGCACCACCGGCTGGCGGCTGCGCACACCCGACAACCGCTTCGAGAGCTACGACGCCCAGGGCCGGCTGACCGCCATCACGCGGCTCGACGGCGCGCGTTTGAGCCTGGCCTACGCCGCCCCCGACAGCGACCGCCTCACCAGCATCACCGACCCCTTCGGCCGCGCGCTGACGCTGGGCTACGACGCGCAAGGCCGCATCGCCACCGTGACGCGGCCCGATGGGCGCGTCATCACCTACGCCTACAACGGCGCCGGCAGCATCGCCAGCGCCAGCTATCCCGAGGGCGCCGGCAGCGTCCAGCGCAACTACCTGTACAACGAGCCGGCCAACGTGGGCGGCAGCTTCCCCAATGCCCTGACCGGCATCGTCGACGAAGCGGGCCGACGCTTCGCGACTTTCCGCTACGACGCGCAGCAGCGCGCCACGCTGTCCACCCACGCCGGCGGTGCCGACTCGACGGCCTTTACCTACAACGCCGACGGCAGCGCCACCGTGGTCGATGCGCTGGGCACCAGCCGCAACTTCGGCTACAGCAACATCCTCGGCCGGCGCGTCGTCACCGGCGTCAGCCAGCCCTGCAGCAGTTGCGGCGGCGCGGTGGCGCAGGCGCTGAGCTACGACCCCCAGGGCAATGCCACCAGCAGCACCGACTTCAACGGCAACCTGAGCTGCAGCGC